>JAJUKC010000033.1 GCA_029264995.1 Marinobacter sp. | reverse complement strand
CTTGACGATACCCTTGATTTCCAGACCTTCGGTCAGGGTTTCCAGCAGAGCTTCACGCTGCTCGCTGTTTTCAGCTTCCAGAACGGCGCGGCGGGAAACAACCACGTTGTTACGCTTCTGGTCCAGCTTGATAACCTTGAATTCGAGCTCTTTGTTCTCCAGGTGCGCGGTGTCGCGAACCGGACGAACGTCTACCAGGGAACCCGGCAGGAAGGCACGGATGCCAGCCAGATCAACAGTGAAACCACCTTTGACCTTGCCATTGATAATACCCTTGACCACTTCTTCAGCTTCGAAGGACTTCTCGAGAACCTTCCACGCTTCAGCGCGCTTGGCCTTTTCACGGGACAGACGGGTTTCACCGAAACCGTCTTCAACTGCATCGAGAGCCACATCGACAACATCGCCGACAGCTACTTCCAACTCGCCTTTTTCGTTCAGGAACTGGGAGGCGGGGATAACGCCTTCGGACTTCAGTCCGGCGTTAACGGTGACCCAGTCGTTGTCGACGTCAACTACGGTTCCCTGGACGATGGAACCCGGTTGCATGTCAATTTCTTTTAGACTTTCTTCAAAAAGATCCGCAAAGCTCTCGCTCATTATGTGCCCTATATGATCAACGCAAGTGTGCTCCGTGTCACCAGCAACACGGTCTGTTAACGATGTCCGGAATCAGCCAGCGGCTGGCAGAGTACGCTGTTCCGGCATTTCAACGACAAAAAGGTGTAGTCAGGCCTGACCTGCTGCGGCCATACACCTGTCTAACACCTCTTCGATACTCAAACCCGTAGAATCAATGACTTGCGCATCATCCGCAGGCTTGAGGGGGGCCGCCGAACGGTTCATATCCCGCTCATCACGAACCCGTATCTCCTCTAAAAGGGCGTCAATGTTAACATCGACACCTGCTTCCTTCAACTGATTGTAGCGCCGGCGGGCCCGTTCCTCGGCACTGGCGGTCAGGAAGATTTTGACCGGCGCATCCGGAAACACGACGGTGCCCATGTCGCGACCGTCGGCCACCAGGCCCGGCCCTACCCGGAAATCCCGCTGGCGTTGCAACAATGCATCGCGCACCGGTTGCATCACGGCGACTTTTGACGCGTTATCACCGCAGGTCTCCGTGCGAATTTCGGAGGTAACATCTTCCCCGGCCAACAGAACCTTCGCGGGCTCACCCGGCGGCGTGGGCTGGAACGTGACATCCAGGCCGGCGGCCACACGAACCAGGGCCGGCTCGTCGTCCAGCGCAACACCCTGGCGGGCCGCCGCCAGGGCGGTCAGGCGATACAAGGCACCACTGTCGAGCAGATGCCAGCCCAGCTTACGGGCCAACATCTGGGTAACGGTACCCTTGCCAGAACCGCCCGGGCCGTCAACCGTAATTACCGGTGCCTTGCTATCACTCATCAATCACTACCTTCTGCGTTAATTCGAATACCTGTCTGCAATGCCAGATCAACAAAGCCCGGGAACGATGTGGCCACGTTGGCGCAATCGTTGATCCGGATGTCTCCGGTTGCCCGCAGTGATGCCACCGCAAACGACATGGAAATGCGATGATCACCATGGCTTTCCACGGTACCGCCACCGATTTCCTGGCCGCCATCGATGATGATGCCATCCGGTGTTACGGTGGTTTCCACACCCAGAGCGGCAAGACCGTCCGCCATTACCTGGATACGGTCACTCTCTTTCACCCGAAGCTCCTCGGCGCCGCGCAAAACAGTGCGCCCTTCTGCGCAGGCAGCGGCAATAAACAGTACCGGGAACTCGTCAATGGCCAGAGGCACCTGCTCCTCCGGAATGTCGATGCCCTTCAGAACGGCTGACCGCACCCTGAGATCGGCGACCGGCTCTCCGCCGATGACCTTCTCATTGAGCACTTCAATGTTGGCACCCATCTGTTTCAGGATATTGATCACGCCGACACGGGTGGGATTCATGCCGACATGACGAAGGGTCAGGTCGGAATCTTCGGCAATACTGGCCGCCACCAGGAAAAACGCCGCGGAGGAAATATCAGCCGGCACATCAATGGCGCAGGCGGACAACTTGCCACCACCGGTAACACTGGCGGTCGCTCCGTCCCGATGAACGTGGTAGCCGAAGCCTTCCAGCATCCGCTCGGTATGATCCCGGGTGGGCGCTGGCTCGGTGACCGAAGTCACGCCCTCAGCGTACAGCCCCGCCAGCAGCAGGCAGGATTTCACCTGGGCACTGGCCACCGGCATTTCGTAATGAATGCCTGTGAGTGCATGACCACCCCGAATTTTCAACGGCGGCCGACCACCTTCACCGGTATCGATAACCGCTCCCATGGCACGCAGCGGATCTGCTACGCGCCCCATGGGCCGCTTCGACAAACTGGCATCGCCCGTCAGTTCCGAATCGAAAGGCTGGGCGGCCAGCAATCCGGCAAAAAGACGCATGGCCGTGCCCGAGTTGCCCAGATACAGCGGGCCACGGGGCGCCTGCAGGCCTTTCATACCTACGCCGTGAATGCGCACAAAACCGTCATCCGGACCTTCAATGGTTACACCCATATCCCGGAACGCCTGCAGGGTGGCAAGACTGTCTTCCCCCTCCAGAAAGCCCTTCACTTCCGTTGTCCCCTCAGCCAGAGCACCAAGCATGATGGAACGGTGAGACATGGATTTGTCGCCCGGAACCCGGATATCACCTTTGACGGTGCCACCCGGCTGCATTTGGAAAGTCACCTGTTTATCACTGTTGTTAGTCACGTACGCCTGTCCTGAAAGCATTTTGGAAAAATGTTCTCGCGCCGCCTTGGCACGACTGAAAACCCGGAGCAACGTGGCACCATCGCCACTGGCAATGGCAGTACGGAGTTGATCCAGATCTTCGGTAAAATGATCAATTACCCGGAGCACGGCATCCCGATTGGAGAGAAAAATGTCGTGCCACATTACCGGATCGCTCGCGGCAATCCGGGTAAAATCACGGAACCCACCCGCGGCATAGCGGAAGATATCCATATTCTCATCTTCGCCCGCGAGCGTGTCTACCAGCGAAAAAGCGATCAGGTGGGGCAAATGGCTGGTGGCCGCCAGCACCTCATCGTGGTACCCCACCGACATGGTAAGCACAGTCGCACCGGCACCTTCCCAGACGGCCCGCAAACGATTCAGGCCGGCCTGGTCGGCATTCTGAGCCGGCGTAAGGATTACCTTGTGATTGGTAAAGAGATCGGGCCGGGCCGCACGGATACCGCTCTTTTCGGAACCGGCTATGGGATGGCCCGGTATCACCCAGGGCGGCAGTTCTCCGAATACCGCCTCCACATCGGCAACAAAACTGGACTTGGTGCTGCCCACATCAGAAAGGATGGCGCCTTCTTCAAGGACGGGCCGAATTTGTTCCAGCACCGCGCGGGTCGCCCGCACCGGAACGGCTAACACCACCAGATCACTGCCCTTTACGGCCTGCTCAATGGAGTCCGCAGCCTCGTCAATTACACCCAGTTCAACGCCGAGAGCCAGTTCATCCTGACGGGTATCAAAACCACTCACCGTTCCCGCAAGCCGTTGCATGCGGATTGCGCTGGCCAGGGAGCCGCCGATTAGCCCCAACCCGATAACCGCAACCCTACGAAAAGGCGCACTCGGTACTGTCACTTCACGCCCCCAGCCCTGCTGACGCCAACGCCCCAGCCAGTGCCTCGAGAAAACGTTCATTCTCTTGCGGAAGGCCGACCGATACACGCAGGTGCCGGGGCATGCCATAACTGGCAACCGGGCGCACAATGACGCCATGGGCCAACAAGGCCTGATAGATACCAGCGGCGGGCTCTCCCACCTCGACGGCTATGAAGTTGCCAGCCGACGGGATGTAGGAAAGCCCCATGCGATCAAAGCCTTCCGCCAGTTGTCGCAGGCCGGCTTCGTTCACCTCCCGGGATTTCTGCAGATAGGCCTCATCCTCAAGAACTGCTGTGGCCGCCGCCAGGGCAACGGTATCGACATTGAAGGGCTGGCGAACCCGGTTCAGGATGTCAGCAATGGCCGGAGAACTGATGCTGTAGCCCACCCGCAGCGCTGCCAGCCCCCACGCCTTGGAAAAGGTGCGGCAGACAATCAGGTTCGGATATTTGTCCAGCAGGCGAATACCATCCGGATACTCGTCACCAACGAGGTATTCGCAGTAGGCTTCATCCAGAACAACCAGAACCTGTTCCGGAATACGATCCAGAAACGCTTCAATCGCATCGGCCGTGTGTACGGTGCCGGTGGGATTATTCGGGTTAGCGACAAACACTAGCTTGGTGCGCTCGGTCACCGCATCGGCCATGGCATCCAGATCATGCCCCCAGTCTTTTGCTGGCACAGCCACACCTCGGGCGCCAATAGCCTGGGTTACCAGCGGATAAACCGCGAAGGCATACTGGGAAAACACCACTTCGCTATCAGAGTCGGCGAAGCAGCGAGCAATGACTTCCAGCACATCGTTGGAACCATTACCCAGGGTAATCTGGGTAATGTCTACGCCAAAGCGACGGGCCAGAGCCTGCTTCAGATCAAAGCCATTGCCATCCGGGTACAGGCACATTTCATCGAGGGCATTTCGGGCGGCGGACAACGCCTTCTCACTGGGCCCCAGCGGGTTCTCATTGCTGGCCAACTTGATGATCTCCGACGGATTCAATCCCAGCTCCCGGGCCAGCTCATCAATGGGCTTGCCGGGCTGGTACGGAGACAGAGCCTGAACACCTTTTACCGCAAGACTCTGGTAATCCACTGCCATTGAACTCTCCTCAGGATCGACATTCGAAATCAAAGTACGCCGATGGGATAGGACCCCAGGCGCTTCAGCTCCACGGCCTCTTCATCAATTTCAGCCAGCACCTTGCTGATCCTGTCATCCTGCATGTGACCTTCGAAATCAATGTAGAAAACATAAGCCCAGGTGCCACTGGGCGAAGGCCGCGTTTCAATCCGTGTCAGACTGATGCCGTGACGATGGAACGGCTCAAGCAGCTGATACAGAGCGCCCGGCTTGTTGCGCATGGAGACCAGAATAGAGGACTTGTCATGGCCACTGGCCGGCACTTCTTCCCGCCCAATGATCAGGAAGCGGGTGGTATTATCCGGGCGATCCTCAATGCTGTTGGCGAGCTTTTCCAGACCATACAGCTCCGCCGCCATATCTCCGGCAATCGCTGCAGCACCCGGCTCTTCAGCCGCACGGCGCGCCGCCTCGGCATTGCTGGAAACGGTAATACGCTCGATGCCATAGCGGTGCGTATCCAGCCACTGCCTGCATTGGGCGAACGACTGTTGATGGGAATAGATGCGGGTGATTTCCTCATCCCTGTGCTTCGGCGATACCAGCAGATGATGATGAATGCGAAGCTGAACCTCACCGCAGATTTTCAATGACGAGGACATGAACATATCCAGGGTGTGATTGATCATACCCTCGGTGGAATTCTCCACCGGCACCACACCGTAGTGCGCTGCACCGGATTCCACCTCGCGGAAGACCGCATCAATAGCGGGCAGTGGCACACTGACCACCGAATGCCCGAAGTGCTTGAGCGCCGCCGCCTGGGTGAAGGTACCTATCGGCCCCAGAAAGGCTATGTGCATGGGCTTTTCCAGCGCCAGGCAGGCTGACATGATCTCACGGAACAGCCGCGCCATTTCTTCGGCGGGCAAAGGCCCCGGATTCTTTTCCTTGATCCGGCGCAGCACCTGAGCTTCGCGCTCAGGCCGGTAAAAGAAAACATCTTCACCGGGATTGGCTGCCATTTTGACATGGGCCACTTCCTGCGCGCACTTCGCCCGGGCACTGATCAGCTCCATGATCTGCTGATCGAGGGCATCGATCTCTTCCCTTAACTCTCCCAGGCGGGTCTTCTCATCCGTCATGATCAGCCCCGCTCCTTCGCAAATTCCGCCATGTAGTCGATCAGAGCGTCGACGCCTTCTTCCGGCATGGCGTTGTAAATGCTGGCGCGCATACCACCAACAGAGCGATGCCCCTGGAGGTTGAGCAGATGCCGGGCTTCCGCGCCTTTCAGAAACTCGCCATTGAGCGCATCATCGGCCAGAGTGAACGGTACGTTCATCCAGGAGCGGAAGCGTGGCTCAATGGGGTTGGCGTAGAAATCGTTGCCATCGATGAAGCCATACAGCTTCTTCGCTTTCCGGGCGTTCATCTCGCCCATGGCTTTGACACCGCCCTGCTCTTTCAGCCACTTGAACACCAGCCCGGACAGGTACCAGGAATAGGTCGCCGGCGTGTTGTACATGGAGCCGTTATCGGCGATGACCTGATAGTTCATCATGGTCGGCGTCTCTTTCCGGGCCTTGCCGAGAAGATCCTTACGGATAATCACCACCACCAGACCCGAAGGGCCGATGTTTTTCTGGGCACCCGCATAGATCAGGCCGAATTTGCTGATATCCAGCGGCCGGGACAGCATGGTGGAAGACATATCCGCCACCAGCGGTACATCACCGCTGTCCGGAATAAAATCGTATTCCAGACCACCAATGGTTTCGTTCGGCGTGTAATGCAGGTAAGCGGCATCCGCGCTGGTATTCCAGGCGGACTGATCCGGAATGGTGGTAAACCCGCTGTCTTCAGAGCTGGCGACCACATTCACATTACCGTAGCGCTTGGCTTCGGCAATGGCCTTTTTCGACCAGATACCGGTGTTCACGTAATCGGCCGAGGTCTTGTCACCAAGCAGATTCAGCGGGATGGTCGAGAACTGGCTGGAAGCTCCACCCTGCATGAAGAGTACGGCGTAATCATCTGAAATACCGGCCAATTCACGGAGATCCTTCTCAGCCGCTTCTGCGATGGCAACAAACTCATCGCTGCGATGGCTCATCTCCATCACTGACATGCCAGTGCCACGCCAATCGAGCATTTCGCTCTGGGCCTGCTTCAGCACAGCTTCCGGCAAGGTGGCCGGACCAGCACAGAAATTGAACGCCCTGCTCATTCTTCAGTTTCCTCGCCTTCCACTTCTTCATCATCATCGGATTCTGCAATCCGCTCAACGCCCACCAGGCGCTCATCTTCCTGAGCCAGGCGAATAAGCCGAACACCCTGGGTATTCCGGCTCAGTACCGACACTTCATCGGTGCGAGTACGCACCAGCGTGCCTTTATCTGAGATCAGCATCATCTGATCGCCTTCAAACAGTTGCAGTGCGGTCACCAGATTACCGTTACGCTCGGAGCACTGCATGGCGATAACACCCTGGCTGCCGCGGCTGTACGCCGGGAACTCATCAATGGCCGTGCGTTTGCCATAGCCATGTTCACTGGCCGTCAGAATCACTCCGCCTTCCTGAGGAATAATCAGGGAGACAACATGATGCCCCTCGGGCATTTTGATACCACGGACACCGCGGGCCGTCCGGCTCATCGGGCGGACCTGCTCTTCGGCGAAGCGCACTGCCTTGCCAGCACTGGAGAACAACATCACTTCGGCCGAGCCATCGGTAATGGCGGCGCCGATCAGGGTGTCACCTTCATCGAGATTCAAGGCAATCAGGCCGCTGCTGCGCGGGCGCGAGAAGTTCGGCAGCGGAGTCTTCTTGACCACACCGGCCGAGGTGGCCATCAGCACAAACTGGTCTTCCGGGTAATCCCGTACCGGCAGGAAGGTAGTAATGCGCTCTCCTTCGTCCAGCGGCAGGATGTTGACCATGGGCCGGCCACGGGAGCCACGGCTGCCACGGGGAATCTCGAACACCCGCAGCCAGTACACCTTACCCTTGTTGGAGAAGCACAGAATGGTGTCGTGGGAATTCGCCACCAGCAGCTTCTCGATAAAGTCCTCGTCCTTCATCGACGTTGCCGCTTTACCCCGGCCACCACGGCGCTGAGCCTGGTAATCCTCAACGGCCTGGGTTTTGGCATAACCGCTATGGGAAATGGTCACTACCAGATCTTCTTCGTCGATCAGGTCTGCAATGGTCAGGTCGCGACGGGAGCTGGTGATCTCGGTGCGACGCTCATCGCCATACTGGCTGACAATTTCTGCCAGTTCGTCACGAATCACCTGCATCAGACGCTCGGGATCACCCAGGATATCCAGCAGATCGGCAATCTTCTCCAGGATTTCCTTGTACTCGTTCTGGAGCTTTTCGGTTTCCAGACCGGTCAGGCGGTGCAGTCGCAGATCCAGAATCGCCTGGGCCTGCTCCGGCGACAGGTGGTACAGGCCGTCTCGCAGGCCATAGATCTCGGGCAGGTCGTCCGGACGGCAAGCATCCTCGCCGGCACGCTCCAGCATGGCCAGTACGTCGCCAGGTGCCCAGCCCTTGTCCATCAGCTTTTCTTTCGCTTCTGCGGCGGAGGGCGACTGTTTGATCAACTCGATGATTTCATCAATGTTGGCCAGGGCAACGGTGAGACCTTCCAGAATGTGGCCCCGCTCACGAGCCTTGCGCAGCTCATAAATGGTGCGGCGGGTGACCACTTCCCGACGATGACGCACAAACGCATCGAGCATTTCTTTCAGGTTCAGGGTCTTGGGCTCGCCGTTGATCAGCGCCACCATGTTGATACCGAACACAGTTTCCAGCTGGGTCTGGGCAAACAGATTGTTGATGATCACATCCGGGTTCTCGCCCCGACGCAATTCGATCACCACCCGGATACCTTCCTTGTTCGATTCATCACGCAGCTCAGAGATACCTTCCAGGCGCTTTTCCTTCACCAGTTCCGCGATCTTCTCGATCAGACGGGCCTTGTTCAGCTGGTAAGGCAGCTCGGTGATGATGATGGATTCGCGGCCGGTCTTCTTGTCCTGCTCAATCTCGTGGCGGGCACGGATATAAATGCGGCCACGGCCCGTACGGTAGGCTTCCACAATACCGGCACGGCCATTGATGATGCCCTGTGTGGGGAAGTCCGGGCCCGGGATGAATTCCATCAGCTCATCGACCGTGAGATCCGGATTATCGATCAGTGCCAGACAACCGTTCACCACTTCGGTCAGGTTGTGGGGCGGAATGTTGGTGGCCATACCCACGGCAATACCGGAGGAGCCGTTCACCAGCAGGTTGGGCACACGGGTCGGCAGAACTTCCGGGATACGCTCGGTGCCGTCGTAGTTATCAACGTAATCGACGGTTTCCTTGTCGAGATCCGCCAGCAGCGAATGGGCGATCTTCTCCATGCGGATTTCGGTGTAACGCATGGCGGCGGCATTGTCGCCGTCGATGGAACCGAAGTTACCCTGGCCGTCTACCAGCGGGTAGCGCAGGGAGAATGGCTGAGCCATTCGAACGATGGTGTCGTATACCGCAGAGTCACCGTGGGGGTGATATTTACCGATAACGTCACCCACCACACGGGCAGACTTCTTGTAGGCCTTGTTCCAGTCGTTACCCAACTCGGACATGGCGAACAGCACCCGGCGGTGTACCGGCTTCAGGCCGTCCCGGACATCGGGTAATGCCCGGCCAACGATAACGCTCATGGCGTAATCGAGGTAGGACTGTTTCAACTCGTCTTCAATATTGACCGGCAGGATCTCTTTGGCTAACTCACCCATCGAGAAAGGTTCCTTTGCGTTATCTGGAAGTCGTTCCGGGGCCGTTTCCGGGCCCCGTCTTTATTCTTCAACAAGCCGCCAAGCATACCACAGACCACCCCCGCCGGGGGCAACTGTGGTAAAGCCTTAATCAAACACCACGGTCTTGTTTTCGTAGGTAATCACGCGGTCTTCAATGTGGGACCGCAGGCCCCGGGCCAGAACATTCTTCTCCACATCCTTACCCAGGCGAACCATGTCTTCGATGGAATCGCTGTGGCTGATCCGGATCACGTCCTGCTCAATGATCGGGCCTTCGTCCAGATCCTGAGTCACATAGTGGCAGGTGGCCCCGATCAGCTTCACACCCCGGCTGTAGGCCTGATGGTATGGGCGGGCCCCGGCGAACGATGGCAGGAAGCTGTGGTGAATATTGATCACCTTGCCGGAGTACTTTCCGCACAGCTCGGCAGGCAGAATCTGCATGTAACGGGCCAGCACCACCACGTCGGTTTCGTACTGCTGGAACAGCTCGTCGATATGAGCGAAGGCCTCAGCCTTGTTCTCTTTACTCACCGGCACATGGTGGTAAGGAATCTCGTGCCACTCCACCATCCGGCGCAGATCATCGTGGTTGGAAATCACCGCAACGATTTCGCAGTTGAGCTCTTTGCTGTGCCATCGGTGCAACAGATCGGCCAGGCAGTGTGATTCCTTGCTGCACATCAGGATAACCCGCTTGGGGCGCGCGGAATCAGCAATGTGCCAGTTCATGTTGAACTCGCGGGCAATCGGCTCAAAGGCGGCACGGAACTGATCCAGCCCGAACGGTATCGATTCGGCCTTGATTTCATGCCGCATGAAAAACCAGCCGGCCTGGGTATCAGAGTGGTGGCTCGCCTCGGTAATCCAGCCGTTATAGGTGGACAGAAAATTACTCACCTTGGCAACAATCCCGACCCTGTCCGGGCAGGAAATAACAAGACGATAGGTATGCTCCATGAAGCCTTTCCTTAACTTGAATCCGGGGAAAGCGGGCGCGACAGGAAACCACAAACCGGACATTCACGGCGATGGTCGGTACGCACCAGTAAAAATGACCGGCTATGATAGCCTATCTGACAGCCAGAAACGAGGAATCCGACCATGGACAGAGTGATCTACAGCCCCGCTTCGAAAATCAGCCACAGGCGGCTCTGGAGAGCGACAGCCGCGCTGATGCTTCTCCTGCTCGCCATCACCGCAAATGCCAACGAACAGGCCATTCTTGAAGGGGAACGTTTCCATCCAGCCCAAGGCACCCAGGGTATGGTTGCCACCAGCCACACCCTGGCCACAGAAGTTGCCCTGAATGTACTGAAAGACGGAGGCAACGCCATTGATGCCGCCGTGACTGCCGGCTTCGCCCTGGCCGTCACCCAACCCCGTTCCGGCAACATTGGCGGTGGCGGCTTTCTGGTCTATTCGCCCGGTAACGGCGATGCCCCGGAAGCCATTGATTATCGTGAAACCGCACCGGCTGCAGCCACCGAAACCATGTTTCAGGACCAGGACGGCAATGTCGTGAGCGAACGCAGCCGGTTCAGCCACAAGGCCGCCGGGGTACCCGGCACGGTAGCCGGGCTGGCGCTGGCACTGGAGCGGCACGGCACCCTGAGCCTGAGGCAAGCTCTGGCCCCGGCCATTCGCCTGGCACGGGAGGGCTTTGTGGTACCCCACCGATTCACCGAAGGCCTGGAGCAGGCACGGGACCGTCTTGAACGCTGGCCGGCCACTCGCGCCACGTTCTACAAAGAAGATGGATCGGCCCCGCAACCTGGCGAAGTGTTTCGCCAGCCGGAACTGGCCGACACCCTCCAGCGCATTGCCGAGCAGGGTGTAAAGGGCTTTTATGAAGGTGAAACCGCCCAGTTGATTGTGGCGGAAATGCAACGGGGCGAGGGTCTGATTACTCTCGAAGACCTGCGCAACTATGAACCGGCCGTTCGCCAGCCGGTCCACGGCACCTATCGTGGCTTTGATATCTATTCCATGTCGCCGCCCTCCTCTGGCGGCGCTCACATCGTGCAGATCCTCAACATCCTGGAGGACTACCCCATCGGCGACTGGGGGCACAATTCCGCCAACACCATCCATCACATGGCCGAGGCCATGAAGCTGGCCTACGCCGACCGTTCGGAATATCTGGGCGATACCGACTTTGTGGCCGTACCTCTGCACGGACTGACCAGCAAGGGCTACGCCGACCAACTTCGCAAATCCATCAAGGCAAACAAGGCCCGGCCCGCCAGCGAGATCGCGCCTGGAAAACCTGGGCCCTGGGAAAGCCCGGAGACCACACACTTCTCGGTGGTGGACCGCTGGGGCAACGCGGTATCAAACACCTACACCATCAATTTCAGCTACGGCTCGGGCATTACCGTGGCCGGCGCCGGCTTTCTGCTCAATAACGAGATGGACGATTTCAGCACCAAACCGGGTGTTCCCAATGCCTATGGCCTGATCGGCGGTGAAGCCAACAAAGTGGAGCCCGGCAAACGCATGCTCAGCTCCATGTCGCCGACCATTGTGCGCAAGGACGGCCGCAACTATCTGGTGACCGGTAGCCCCGGAGGTTCCCGCATCATCACCACAACCTTGCAGGTGTTGATGAATGTGATCGACCATAATATGAACATACAGACAGCCGTCAGTGCGCCGCGCATCCACCACCAGTGGCTACCGGACGAAATTCGGGTGGAACAGGGTATAAGCCCGGACACTCTGGACCTGCTCCGGGCGCGAGGGCACACCATCAACACCGGCTCTGCCATGGGCGCTATCCAGAGCATCCTGATTGGCGAAGACGGCACGCTTTACGGCGGAGCCGATCCCCGGCGCAGCACTTCGTCGGCCATGGGATTCTGAGCCATTCAATATTGACCGGGCGCATCCCGGACAGGAGGTAACTGATGTATCTTTCCGTACAACTGAGCTGTTATCCGCTCAAGGACGATTACAAACAACCGATCTGGGATCTGATTGCACGCCTGGAACAGACCGGCCTGGAGGTCTACCCCGGCCGTATGAGTACCGAGATCTTCGGCGAGTACGACGAAGTGATGACGGTGCTCTCAGACACCATGAAATGGTCCTTCGAGACCTACGGCAAATCGGTGTTTGTAGCAAAAATCATGGAGGGTGACCGGAGGCCAAAATGACACCCAGCAACGAACCCGGAAAGCAGGACCAGACACCGCAGCCGCAACCGACGATACCCAACCAGTAGTCGTTTCTGTGGTTGAGCGCGGCCATCTTCCTGATGTTCCTGTGGCTACAGGACACCAACCAGCAGCAACAGCAGGAACTGGCCTATTCCGAGTTCAAACAGGCGGTGATGAGCGGTCAAATTGCCGAAGTCACCCTGCGCACCGAAGAAATCAGCGGGCGCTTTACGGATTCCGGTGCCAGCCGATTTGCCAACGACAGCCGGCCACCGTCCAGCAGTTTCGTCACGCTGAGACCACCGGTGGAAGACCCGGAGCTGCTGCCACTACTGGAACGACAGGAAATCCTGATACGTGGCTCCCGCTCCGGACGCCCCTGGTGGCAGGAGCTGATTCTGGGGTTCCTGCCCTGGATTCTGTTGCTGGCATTGATGTTCTGGTTCTGGGGTGCCGCCCAGAAACGCATGACTCAGGGCGGCGGCCCTTTTGATTATGGCAAGTCCAGGGCCCGCCGCGCCCGCAGGGAAACCTCCACCACGACACTGGACGACGTGGCGGGCATTGAGTCTGCAAAAAGGGACATTGCCGAGATTATCGACTTTCTGAAGTCTCCGGATAAGTATCGTCGCCTGGGCGCCGTGATGCCCAAGGGGGTTCTTCTGGTCGGCCCACCGGGCACGGGCAAGACGCTGCTGGCACGGGCCATTGCCGGTGAGGCGGAAGTCCCCTTCTTCAGCATCAGCGCCTCCGAATTCATTGAGATGTTTGTGGGCGTTGGCGCCGCGCGGGTTCGTGACATGTTCCAGACGGCGCGCAAGGAAGCCCCGGCACTGATCTTTATTGATGAGCTGGACGCCGTCGGGCGCTCACGGGGCGCCGGCCTGGGGGGCGGCCACGACGAGCGCGAACAGACCCTGAACCAGATTCTCACGGAAATGGACGGCTTCGAGGCCCATGAGAATGTACTGGTGCTGGCCGCCACCAACCGGCCAGACGTGCTGGACACCGCCCTGCTGCTCGAACAGGCTGCACTGACGGCTGATCACCACCTGTGCGGCCCCCTCCTCTCGAACTGCGCGGGCCATGGCAGCCGCGCCGGCTTTGGGCAAACGCTTGACGCGGGCAGGAATGCCCCCGGTTTCTAGCATGGCGGCGAGCTCCTCAAGCAATCCAGGATCATCAGCGGCATCCGAGCGCACCAGTACCGTTAGCGCCCGCTGGCCACGCCTGGCCAGTTCCATGCCTACCCGCACAGCCCGGTGATTCGCGCCCTGATCGTGGTTCAGCAACACCACCACCCTGCCCGGTGATAACGGGCGGGATTCAGGCCACAACAGCACATCTCCGGGCGCCTGCCGTAACAGCATCCGTGCGGTCGATCCCAGCCTGGCACCAGGCATACCGGACCAGCCCGCCCGGCCAAGCACAAATAAATCACCCGGCTTCGCCAGCCCCAACACCTGCTCCGCCACCTCACCACGGCATCGTTTAAGGGTCTGAGCGATGCCCCTGGGAGTGAGGGTTTGCTCCAGAGTCCGCCGGAGCTTTTCTGCCAACGCCTGCATGCGGCCTTCCAGTGCTGCGACGTCCATGGGCCGCGCCACTCCGGAGCTCCTTCCCACTTCCCGGGCAAAACCGTAACCGGCACTACGCAGCAGGTTTACTTCTTCCACAAAGATACCCAGCACTTCGGCTTGCTGCGCACGTGCAATGTCTGCCGCAGCCTCCAGGGCTGCCAGACTCCGCCTGGAACCATCCAGCAACACCAGTATCCGCCGGACCACGGCGGGGTCTGGTTCCGGAGTTTTATGACTGACCGTTGTGTCCGCCATTGCCATTATCCTGACCCGTGTCTTTGTCCTTGCTTTTGCCAACCTCGGCAAACGCGGCCAGCCTGTCTGCCACGCGACGGTTAAAGCTGCCCTCAGGGAACACGCCATCAGCATCCGGTTGCCCCGGTTCCAGGCCCGTCAACAACTCAATGGCCTGGTCGATATGGGTAACGGGATAAATGGAGAACCTTCCGCCCTGCACCGCTTCCCGCACCGATTCATTCAACATCAGATGCTCCACATTGCTGGCCGGCAACAAGGCACCCTGGCTATTCACGCCTCCGTCCTGCCCGCAGACATTAAAGAAGCCTTCAATTTTTTCGTTGACGCCGCCCACTGCCTGCACCTCACCATGCTGGTTCATGGAACCGGTGACTGCCAGGGACTGCTTGAGCGGAACGCCGGCGATGGCAGACAACAACACACAGGTTTCCGCCACCGAGGCAGAATCCCCTTCCACGCCACCGTAGGACTGCTCAAAGGCCAGACTGGCCGACAGTGACAGCTCATTCATTGGCGCATAACGATTGGCCAGGAACCGGGACAGAATCATCACCGCCTTGCTGTGGATCGGCCCACCAAGCTTGGCTTCCCGCTCGATATCCACCACCTGGCCCTTGCCAGGGCGCGCCGTAGCTGTAATTCGGGTGGGCTGTCCAAAGCGGGTGGCACCTAGCTGCAGTACCGACAGACCATTCACCTGTCCCACCTGCTCGCCCTGAGTGGCAATCATCACCACGCCCCGGCGAATCTGCTCCAGACTACGCTCGCGGACCCGGCTCGCCCGGTAGTCCCGCTCGTCAATGGCCTGCTGCACATGGCTGGCGCACACGTGTGGGCTGTCGGCCACACCAGCCCAATGATCCGCCTCGGTGAGCAGATCTTTCAGTACACGATCATGGGCCGTCAGCTTGTTCTGATCGCTGGCCAGACGGCTCGCGTGTTCAATCAACCTGGCAACCGCCTCCCTGTCCAGGATTCTTACGCCAGCCGACCGGGCCATGGTGGCAATCATCCGGGCGTAGAGTAAGTAGCTGGCCTCATCCCGCTCCATGTCGTCCTCAAAATCCGCTTCCACCTTGAACAGGTCCAGAAAGTCCGGATCGTAGTGGGACAGCAGGTAATACAACATCCGGTCGCCAAGCAGCACCACCTTTACCGAAAGCGGAATCGGCTCCGGTTGTTGGCTTACCGTGGTGGCGAGGCCATACAGGCGCTCCAGGGATTCGATGCGGATCTCGCCGGAAAAGAGTATGCGTTTGAGGCTTTCCCAGGCCATGGGCTGCGACAGTACCCGCCGGGCGTCGAGGATCAGGTAGCCCCCGTTGGCCCGATGCAGAGCCCCGGCCCGAATCAGGGTGAAATCCGTGTACAGGTTACCCTGGTGGGCCCGGTGTTCGATCTGACCTGCCAGGTGCTGGTGGTTGGGAAGATCTTCATAGATGACGGGGGCCCCACGGGTCTCGGCATTATCCACCAGCAGGTTCACCCGGTAGCGGTTCAACAACCCTGCCGGTGCGCCGTTTTCAGTATCCTGAAACGCCTCGGCATGCTCCACCACATCCTCTCGCACCGCGTCGAGGTGCGCGACCACGGCCGGCACGTGCCCCCACTTCTCGCGCAGCTCCCCCATGGGGCCGCCCAGGGTAAGCTGAACCATTTCCTCATTCAGGGCATGGACCCGCTCCCGGACTTCCTTGCGCAGCCGGGGCACCTGCTGGATGGCCTGCTGCAGCTTTTTCTGGAGGTCTTCCACCTTGGATTCGACCAACTCCTTTTCCTCATCGGAGAAGGTCTTGTATTCCTCAGGTTCAATCACCTCGCCGTTGCGCATGGGCGCGAAGGTAAAACCTGCCGGGGTGGTGAGCATGGCTATATTGTTGGCGTTTGCCTCTTCCTGAATCTCAGACAGACCTTGCTGCTGGCGCCGGGTAACCTCTTCCTGCAATTCCTGAATACGGGCCTGGTATTCCTCGCTTTCAAAGGTGGCCGGTATGGTGGTCTTCAGTTCGTTGGCCAGTTCGCTCATATCGGCCTTGAACAAGCGACCCTCCCCCGGCGGCAGCTCAATGGCCCCGGGTTTGTCCGACTGCTGAAAATTGAACACATGACACCAGTCCGACGGCACCGGTTTTTCCGCGGCATGGCTGGCCAATACCCGCCGTACCAGCTCATGCTTGCCGGCACCGGAGGGCCCCAACACGAACAGGTTAAACCCCTGGGCCTTCATGCTGGCCCCGAATTCCAGGGCGCGCAGTGCCCGATCCTGACCGAAGGGCAAAGCCAGATCTTCCAGGCTTTCCGTGGTTTCGAAATCCAGTTTCTCCAGCGGGCACCGATGGTAGATCTGTGCTTCGGTCAGTGCGTCGGGCAGAGCCATCCGTCCTCCTTATGGCTTAAGCCTTGCCTTCCAGTTTGTCCTGGGTGCGCAGGTCAAAATCGCTGGCATCGTGCCGCTCGTGCAGCTGGGAGGCCAAATCGCCCCAGGCCTTGTTCACCATACGGCCACGCTTTACTGCCGGGCGTTTGGCCACCTCGTCGGTCCAGCGAACCACGTTGGTGTAGGTGTGGGCTTCCAGGAACTCGGCCGCCTCGTACACCATGTTCTTCACCAGGGCTCCGTACCAGGGCCAGATGGCCATATCGGCGATGGTGTATTCATCACCAGCTATATACTGGTTATCCGCCAGCTGGCGATCCAGCACATCCAACTGACGCTTCACTTCCATAGTGTAGCGGTTGATGGGGTACTCGTACTTTTCTGGCGCGTAGGCATAAAAGTGACCAAAGCCGCCTCCCAGGAAAGGCGCACTGCCCATCTGCCAGAACAGCCAGTTCATGGTTTCGGTACGTTTGGCCGGGTCCCTGGGCAGAAACGCATCAAACTTCTCTGCCAGGTAAAACAGAATAGAACCAGACTCAAACACCCGGATGGCCGGGTCCACACTGCAATCAAGCATGGCAGGGATCTTGGAGTTGGGATTCACCTTCACAAACCCGCTGCTGAACTGGTCTCCTTCGGTGATTCGAATCAGCCAGGCATCGTATTCCGCTTCCTTGATGCCTTTTTCCAGCAGCTCCTCAAGCATGACCGTTGCTTTCACACCGTTGGGCGTTGCCAGGGAATAAAGCTGGAACGGATGCTCCCCCACCGGCAGCTCTTTTTCATGGGTAGGGCCGGCGATGGGGCGGTTGATGTTAGAGAACTTGCCGCCGTTGTTCGGATCCCATTTCCAGACTTTCGGAGGTGTGTAAGTTGGGTCACTCATTCCGTTTTCTCCCATTGGCTTTGCAGGGTTAGTGGCATGACTGTAACCGAATCCGGTATGGGTACGCACGTGGAATACACCTGCGCGGGGTCAATAATCGGTCACAGCTAATGGGCTATACTCGGCTCTGGATTAACTGGACTGCAATGGAACCTGCCATGGCGTGTAACGCCGACCGGACCGCTCCTGTCTTTCAAACGAAAGGCCTGACCAAAACCTACCGTCAGGGCGATGTGGAAGTGCATGCCCTGCGGGGGGTCGATATCAGCCTTTATCCGGGGGAGCTGGTAGTAATGCTTGGCGCCTCAGGCTCAGGCAAATCCACGCTTCTGAACATTCTGGGCGGACTGGATGTGCCCACCACCGGCGAAGTTCGTTATCAGGACATCGATCTGGCCGGCGCCTCAGACCGGGAGCTTACCCGCTATCGCCGGGATTATGTCGGGTTCGTGTTTCAGTTTTACAACCTCATCCCCAGCCTGACCGCCCGCGAAAACGTCATCGCCGTGACCGAGATTGCCCGAGACCCCATGGCGCCGGAAGAAGCCCTGGACATGGTGGGCCTGGCCAGTCGCCTGGATCATTTCCCGGCTCAGCTTTCCGGTGGCGAGCAACAAAGAGTGGCCATTGCCAGAGCCATATCCAAGCGACCCCGGGTTCTGCTGTGCGATGAGCCTACCGGAGCCCTGGACTCGGCCACCGGTATTCTGGTGCTCGCGGCATTGGAACGGGCCAACCGGGAAACCGACACCACCACAGTGATCATCACCCACAATGCTTCAATCGCGAAAATGGCGGACAGAGTAATCACCGTTTCGGATGGCGTAATCAGCGGTGAGCACCGCAACTCAGAACGCCAGGACCCGAACACCCTGAGCTGGTGATGCCATGATTTTCGGGCCGAGCGTACTGCACACCAAACTGAGACGGGAAATCTGGCAGTTGCGCGGCCAGCTGCTGGCGATCGCGCTGGTGATTGCGGGCGGGATCGCGGTTTGCCTGATGTCCCTGGTCAATTACTCCTCCCTGACAGCCACCCGGGATCAGTATTATCAGGAGCACCAGTTTGCGGATGTATTCGTTTCGGTAAAACGGGCCCCCCGCCATGTGCTGCAAACGGTTTCCGAGCTACCGGGTGTGAACCGCCTGAGCGGCCGGGTGGAAGGCGCCGCGAAGCTCAACCTCCCCGATTACGACGAACCTGTGTCGGCCCACCTGGTGTCTGTTCCTCCGACCGGCCAACCCGAGGTAAACCAGCTGTATGTCCGGCAAGGTCGACTGCCAAGCGCCACCCACGCCAATGAAGTCGCAATCATTGGCAGCTTCGCGGATGCGCACCAGCTCACTCTGGACGACCGTTTCAACGCCATCATCAATGGCCGACAACAAACCCTGAAAATCGTGGGCATTGTCGAGTCGCCGGAATTCATCTACGTGATACCTCCGGGGGGCATGCTGCCGGATTATCAGCGCTTTGGCGTGCTCTGGTTGAATCAGGAAGCACTGGCCGCCGCCATGGACATGCGGGGCGCCTTCAACAGTCTGGTGCTGCAGATCGACCCGCGGCATCCAGTGGAAGATGTGATCGACCCACTGGACCGGTTGCTGGCGCGCTACGGCAGCACGGGTGCTTTTGCGCGGGCTGACCAGTTCTCACACCGGTTTCTCAGTGACGAGCTGGAGCAACTGAAGGCCATGGCGATTATCTTTCCGTCCATTTTTATGGGCGTCGCCATGTTTCTGCTCAATGTGGTGGTGACACGCCTGATCAGTACCCAGCGGGAAATCGTCGCCATTCTCAAAGCCTTCGGCTACAGCAATGGCCAGATCGGCTGGCACTACAGCCAAATGGTATTGGCCATTGCCCTCACCGGGCTTGCCATCGGTTGCGCCAGCGGCCTCTGGCTCGGGCATCGGTTGGGTGAGCTGTATATGGACTACTACCGGTTCCCTACCCTTCTGTTCCTAATCAATCCCTGGTGGCTGGCGTTACTGGCCCTGATCAGCATGGCGGTTGCGCTGCTCGGCGGCTGGCGCTCGATCCGTGCCGCTGCTGCCCTGCCCCCCGGCAGAGGCCATGCAGCCCGAGAGCCCCGCCAGATACCGGGTTACCTTTACCGAACGGCTGTTGGGCTGGGTTCGCTTTCATCAGCCTTCACGCATGATCGTCAGGCAATTGGTCCGCAAGCCAGGCCGAACCGCCCTCTCGGTATTCGGCATTGCCATGGCCACGGCCATCGTGGTGGTTGGCAATTTTCAGTTCAGCTCTGTCTCGCTGATGGTGCACACCCAATTCGCCCGGGTGCAGAAGCAAGACCTGACCGCCACACTCACCGACCCGGTCAATCCAACCGCCCTGTACGGAATGGCGCGCCAATCCGGTGTACGTTACGTGGAAGGCCGCCGGGCAGTAACGGTAGAGCTGGTTAACGAACACCGCAGATGGCGCACGGTGCTCACCGGCTTGCCCCGGGACGCCAAACTGCAATTCGTGGTTAGCCAGGATCTGGAGAACGTGGCCATTCCTGCTGCCGGCCTGTTGGTAACCGACTTTCTGGCAACCGCCCTGAATGTTGAGACCGGAGACACGGTTCGGGTGCGAGTGCTGGAAGGCCGATGCCCGGAACTGGATCTCACGGTGGCTGGCATTACCAGCGAGTTCCTCGGTGTGGGCGCCTACATGAACCTGACCGCCATGAACAAGGCGCTTCGCGAAGGCCCGAGAGTGAACCAGATGCTGATGAATCTGGCGCCGGAGCAAACCAACACCGTCTACCAGGCACTCCGGGATACGCCGGGAGTGATGGCCACCAATCTGCGACAGGCCATGCTCGACAGCTTCTTTGAAACCCTGGCACGCACCTTCCTGACCTACACCTTCATCATTAGCCTGCTCGGCGGCATTATTGCCTTTGGTGTGATCTACAATACCGCGCGAATTTCCCTGGCCGAACGGGGGCGAGACCTGGCGAGCTTGAGAGTACTGGGGTACAGCCACAACGAAGTCGCCCACATTCTGCTCGGGGAACTGGCCATACTGCTGTTACTGGGAATTCCTCTGGGTTGGGCGATTGGTTTTGGATTGGCAAGTTTTGTGGTTACCGCGATGCAGACCGAACTCTATCGCGTTCCCCTGGTCCTGACCGGCCAAACCCTGGCATTGGCGGCCAACGTGGTCATTTTGTCGGCATTGATTTCCGGCTTCATCACCTGGTGGCGACTTCGTAAACTGGACCTTGTCGCGGTTCTGAAAACCCGCGAATAATTCATACACACTCACATGGGACCCAACATGGCGACACAACGCATCTCCAAAGGAGAATGGGCCTTTTGGCTATTGATGGCTCTGGTGGCAGCCATCGTGTTCGCCCTCATCCTGCGGCCAGAGCCGGTTTGGGTAGACCTGGCCAGTGTCGAGCGCGGCCCCATGGAAGTGACCATTCTGGAGGAAGGCAAAACCCGGGTAAAAGACCGCTACCTGATTTCCTCCCCCGTGGCTGGCTACATTCACCGGGTTCAGCTGAACGTTGGCGACACCGTGATTCCCGGTGAGCTACTGACCTTCGTGGACCCGACACCCGCCAGCATCCTGGACGCCCGAACCCGGGCCGAAGCCGAGGCCCGGGCAGCCGCCGCCCAGGCGGCACTTCAGTCCATCCAACAAAAGGTTCAGCGGCCGAGGCTGATGCTGATGCTGAGTTCGCCCAGAATGAATACCAGCGCCTACTCGCCCTGGAAGAATCTCGCTTTGTCTCCACCGAACAGCTACAACAGGCGAAATCCACAGCAGCCCGGGCCCAGGCAATCCTGCGTTCCGCCCGGTTTGATGAAGAAGTGGCCGCCCATGAACTGGCCGCCGCTCAAACCAGACTGCAGATTTCAACCGCGTCCTTTAATAGCCAAAAGCCTGCCGAGCGGGTAGCCGTACGCTCTCCGGTTAACGGTGCGGTTTTGGCTCTGGTGCATCAGAGCGAGGGCGTGATCCAGGCCGGCGAGGCTATTCTGGAGGTCGGCGACCCAGGCGCACTGGAAGTAGTGGTCGACGTGCTCAGCTTCGACGCCGTCAAACTGGAGCCGGGTTTACGTGTCCGCCTGAGTGGCTGGGGCGGGCCGGAGCTGGAGGCTGCCGTCCGGCGTATAGAACCCATTGGCTTTGAGGACGTATCAGCGCTCGGCGTGGAGGAACAACGGGTGCAAGTCATTGCCGATATGGTGAGCCCACGGGAACACTGGCAACAGCTGGGGGATGGCTACCGGGTGGATGCGGATTTCATCCTCTGGCAAGCCGAGGATGTTCTTCAGGTGCCCGCCTCCGCGATTTTTGAGTATGAAGGCCAGCCTGCGGTATTTGTGGTTGAAGATGAGGTAGCCAAACTACGAGCGTTGGCTACAGGTCCATCCAATGGGTTGATGACTCACGTGACAAACGGCCTAACGGAAGGAGATCAGGTGGTTCGACACCCCGGCCGGGGGCTGGAGGATGGTGATCGGATTCGGGTGCGGTAGCGTAGGCGGGTCCGACAACAGGATGCGGCGGATTATGCATAGTCATCCTTGAAGCTGTCAGCTGCAGGCTCAGTTTCTTTGCATGATCGGGCTGTCTGCCACACGTGATGCCGGTCGAGCAGAACTGCTTCAGTCACTGGTTATACCTAGTCGTCGCTTTTAGCCATATAGACCGCCTCTTGCCCATAGGCAGATAGATCTTTCCTAAGCGACTCACCTGCAGAAACAACTTCGAAACCATGACGCATCCAATACGATGAAGCTCCCTGGATAGCAACCAAGAATACCCGTTTGTACCCCATTTGGGCTGCAGTGCCCAACACAATGTTCAGCATCTGGGTCGCGGCACCTACCGCACGGGCGGAGTGTGTCACCGCCATATCGTGGATGCACAAGCTATCCGCATCTGGAGGAACTGAATATGAAGCGCCATCCAAATCGGGTATCTCGCCGAACACCCGCGGCAAAGATATAACATAGCCCACCACTCGCTGCCCCTGGACTGCCACAAAGCAAAGGTCCGGAGAAACAGAAAGCTTTGCGGAAAACGAATCTTCAGATTCAAGAATGCTCTCGTCGTAACATTCCCGCTGTATGCGAGAAACCGCAGGCAGGTCAGATGGTGACATTCCTCGGATTTTCATGTTGGTACGTATCACAACCTTTTTGGGTATAACGCCGGCGGTAAGGGGTGACAACGGAGCGCAGCGTAGTTGGCGTCCCGTTGACCGCTTTGTTAACCCCTGAGTTCAAGATCTTCCCGAATCACCTCCGGATGGCGAAAAGCAATCTCGATGAGCGCCTTTGCCGGTCCGGAAGGTTTACGTCGCCCCTGCTCCCATTCCTGTAGCGTGCGCGGAGAAATATGGAGCACCTCGGCAAACTCTCGTTGTGTAAGACCAGTCTTGCCGCGCGCCTCTGCGACCTCATTTGGCTCCACACGACTGACTCGTGCCGCTTTACCTGCTTTCATTTCTTTGACAGATTGGAGCAGCTTGTTACCAAGCTCCTCAGCACTCAGAGTCTCATTACTCATTTTCCAATACCTCACGAATCGACTTCAGGATATGCGCGGGTATGTTCTCCTTGACGGCCTTCTTGTAGATCACCAACAATTAGATCTCACCATTTGCCAATCTGGTGAAGTAGATAACTCGCACTCCACCACGCTTCCCTGAACCCGCCACCGACCAACGAACCTTTCTACATCCACCGCTACCTGGAATGGGATCGCCAATTTCAGGATTGGCTGCCAGCCAGGCAAAGAACGAATTCCGTTCCTCCTCAGTCCAGATCTTTCTGGCATCTGCTTCGAATGTAGGGGTTTCGATGATGGTAAACATGACGATTAATATACGTCATTGACGGAGTTTTGCAAGATGGCGGATGGAAGAATTAACGCGCGGGTTTGGAGTCGCGAAGCGGCGGAAAATCGGTCGCTGCGCAGCCGATTGTTAAACCCTCTTACGTACGGTATCCTGACCATGATCAACATCCTGTACAGGAGCAACCTTATGGATGCCATCAGCTACACAGCCGCTAGAACCAATCTAGCAAAAACCATGGAGCAGGTCTGTGAAGACCATTCCCCTGTGATCATTACCCGGAGCAAGTCCCAGTCAGTGGTTATGATCTCCTTGGAGGACTACGAGGCGCTGCAAGAAACGGCATACCTTCTGCGCGCACCGAAAAACGCACGGCGTTTGCTGGAATCTGTTGCCGAACTAGAGCAAGGCGGTGGTCAAGAAAAGGAATTTCTTGAATGAAACTCATCTTCTCTGAGAACGCCTGGGAAGACTATCTGTACTGGCAGAAAACCGACAAAAAGATTCTTAACCGAATCAACAAGCTGATCAAAGAGACCAAGCGAGAACCGTTCGAAGGTGTTGGCAAACCAGAGCCCCTCAAACACAGCCTCGCCGGGTACTGGTCTCGCCGAATCAACGAAGAACACCGAATAGTTTACAAAGTCACGAATGACGCTTTGCTTATCGCCCAACTCCGGTATCACTACTGATTTAACGCTTGGCTTTGCTGCATGCCGGAGCGCCAGCGCAGGCGCGGCCGACAACAGCCACTGGTTAAGCTGCTTCGAAGTCCAGGCGATGAATACCATCCAGATTGACTGTGCCGCGAGC
The DNA here is from genome assembly GCA_029264995.1 of Marinobacter sp. Lineage (GTDB taxonomy): Bacteria > Pseudomonadota > Gammaproteobacteria > Pseudomonadales > Oleiphilaceae > Marinobacter. The sequence continues at coordinate 698 of JAJUKC010000033.1, read as the reverse complement.
CACCCATAGGTCATACATATCTTGCATCGCCAACCAGCTCTCAGGAGTACGCCCGAGAACCTTGGACAGCCGCAAAGACATTTCCGGGCTAATACCACTATCCCCTTTGAGCAGCCGAGACAAAGTCGAGGGAGAGACCCCCAGACTGGAAGCAAGCTGACGGGAACTGATACCGAAAGGCTCCAGGTACACCTCGCGAATGAATTCACCAGGATACGGCGGATTATGCATAGTCATTAGTGGTAATCCTCATAATCAAGAATGTAGGCGTTGCCGTCCTGAAGTGCGAACCTCATGCGCCAATTTCCGTTAACACGAATCGACCACCGCCCTTTACCTCTACCCTTCAATGGATGAAGCCGGAAACTCGGTATATCCATATCTTCCACCGAAGTGGCGGTATCCAGAGCTGCTAGCTGCATGCGCAGTTTCTTTGCATGATCGGGTTGTATTCCAGACGTGCTGCCGATCGAGTAGAACCGCTTCAATCCTTTGTGACGGAATGATTTAATCATGAGGGAATGCTAGCCTGTTGCGCACCACGCAACAATAGAGCTTAACGCTTGCAGCATGCGCGCCCATGGAATGGAGCCGAAGGCGCAATGTAATGGGTGTCGCCGTGCCTGCACTGGTTATGTGGTGCCTGACTCCCAGGCTATCAGGACATGCACCTACCAGCCATCCAGTTTGATCCCGTT
>JAJUKC010000068.1 GCA_029264995.1 Marinobacter sp. | reverse complement strand
CTGCCGGTGGCGCCAGATGCCGGGTAAGCCGAACGGCAGGATAATGGCCAGCGCCAGTACCCAGCGCCAGAACGACATAGACAAGGGCGGAATGTGTTCCACGGTGGCCCGGGCGACCACGGCATTGCCGGCCCAGAACAGCGGCGTCAGCACCAGGCCGATATAGGCCAGGGTTTGCCCGGAGTTTTGCGTTGTGGCGTTCAGGTCAGACACACCGTCTCCTGCTGGTTCCGCGCCCATGGAAAACGCCTAGCATACTACTCTCCGGGTACTTGTGCCTCCGTACCTATGTGGTAGGCGGCAAACCCTGCCATCACCACCTGATCCACCGCCATGCCGATGACTCTGCCGCCCGAGGTGGCCCGGATCGGGTGTTGCTCGTTGGTGATCGGATCAGCCACGTAACCGAGTACCTCGCCTTCCGATACTGTGGCACCCAGCTTGATCTCGCTGAACAGGATGCCGCCATGCTGGGCCCGGATCCAGGTGGAGTCGTAATACACCGGCTCCGGATCGCCCCAGACAAACATGCGGGAAATCATGCCGTGTTTTTCCATCAGACTGTTGAGGCTGTTCACGCCTGCTTCGATCTGGTGCTCCTGGATGCGCAGGGATTCCCCGGCCTCCAGGGTGACGCTGCGGATTCCGGCGTTGGTGGCTGCGGTGCGTAGCATGCCGGGTGAGCCGGAACTGTGAACCACGGCCATCCGGTCAAAGCCCCGGGTGAATTCCGCGACATCGGGATTGTTCATGTCGGCCCGGAGTTGCGGCAGGTTGGTGCGTTTGAGCGACCCGGTATGGATATCCACCAGCATGTCGCAGTGCTGGATAACGTTGGTAAACAGGGAATGGGCAACGCGGTCTGCCAGTGTGCCGTCCGGGCTGCCCGGGAAATGCCGGTTCAGGTCGCGACGATCCGGCAGATAGCGGCTGCCCTGCTGAAAGCCGGTGAGGTTCACGATGGGCACGCCGATAACCCGGCCACTGAGTTTCTCCGGGTTCAGGTCGTACATGCTGCGACGGACAATTTCGATGCCATTGAGCTCGTCACCATGAACCGCGCCGGTCAGGCACAGGGTCGGGCCCTGGTTGACGCCATTGACCACCAGCACCGGGGTAATCTGGGACAACCCGGCGATCTGTATACCGGGCGACCAGGCTAACCGGGTGGCGGTGCCTGGCAGAATCTCCTTGCCCAGCAGCGTGAAACTCTCCGCCGGAACAGGTGCTGCCGGCTCCGGCTCCTTCTCGGCAATATCGTCCTGGGAAGCCGGGGTGTTGTTCCCGGTCACATCGGCCGTCTCAGCTTGTGTTTCTGCCTGAGGTTCCGGCTGCGCGGCAGAATCCCCGGTATCACTCACTTCGGGCTCTGGTTCCGGTAGCGGAGCCACTTCTTTCAGGTCGATATTGGGTGCGATTGCACGGGGTTTGTTGGCTGCCTCCGGTGTCTCTACCGGGGGTTCCTGCGGGCTGCCCTGTTCGCTGGTTGCCTCAGCCTGGGCGCGGGCCTGCGCAGAGCCCCGGCGTGGTTCCGAGTGCTCAACATCCTCTACGTTTTCATCTTCTGCCAGACCGGCCACCAACAGGGCCGTGGCATCTGCCTTGGTATCGCTTGCCTCGGCCAGCGCGGCTGGCGTCGTCAAAAACAGGAGTGATGATGTGAGTGCGCTAGTGATTGAATATCTGAGCCTTGCTCGCAGCATAAGTCCTCAACTACCTGACGATGTGGCCCCAAGGATAGGGACGAGTCTCGATCATGAATACGGCTGTGACAGAGGTTTAATGCCACTTTCATGAAACCGGGCCGAATTCACACGGTTCGATATGGCGAAATGTCATACCACTGCTATCTTGCAGTGATATGACTGTTTTACGCCCGTCAAGGAGAGAACTGAATGGATCTTTTGCGAATTCTGGTTGCAATTCTGTTACCGCCGTTAGGCGTCTTTTTACAGGTTGGTATCGGCAAACATTTCTGGATCAACATCCTGCTGACCATCCTGGGTTACATTCCGGGCATCGTGCACGCGGTGTGGGTGATCGCCAAGAAATAGCCTCAGTCTGGCGCGACCACGTGCCAGAGCCCGTCGTTGGCAAACGCTCGGTGCTCGGCTTCCAGCTTCAGCAGGTGGGCCAGCGCTGAGCGGGCGGCCAGGCCGTGGATGGCGGCCGGGACATCGTCATAGGCCCTGGTGGTCAGGTCTTTCAAACTGACCGGTGCCAGCGCCTCCAGAGCCCGCCACACTTTGTGTTCCCGGGACAGCCGGTGGGTAATCAGGTAATCCATCACCGCCGCAGGCTGGCCCATCAGAAAACCATGGGCCGGTGCGATAAAGCGCACAGGCTCGGCCAGCAGATCGTACATGGAATCAATGTAGGCCTTCATATCGCCGTCCGGCGGGTTAATCACCACGGTCGACCCCTGCATGATGTGATCCCCGGAAAACAGTAATTCCTGATCCAGCAACAGATAACACAGGTGGTTCGAGGCGTGGCCCGGGGTATGCAAAACCTTCAGGATGCCCGCTTCGGTCACAATCAGATCGCCGTGCCCGGGTTGATCATCCGGTGTGAAGCTCGAATCCTGCCCCGCGCCCTCCGGCGCTGGCCAGCCAAATACCCGGCAACCGGTGCGGGCCTTGAGTTGGACCACGGCCGGGGAGTGGTCCATGTGGGTATGGGTAACCACCACCTGATCCACCACACCATCGGTAAGCTCCAGAATCCGCTCGATATGCGCCTCGTTCGCCGGGCCCGGATCCAGCACCGTAAAGCGCTCATGGCCGAGAATATAGGTGTTGGTGCCCGGGCCGGTCATCATCCCGGGGTTCGGCGCGGTCAGCCGCACCACTCCCGCGGCCACCTCCACCGGCTCCCCGGGAACAATCTCCGCACGGGTTGATCCTTCACCTTCCGGATCCAGCTTGACTGCCTCGTCATAGGCCGGAGCGTTGGGTTCCAGCATCACCGGCTTGCCCTTGCGCACCGCCGGCCAGGGCTGATCCGGAAACGCCGCCGGGGGATTGGCGTGGGCATAACGCATCAGCTCGCCGGTCGTGCCAAACTCACTCAGTACCCGCAGGGTCCGGATCGTCGGTAACCCCAGCAACCGGGCACCGGCCCGATGTTCCTCAAGCGCCTGAGCCGGCGCAATCCAGACGTGATCAATGGTTTCGGTACCATCATGGCTCGCCACCTGGCCCTCCGGCGCCACTGCTACAAAAAACCGGGTATCAAAACGGCGCGGCGGCCCCGGTGGCGTCACCCAGTGGCTCAGATACGCCAACCGGTCCAGCGGCACCGTCAAACCATGCTTTGCACACAACTGCGCCAGCGAAATCTCCTCCTGAAACAACGCCATTCGCTCACTGTGCACCCCGTGATCGGCGCCAACCAACTGACCGGACGCATCCTGAGCCAGCAGAATCCCCGCCTCTTCAAAACACTCCCGAACCGCCGCCAGCATATAATCCGCCCCGCCTTCATCCAGACTCATGGTCTGACTGATATCGGCATCCTCAACACCCACCACATGAGCCCGCCCCTCCGGCTCCTGTGCATTCACCGCACCCCCCGGGAACACGTAATAACCGGGCAGAAACACCGCATCCCAGGTGCGCTGCAAAAGCAGGACTTCAATACCGTTATCGGTATCACGGGTCAGAACCAGGGTGGCGGCGGGGCGGATGTTCATAGGCTTCTCAGCGTCTTGTTAGTGTTTTTGGTGCGCGCAGAACGTCAGCGTGGGGATTGGGGATGAGCTTTCCAAAAATTTGCGGAGCCAGGGATGGCGGAGCAGAAGCGCCACATGGATGTGCCGAAGGAGCGGTTTTTGGAAAGCTCATCCCCAAGCGCCACAAACGCCAGCTTAAATGCGCATAGTTGTAAGCAAGATACCCGAACAACCCACAGGATGAGAAGCGACAAAGGTCGGAGTATGATGCACCCCCATTACTCAATCGCACCAAGCGCACCCCAGGGGACCCCCAAGTGGCCAGAATCAAACTCGACTTTCCCGACTCCGCCTTCACCTTCGAAACCCGCCTGCCGGTGCGCATCACCGACATCAACGGCGCCAACCACCTGGGCAACGACGCGCTGATCTCCATGCTGTCTGAAGCGCGCGCCCAATTCCTGGTGGAGCACGGCATTGAAGAGGCGGGCCACGATGGTGTGGGCATCATCGTCACGGATCTCGCCACCATGTACCAGGGCGAGTCCTTCTACCCGGACATGTTGCGTTTTGAAGTGGGTCTGATGGATTTCAACAAATACGGCGGTGATTTCGTGTTCCGGGTGACCAAAGCCGACAGCGGGCAGCCAGTGGCGCTGGCCAAGTACGGTTTCGTGTTCTTTAACTACCAGAGCCGGGAAGTAACCCCCATGCCCGAGAGCTTCCGCGCCCGGTTTGCCTGAGTATTACCCCTGCTGGCGCAACCGGCTCATACCCTGGCGATACAGGCTATAGGCCATGGTGCCGGCCAGCAGATTGCCCACCAGGGCGCCGGACATCAGCCCGGTCAGTCCGGCCAGTTGCCCTCCAATCCAGAGCAGGGGCAGATAGCAGGCGAATAACCGCAGGGTGGAAATCAGCAACGCGCGCATGGGCATGCCCAGTGCGTTGTTGACTGACACCATCAGAATACACACGCCAAGCCCGCTGTAGCTCAGTGGCACTCGCAGCAGATAGCTCACCAGAATGTCCTGTACTCCGGCATCGCGGCTGAACAGGCCAGAGACGAAGCCGGAGGCGGCCAGCCAGATCAGCCCGATGGCAAGCTGCCAGATCACGATAAAGCGCACCGCAATGCGAACCAGCTTGCGGATCTTCTCGACTTCTCCTGCCCCCAGCATTCGGCCGATCATCGGCGGCATGGACATGGTCAGGGCCAGCACTACGACAATGGAGAAGAACTCCAGGCGGGTGCCCAGGCCCCAGGCGGCCACCGCAGCAGAGCCGAACCCTGCCACCAGTGCCGTGGCCAGCATGGCTGAGACAGGTGGCATCAGTTGGCTAACCATGGCCGGCGCCATGATGCCGCCGAGCTGGCGTACAGCCTGAGCCAGTTGCAATTGGAGCAGGTCGAATCTTAGCCACTGGCGTTTGAGCAGGGTCGGGTAGACGATCAGCGCGCCAATGCCGAAGGCGGTGATGGTGGCCCAGGCGGCGCCGGGCAGACCCCAGCCGAACACGAAGATGTACAGCGGGTCCAGGGCGATGTTGAGCAGGCTGGTGATGATCATCATGTAGCCTGGCAAGCGGGTGTCGCCATTGGCCCGGCACACGGCGTAGCTGAAGTAGACCATGGCACCGGTCCAGGCGGAGAGCAGCCAGGGTGCCCAGTATTCCCTGATGACTGGCCGCAGCGCCTGTTCGGCGCCCAGCAGGTCCAGTATCAGGCTTTGCAGGAGCCAGACCGACAGGCACAGGAGGAAAGCCAGGCCGGCCCCAATGGCGACCACCAGGCCGCCCAGGCGTTGGGCGCGCATGTCGTCGCCCTGGCCCAGTGTGCGGGAGATGATGGCGGTGGTGGCAATGCCCAGCCCTACGTACATGCCGCTGACCAGTTGTTGCATGGGTACGGTGAAGCCCAGCGCTGCCAGCGGGTCGCGGCCGAGTTGGCCGACGAAGGCGCTGTCGGTGAGCTGGAAGGTCATCAGCGAGAGCACGCCGAAGAGCATGGGCCAGGTCATGTGGTAGAGCTGGCGGCCCAGGGAGGCGTTTTGCAGGTGGTTTTGCACGTTAGCTTGAGGGCCTTGGTATTGAGTGTGGCGGGGATTCTAGCATTGGTGAAAGCACTCGGGGGCGGAAGGCTTTCCAAAAAGCGCTTAAGCCATCCATGGGCGCTTGTGTTCCGCCCCTCAGCGCTAATCGCTCCTGCGTCGCGCAGAGGGTCCAGGGCAGGCCATCCCTGGCCGGCCCGTGAAGAGCTTTTCGCTCTTCACCCATGGCTCCACAAATTTTTGGAAAGCCTTCCGCCCCCGACCGCCCCAACGTTCTGGAATACTCCGGAACGTATCAGGGCACTCTACTGATGAGGCGTCAGTAGCTGGTTCGGTTCAGAGCACACTTAAAGCCGCATCGTAATCCGGCTCGTTCTTGATCTCGTTGACCAGTTCGCTGTGGATTACCTTGTTGTTCTCGTCCAGCACCACCACCGCGCGGGCGCAGAGGCCGGCGAGGGGGCCGTTCTGGATGGCGACGCCGTAGTCCTGCTGGAAGCTGTAGTTGCGGAAAGTGGACAGGGTTTCCACGTTTTTCAGGCCTTCGGCGCCACAGAAACGGGAAGCGGCGAAGGGCAGGTCGGCGGAGATAACGAGTACTACGGTGTTGTCGAGGCTGCCTGCTTTTTCGTTGAACTTGCGGGTGCTGGCGGCGCATACACCGGTGTCGATGCTGGGGATGATGTTGAGGATTTTGCGTTTGCCGGCCCAGTTATCGAGTTTGACTTCTTCCAGTCCGCTGCTGGTCAGAGTGAAGGGCGGTACGTTGTCGCCCGGCTGGGGGAATTTTCCGCTCAGTTCAATGGGGTTGCCGTCGAGGGTGACGTTGCTCATATGCTGCTCCTGAGTTTGTTGAGAGTTCCTTGGCTTTATGTTCTGCAACTTACTCTGTGTAGCTTACTTTGGGTGACTTTTCATCCCCGACTTTAGCTGGATCATGCTCGTGCGAGCCTTTCAGGCGCTGGCTTTTCCGGTTTCGAAGGCTTTCGCCGGGTAGCGCTGTACCAGCAGCAGGTAGCCGATCATGGCCAGGCCGGCGCAGGTGGCGATGCCGGTGGCCATCACCAGAGGGGTGCCATTGTGCAGGGCTCCGACGATGGCGCCGGCGATGGCGGCGGCGCTCATCTGGATAAAGCCAAAAAGCGCGGAGGCGGAGCCGGCCATGGTGGGGAAGTTGGCCAGGGCGCCGGCCATGCACTGGGGCAGTACCAGGCCGGTACCGGCCATGAAGATGGCCTGGGGAATCATCACCGCCCACGGGCTGTAAACCTGTTGGTAGGCCAGGAGCGCCATGATGGCGCCGCCGGCCAGAGCGGTGATCAGACCGTAGAACAGGATCTGATCCGGCCCCAGGAAGCGCGCCAGTCGGATGGAGCCCAGATTACCAGCGATGTAGCCCACCACGATGGCGGCGAAGTAGAAGCCGAAGTGCTCCGGCTGAACCCCCAGTACGTCAATCAGCACGAAGGACGCGCCAGACAGGAAGGCAAACAGCCCGCCGTAGATGGCGGCGTTGGTCAGGGTGTAGCCAATGAAGCTGGCGTCGGTGCTGATGCGCCGGTAGTTGGCGAACAGGTGGCACAGGCGCAAGGGCTGGCGATACTCCGGTTTCAGTGGCTCAGGGATACCAAAGGCGGTGACCGCGGCCATGACCAGGGCGTAGCCGCCCATGGCGATGAAGATCCAGTGCCAGCTGAGACCGCCGACCATCAGGCCGCCCAGGGTAGGGGCCACTGCCGGGGCCAGGGCCATGATGCTGGCCAGCAGGGCGAGGATTTTGGCGGCTTCCCGGGGGGTGTAGATGTCGCGGATGATGGCGCGACCCAACACAGGGCCAGCGGAGCCGCCCAGGGCTTGCAGGAACCGGAACAGCTGCAGGGTTTCGATATTGTTGGCCAGGGCGCAGCCGATGCTCGCAACAGTAAAGAGCAGGAAGCCACCGATCATGATGGGTTTGCGGCCGAAGCGGTCGGCCAGCGGCCCACAGATGAGTTGTGCGATGGCGAAGCCGGCCAGGTAGACGCTCAGAGTCAGCTGGACCTGATCGGTGCCGGCATCGAAGTCGGCGCCGATCTGGGGCAATGCTGGCAGGTACATGTCCACGGCCAGTGGCCCGAGGGCGACGGCGGCGGCCAGCAGTATGGTTGTCCAGATGCTTGTGAGTGCTAACACTATTTGTCCTGACTTTAGAGTTGCGCTAGGTCGACGATTGACGTGAAGTCTAGGGTTTATGGTGTGTTTGGATAACGGCTTGTAGCCTCATGCAATACATGAACAAAACTGATTGATTAATCGTTCAGCCCGTTCATGGTCGCTGCAACCGAATTCACCTGGTTGCGTACCCAGCGGTGGGCCGGGTCATTCTGGTGCCGCCGGTGCCATAGCATCAGCAGGGTGAACGGCTTGTAGTCGAAGGGAAGTGGAACCCAGGCGAAGTCACGCATCAGTTGTGCGCTCATGCGTTCCGGGGCGGTGGCCAGCATGTCGGTGCCGCGGAGGAATTCGGGCAGGCCGGAGAAGTTGGAGACGGTGACCACGTTGCGGCGGTCCAGGCCCTTGGCGTGCAGGGTGTTTTCAAAGCCGGGCCGTTCGCCGGTGGCGAACATCAGGGCGATGTGATCGGCTTTCAGGTATTCGGCCAGATCTGTGGGCGCATTGCGTTGGTTTGGGTCGTAGAACACCACCATGCGGTCCGCCATCAGGCCCCGTTGCATGATGTCCGTGGTTTCCGGTGCGTGCGGGCTGATGATCAGGTCGCAGGCTTCTTTGCGCAGCATGTCGGCGTTGGGGATGCCGGAGGGAATCACCTGCAGCCGGATGCCCGGGGCCTGCTGCCGCAGGATTCGGAGCAGCCCGGGCAGAAGCAGATCCCGCTGGTAGTCGTTGGCGGCAATGGTGAAGGTGAATTCCGCCGACGCCGGCTCGAAGGGCGGCCCGGAGGGCAGGGTGCGCAGATCGTCCAGCAGCTGGCGAATGTGGGGGCCGGTGCGCAGGGCGTAGTCGGTGGGTACAATGCCGCGCCCTGATTTCACAAACAGGGGGTCGCCGAAGGCCTGTCTCAGGCGCTCGAGGGTGTGGCTCACTGCCGATTGGGTAACACCCAGACGAACCGCCGCCCGGGACACGCTGCCCTCATCCAGAACCGCCACAAACGTTGCCAGGGATCGCAGATCCAGGCTCAACATATCAACAGGTTTCATGGGTGGCAGTTTAAAGCAGTAAGCCTATGTTGGTAAGTGGTTCGGCCAACGCCTTAGTCAGATCTTGCTGCCAACCAGTCGGCCAGCTCAAGCCAGGACGCCCGGGGCGCTTTGCTTCCGGCCAGTATCCCCATGTGCCCGCCGGGGGCCACCCGGAAGGTCTTATCCGTGGAGCTGACGTGGTCCATCACTCGCTTGGCGGCGCCGGGTGTAGCCAGAGTGTCCTCCTGGCCGGCGATGGCCAGTAAGTTGGCGTTTACGTTCTCCAGTCGCGCGAAGTCGTCGCCAATCTGGATCTGGCCTTTGGCCAACTGGTTATCAATCCAGACCCGGACCACGGTGTCCTGAATGACGCCGCCGGGGTAGGCTACCATCCGGTCCAGAAAGGCCGAGGTGGTGGCATGGTTGGTGACGAATTCGCGGTCGCCCAGGCGCACGATCAACTCCCAGTAACCCATCACACTGCCAACCGGGTTGGTCAACTTGAAGCCGATGGTGTTGGCCCAGCCCGGCGTGTGGAACCAGTGCGGTTTCATGTCGTGGAGCCGGAAGCCGGTGCGCTTGCGCACCAGTTCGGCAACGTCTGCAATTCGTTGATACATCCAGCCAATCAGGCCGGAAGCATGGCTGTCGATGGGCAGGCCCAGGACGATGGCGTTGCGGATGTGCTGGTCCTTGCTGAGGGCAGAGTAGAACAGCGTGAACATGCCGCCCATGCTCCAGCCATGCAGTGACAGTTCCTGTTCCCCACTGTGTTCCCGGACTCGATTCAGATACTCCGGCAGGAATTCGGCAACATAGGTATGCATGTTGTAATGGGTGTGTTCCCGGCCCGGCATACCCCAGTCGATCAGATAAACCTCGAATCCTCTGGCTCGAAGGAAGCGCACCAGACTTCGCTGGGGAAACAGATCATAGATCAGCATATTCACGGCCAGAGGAGGAATGATGACGATCGGCGTGCGGTGGGTCTTGCGTTCTACCGGGATCACCATGCCATCCAGTTCGATGAAATCCTCCTCCAGCGGCGGATAGTATCGCAGGCTCACCAGGCCATTGCTGTGCAGGGTCTCGAACGGGGTCTGGCCTGCTTGTACCAGGCTGGCCGCCCGGAAAATCCGGTCGAAGGCATTGCCAGCGTAGAGTGCGCTCTGGCGGGCGAGGCCGGAGGAGGTCTTGATAGCGGATTTCAGGGGGTTGCGCATAGGGTGTCCGGTGTAGCTGCGGTGCGTGTGGAGTCAGATAATAGAGTGGATTCATTCCCCCAGCCATGGCAAGACTGTCACATATGGTCGGCGTTTTGGTCACTTCGGGCCACTGCCCAAGCGGCGGCCAGGTTGCTATGATTGCGGGCTTCGGAAACAACAACCACAACAGGATGCCCATGCTCAGTTTCCTGCCTGCCCCCGTTATTGGCGTGCTTAATTCGCTGCTACTAGGCCTGAACACCGTGTTCTGGTGCCTGCTGCTCTATATCCCCGCGGTGTTCAAGCTGGTGATTCCGCACAAGGGTTTCCGGGTGTTGTGCACCCGCGTGATCATCTGGATTTCGGAGTCGTGGGTGGCCTGCAATACAGGCTGGATGAAGCTCACCCACAATACCCGCTGGCACGTGGAAGGCGCCGATAAGCTCAAGCGCGAGAGCTGGTATCTGGTGCTCAGCAATCATCAGAGCTGGGTGGATATCCTCGCCATGCAGCGGGTGTTCAATCGCCAGGCGCCGTTTCTGAAATTCTTCCTGAAACAGCAGCTGATCTGGGTGCCGGTGATCGGCCTGGCCTGGTGGGGGCTGGATTTCCCGTTTATGAAACGCTACACCCGGGAGTACCTGATCAAGCATCCTGAAAAACGGGGCGATGACCTGAAGGCGACCCGCAAGGCCTGTGAGAAATTCCGCTACACGCCGGTGAGTGTGATGAACTTTGTGGAAGGCACCCGTTTTACCCCGGCCAAGCACGACCGGCAGAAGTCACCGTACCAGCATTTGCTGGTGCCCAAGGCCGGTGGAGTGGCCTTTGTGCTGGATGCCATGGGGGATTCCATTGATACCCTGGTAGATGTCACGATTGCCTATCCCGATGGCGCTCCAACGTTCTGGGACTTCATTTGCGGGCGGGTGCCGGAGATCCGGATGACCATTGATACCCAGGCCATTCCGGAACACCTCAAGGGCAGGGATTACTCTGAGGACGCCGAGCACCGCCGTAACGTCAAGGACTGGTTGGGCGATCTGTGGCGTGCCAAAGACGAGCGGCTGGGGCGAATGCTGGCCCGGCAGGACCAGAACCGCAGCTGATGCTGTACCGGGTCAGTCGTCGTCTTCGACCTGATCCGGGTGTTCCTTTTTGAACTTTTCCCATTCTTCCCAGTCATGGGGAGTACCGGCATGGGGGCGTTTCAAATGCCTGGCGTGCTCCATGGCGTTATGGCGCAGGCTGTGGTCGGGCTCTTCCTCTTCCTTGTCGAAGCCGTACTTTCGCAGAAATTCCTGAGGACTGATGGGCATAACACACCTCCTGAAAACAGAAGACCTCTGAACAGATACGGTGTGTCTGCCCGGCTGGTTTTCAACCCTTGTCGTCGGTTCCGGGATTAATGTCCTCGGCCTCGAGCAGTTTGAAGTTGATCTGCCGACGCTCTTCGTCCACACCGGAAAAACTCACGGTTACCCGCTGGTCCAGCTGGAAGATCCGGCCGTTCTTGTTGTGAACCAGGCGCAGCGTAACCGGATCAAAGCTGAACTTGCCCTCCAGATCCTTGCAACTGACAAAGCCTTCCAGGCCGTTGCAATCCAGGCGGACGAAAAACCCCGACGGCATGGTGCGGGTAATGGTGCCTTCCATCGGATCTGCCGGCAGGCCTTTGGCGTAATCGCTCTTGAGCCAGGCCTCCAGGGTGTTGGCAGCCATGCGGGCGCGGAACTGGGTAGTCTGGAGACTTTCAAGCTGCTGCGGGTTCAGGGCCTTGATGGGCTGATCCCAGAGCGCAGACTTGATCAGCCGGTGCACGTAGAAGTCCGAGAACTTGCGCAGCGGCGAGGTAAAGGTAGTGTAGGCCGCCAGCCCCATTCCCTGGTGGGGCGCGGCTTCAAAACCCAGCTCTGCCCGAGCCAGCTGGCGGGACAGAATGGATTTAACCGGTACTTCCGCTTCCAGTTGCTCGGTGTGTTTCATCAGGGCCTTGAAGCCTTCGGCGGTGCTGGCATCGTGCTCAGCCAGGTGCGGCGCGTAGCCTTCCAGCAGTTTGCGGATGTTGTCGGCGCGGTCGTCCCGCAGTCCCGGGTGCTGTATAAACAGCCCTTTCTCCTGCTGGTTCAGGAAGTCGGCGGCGCAGCGGTTGGCCGCCACCATGCACTCTTCCACCAGCCGGTGGGCTTCGTTCTGGACCGCAGGCTCGATCAGCCGGATGCGCTTGTTTTCGTCCAGCCGCAGCCGGAATTCCGGCCGGTCCTGGCTCAGCAGGGCGTGTTCGGCGCGCCATTTACGCAGGGCGGTGGCGGCCTGGTGCAGCTGGTCCAGGCTGTTGGCCACGGCGTCCGGCAGGGCCTTGATATCGTCGTCTTCCCGACCTTCAATCAGGTGTGAGACCAGCTCGTAGCTGAGCTTACCCTTGGAGCAGATCACGGCCTGGTGAAAGCTGTAGTCACCCAGACTGCCATCGTTGTTCACCTGCAGGTCGCACACCAGCGCCAGCCGGGGTACATCCGGCATCAGTGAGCACAGGCGGGTGCTGATGGTGTCTGGCAGCATGGGCAGCGGCTCGCCCGGGAAGTAGATTGCTGTGGCCCGGTTGAAGGCTTCTTCCTCGGCCGGGCTGCCCGGCTCGATCATTGCGGTCGGGTCGGCAATGGCAATGGACAGGGTCCAGCCGGTGGCGTTGGGTGTGGCCATCAGGGCATCGTCCATGTCCTGGGTGCCCGGGCTGTCGATGGTGACATAGGGCTGTGCGGTGCGGTCTTCGCGGCCATCGGTGTGG
>JAJUKC010000035.1 GCA_029264995.1 Marinobacter sp. | reverse complement strand
CAGGATCATGATGTACACCTCCGGGTGCCCGAAGAACCAGAACACATGCTGGAACAGCACCGGGTCACCACCGCCGGAAGCATCGAAGAAACTGGTGCCGAAGTTGATGTCCATCAGCATCATGGTGACCGCACCGGCCAGTACCGGCATCACGGCAATCAACAGAAACGCGGTGATCAGCCAGGTCCAGACGAACAGCGGCATTTTCATCAGGGTCATGCCCGGTGCCCGCATGTTCAGGATAGTGGCAATGACATTGATGGCGCCCATGATCGAGGACACACCCATGATGTGGATGGCGAAGATAAAGAAAGTGGTACTGGGTGGCCCGTAGGTGGTTGAAAGTGGCGCGTAGAAGGTCCAGCCAAAGTTGGGTGCACCGCCCTCCATAAACAGGGTAGACACCAGGATCAGGAACGCACAGGGCAACAGCCAGAAACTCCAGTTGTTCATCCTTGGCAGTGCCATGTCCGGCGCGCCGATCATCAGCGGCAACATCCAGTTGGCCAGCCCGACAAAGGCCGGCATAACCGCCCCGAACACCATGATCAGGCCGTGCATGGTGGTCATCTGGTTAAAGAATTCCGGCTGAACAATCTGCAGGCCGGGCTGGAACAGTTCGGCCCGGATCACCATCGCCATACTGCCGCCGAGCAGGAACATGGCAAAACTGAACATCAGGTACATGGACCCGATGTCTTTATGGTTTGTGGTCAGCAGCCAGCGGCTGATGCCTTTGGCCGGGCCGTGGTGATGTTCCTGGCTGTGGGTATCTGCAACCGCACTCATGAAAACCCCCGTTACCGCCTTCTGATGTGGCTGGTGATTGTTGTTATCTGGCGTTGATTACTGCTGGTTCTTGTAATCAAAAATTTCCTTGGGCGTGACCATATCCCCGGTGTTGTTACCCCAGGCATTACGCTCATAGGTAATCACCGCGGCCAGGTCCACTTCGCTCAGCTGGTTGCCGAACGCCTGCATCGCCGTGCCGGACACGCCGTTCACCACAATGTCGATGTGCGCATCCATATCTTCCAGCACAACCTGGCTGCCCTTCAGCGCCGGGAAGGCTGGCGGTGCACCGCTGCCATCCGGCTGGTGACAGGAAGCACAGGCACTGGCGTAGGCCTTCTCGCCCCGCTCCATCAGTTCTTCCAGGGTCCAGTCTTTCTGGGTCAGCTGGCGCTCTTTCTCGGCAGCCTCGCGCTGCTCGGCCACCCAGGCGTTGTATTCCTCCTCCGGCACTGCCTCGACCACCACCGGCATGAAGCCGTGATCCTTCCCGCACAGCTCGGTACACTGACCACGGTAAATGCCCGGCTCATCCACCCGGGTCCAGGTTTCGTTGATAAACCCGGGGATGGCGTCTTTCTTCACGCCAAACTCCGGCACCCACCAGGAGTGGATCACGTCGTTGGCGGTCAGCAGAAAACGCACTTTCTTGCCGACCGGAATCACCAGCGGGTTGTCCACTTCCAACAGGTAGTTTTCACCCTTGGCCTGGCGGTTCTCGATCTGGTCCCGAGGTGTGGACAGGTTGGAGAAGTAACCGAAGTCTTCATTGATGTACTCGTACTGCCAACGCCACTGGTAGCCGGTAATCTTGATGTCCACCTCGGATTCGCTGGTGTCGTACATTTCGACCAGCGTTGCCGTAGCGGGAATGGCCATGGCCACGAGAATGGCGAAAGGAATGATGGTCCAGAGAATCTCGACCACCGTGTTCTCATGGAAATTGGCCGGCTTGGCGCCCTGGGATTTGCGATGGGCGAAAATGGACCAGAACATGACCCCGAACACCACCACACCGATGGCGACGCAGATCCAGAGAATGGTCATGTGAAGGCTGAAAATCTGATTACTGGTGCCGGTTACACCGGGCGTCATGTTCATGGTCCAGTCGGCCACGACCACAGCCGGTGACAACAGACCAGCGGCTAGGGCTACTGCCCGCTTGGCATGCACGCGCATACTGTGTCTCCACAGAGTGTTATTCTTGTCGGATTTTGCGTCATCCCTCCAAGATTACCGATGGCACTCGCAACCGTCGGAAATCCCCGAGTGAAAGCCTGCTTATGGATACATCAAAATTGAGTATAGACACAGATCAAAAAAAGACTAAAAAATCGTTAAATCCAAATAAGATAAGTGCAGAGTTTTGATAAACATAAAGAATAAGCAGCGTACGCCCGGCATCATTGACCGACGCCTGTGGGCACTGGCCTGGCCACTGATGCTGACCAATCTCACCGTGCCACTGCTGGGCCTGGTGGATACCGCCGTGCTCGGCCATCTGCACAGTCCGGAATACCTGGGCGCGGTCGCCGTGGGCGCCAATCTGTTCAGCATCCTGTACTGGACCTTCGGCTTCATGCGCATGGGCACCACCGGCCTGGCGGCCCAGGCCTGGGGCAAACGGGATGCCTTTGCCCAGGTCGCGCTGCTATTACGCTCAATCCTGCTGGCCATCGGCATCGGGCTGTTACTGATCCTGTTCCACCAACCGCTGATCCGGATTGGCCTGGAGCTGATGAATCCCAGCCCCGAAGTGGCCGCTCTGGCGGCAGAATACGCAGCCATCCGCATCTGGAGCGCACCGGCGGTGCTGTGCCAGTACACCCTGGTGGGTTGGCTGATCGGCACCCAGTTCCCCCGCGGCCCGATGGTGATGCTGATCATCGCCAACGGTATCAACATTGTGCTGGACGTATTCTTCGTCACGGTACTGGGCTGGAACAGCCGGGGCGTGGCCATGGCTACCGTGATGGCCGAATACGGCGCCGCCCTGATCGGGTTTGCCATCGTGCTCCGGAGAATGCCGGAAGGCCAGCGGCTGACTCGTGCACTGTTCGGGCAGCTGGCAGACTACCTGACCATTCTGCAGGTGAACCGTTACATCATGGTTCGCACCATTGCCCTGCTGCTGGTACTGGCGTTTTTCACCGCCCAGGGTGCCCGTCAGGGCGATGTCATCCTGGCCGCCAACGCCGTGCTAATCACCTTTTTGCTGGTTATTTCCAATGCCCTGGACGGTTTTGCCAATGCCGCGGAAGCGCTGGTGGGCGAAGCCATCGGCCAGAACAGCCGGCGCCGGTTCCGGATGGTCTTCCTGAGTGCCCTGCGCTGGTCGATCTGGGGAGCCTTGCTGCTGACCGTTGCGTTCGTGCTCGGCGGCCGCTGGCTGATCAGCCTGCTGACGGGGCTGGAGGAGGTGCAAACCACGGCCTGGGAATACCTGCCCTGGCTCTGGCTGCTGCCATTTGCCTCGGTCTGGGGTTTTCTGCTCGATGGTGTGTTTATCGGCGCCACCCGCACCCGGGAAATGCAGAACACCATGCTGTTTTCAGCGCTGGCTGTGTTTCTGCCGGTCTGGTGGCTGACCACCGGGTGGGGCAACCACGGACTCTGGTTTTCGCTCATTACGCTGATGCTGGCGCGAGCCGGAAGCATGGGCTGGCTGTGCTGGCGCTACACCCGCGAGGGCCGCTGGTTTGATACTCACTGACGTTTCCCACTCACACCGTAACCGTTAAATTTGCCAGTGCGGGCAGCAAGGCGACAAATCTTGGCTACACTAGTCAGAAACGGCAGGTATATTGCGGTAGCCAGCCCCTGCTTTCCTGCCTCCGGTTACTCCTTGATAGAACGGGAGGCGCCTTGCGACCTCAAATTGTTCAGACTTCGGCATCTCCTGAAATGACACCACAGGCCGTCCTTGAAATCATCGATCAGGCAAGGCGCCAGGAAGCACGCTCCGGCGCCTTTTTACGCCAGATGAAAGAGAAAGCCGCCCGGCTGCCGGGTTCGGTGGTGGTGGATGGCTATCAACCGGCAACCTCCCTGTTCCAGTTCGCGGTGGAGTACATCGAGATGGCGCCCAGACTGATCGAATGCGTGGATGCCTGCGCCCGGGAAGCCGGCAAAACCGAGCTGTTCCAGCCCTTTATTGATGCCGCCATCCGCTATTTCACCCAACCCTCGGTGCTGCTGGTACGCTACGATGGCCTGGACGGGCTGCTTATTCGCGCCTACCTGTGCCACCGGTTAATGGAGGAAATGCACGACAACAACCGCTCGATCCGCGCCAGTGAATTGATCGATCTGGAAGCCACCCGGGCCAATCTGCTGGTACACGAGCTGATTGGCGAACCCTTCGCCAACGAGCTGGACGATGCCATTACCGTTACCGTGCTACAGATTGCCGGCACCCCGGATTACTACAACCTGGATCTCGATCCCTTTGTTGATCAGGTAAACAATCAGGCCTGGGACTGGATGCGACAGTACTGGGAAAACCTGCTGGAGCGGAACCACATCCGCTTCGCCCTCGGGCCGTCGTGCTGAGTTTAATAACAACACGTCACTGAATTGCCTCTGAAAAACCAGTATTCTTGCCCTCCCCAACATCACTGAGGAGGCGAAACGTGCTGGACAATGCCGATCTGGGAAAACTGATTGTACGGCTGACACTGGGCGGATTACTGCTGTTCCACGGCATCGCCAAACTGCTCAATGGCATCGGCTTTATCGAGGGCCAGCTGGCCAGCCATGGCCTGCCCACGATCCTGGCCTATGGCGTCTATATCGGGGAAGTCATTGCACCCTTGATGGTGATTCTCGGATACCAGACCCGCATCGGCGCCCTGATCATTGTCTTCAACATGATCGTTGCCATCGCCCTGGTGCATGGCCATCAGCTGTTGACCCTGAGCAGCAACGGGGGCTGGGCGCTGGAACTTCAGGGCTTCTTCCTGTTCACCGCACTGGCGCTGATTTTCCTGGGGCCGGGCCGGTACAAGCTCAAGAACTGAGGTCAGCCGGTGGTGGGGGCAACCGCTTTCGGATGCCAGATCACCACCCGGTTCCGCCCTTCGGCCTTGGCGGCGTAGAGCGCCTCATCGGCGCGGCGAATCAGTTCCTGACAATCGGATTGCCGGTTGGGGGTCAGTGTCGCCACACCGAGATTGATGGTCAGGCTGATGGCCCGTAACCGCTCGTATGCCTGCTCCAGTTCCCCGGTGCGTTCCCGAACCCGGGATTCCAGGGTCAGGTTAGCCTGGCGCTGAACGTCCAGGGCATGCTCCTGGGCCTGTTGCCGGCGCCGGCGTTCCATGTTGATCCGGTAGGCCAAGGCGAAAGACAGCAGGATCACCTCAACCGCCACCCCGGCCTGGGGCGCCAGCTCGGTAAACGGACTGCGCGGAATCCAGCCCAGTTTGCTGACCGCCAGCACCAGATGCCCCAGCAGCAAGGGCGTCCAGGGCAGGTCCGGCCAGAACCATTGGAACAGCAGGCCGTTGAAGTTGAGCTGCACGGCACCGGAAAAGATAACGGCCAGCACATACCAGAGGTAGGTCTGATGGCGGACAATCAGGAACAGAAACAGGTTATACAGGGCCAGGGCGACCACAATACCCAGAAACATGGTCTGCCAGCCGTAGGAAATCTGCTCATTGGCCAGGAATTCGGCGGACGGGGTGACCGCAACCGGAACCTGGACCGAACCCTGGGTCTGCACACGAATCCAGGCGGTGACCGGCTCGGTATTGGACGGCACCAGAAACACGAAATTCCGGTGTACAATCGGCCGGCTGTCGAACGGCCGGGTATCCCCGGTGTGATGGGATTCGATAATCCGGCCATCCAGCTCCCAGTACACCGACACTTCATCGAGCAGCGGATAGCCCACTTCCAGAACCCGGTTAGCGGGTTGTGCCGGCACCGGTACCTGCAACCAGAATTCGTCGTCACTGAATCCCCGGTTCAGGGTCTGGCCAGCCGGAACCGTCTGCCACTGGTCAGGCCCGATGGCACGGACTGCCTCGACATCCCTGGCCCCCTGAGGTACTGACAACCATTGGAAGGATACCGGCTCGGCATGGGCAGCATTGAAGGCCAAGCACAGCAGCAAGGTAAGGAATATGCCTGTTCTGCGGGAAATGCGCCCGTTCATTCTTGTCTGTAATTTCCGGCCCGAAGTGCTTGAACTACACTGTTGTGTTCTGATGGGAAATACCATAACCAACCGTGCTTCACAAACAGTGTAGACGGATATCCGGCTCAAGTCCGACGAAATTAAGGGGTAAAGCCCCGCTACCACCAGAGAGGAAGACATGCCCGAACGCAGACACACGGTTCAGCCCGGCCGCTACCGGCACTACAAAGGCAAGGACTACGACGTGATCGGCGTGGCCCGCCACAGCGAAACCGAAGAGCCGCTGGTGGTCTATCGCTGCCTGTACGGCGACCATAGTCTATGGGTTCGCCCGCTCCCCATGTTTCTGGAAACCGTCGATGTGGCCGGCGAACAGGTTCCCCGTTTCATGCGGGTTGAGGACGAGTAACGGTTACACAACCGTTTTGACTGCGGCGGCCATTTCCTGCACATTAGCGCACTTTTCGTGCTGCCGGCGCCCAAAAGGTGCCGGTATACCCTCGATTCCTATCCGGAGTTTGCCATGAATGCCGTAGTTGCCGCGGTACTGATCATGCTCGTACTGAGCCTGTGCCGCATCCACGTTGTTGTTGCCCTGATCATCGGCGCCATTTCCGGTGGCCTGGTGGCGGGTATGTCCCTTGAAGATACCATCAATGCTTTCAATACCGGCCTGGGTGGTGGTGCCACCGTTGCCTTGTCCTATGCCACCTTGGGCGCCTTTGCCGTCGCCATTGGCAAATCGGGGCTGGCCCATGCCCTGGCCGACAAGACCCTGGCCATGGTGGGCCGACAGGATGAAGGGGGCGCTGCCACCGGCATCCGGTTCATGATCATCGGTCTGCTGCTGGCCATTGCCGTGTCGTCCCAGAATATCCTGCCGATTCACATCGCATTCATTCCACTGGTCGTGCCGCCACTGCTGTATGTGATGGCGAAGCTGAACATGGATCGACGGCTGGTGGCCTGCGTGCTGACCTTCGGCCTGATCACGCCTTACATGTTCCTGCCGGTAGGCTTTGGCGGTATCTATCTGAACGAAATCCTGCTGGCCAATGTGGCCGACAACGGGGTGGATGCCAGCAACCTGAACGTTATGTCTGCCATGGCACTACCGGCCCTGGGCATGCTCCTTGGCCTGCTGATTGCGGTCTTCTTCAGCTACCGGGGCGGTCGCGGCTATGACCTCAAGCGCATCGAACAGACCGAGCGTGTGGATGTGAAATACAGTCCCAGAACGCTGGTGATGGCGCTGGTCGCCATTGCCGTGGCATTCGTGGTGCAACTCTGGCTTGGCTCCATGATCCTGGGCGCCCTGGCCGGCTTCGTGCTGTTCAATGTCTCTGGCGTGGTGAAGTGGAAAGAAGCCGACGACCTGTTCACCGAAGGCATGAAAATGCTGGCCATGATCGGCTTCATCATGATTGCCGCCAACGGCTTTGCGGAAGTGATGCGGGAAACCGGCGAAATCGCCACTCTGGTGGAAGGTTCGGTCGCCGCCATAGGCGAGAACAAGGCGCTGGCAGCATTGCTGATGCTGGTGGTGGGCCTGTTGATCACCATGGGCATCGGGTCATCGTTCTCCACCATCCCTATTATTGCGGCGCTGTATGTGCCATTGGCGCTGCAACTGGGCTTCAGCCCCCTGGCCATCGTAGCCCTGGTGGGTACGGCGGGTGCTCTGGGTGATGCCGGCTCTCCGGCGTCAGACTCCACCCTCGGCCCCACCGCCGGCCTGAATGTGGATGGCCAGCACAACCACATCTGGGACACCGTGGTGCCCACGTTCCTGCACTACAACCTGCCACTGCTGGCCTTCGGCTGGCTGGCCGCCATGGTGCTCTGAGGCACCGGCAAAGCCCTCGGTTTGCCACCGGCCGAAGACGGCCAGGCAAGCCGGGGGGTCAGTCTTCTGAACCAGACTTGAAGAACACCACCTGTTTTACCGTGTGATCGTCCTTGTTGCCACGTTTGTTCACCCGGGTCTCGATTTCCGGTGCCGCCGGCTGCTCCTGATCGGACATGGCATCGGTAAAACCGCATGCCACGCATTCGCGCACCTGCTCACCGTCGTCATCGGTAAACATCATGATCTTGTCCATCTCCGCACAACGGGGACAGACAGCACCGGCGATAAAGCGTTTCGGACTCGCCATAACTCAACTCCAGATAAGTCACCCGATGGCCAGTACGACCACCGGGCGTGATTGTATCAGGCCGCTTCGTCCGTAATGCCGGTCTGCTTCAGCAAGGCATCCACCTCGGGCTCCCGGCCCCGGAACGCCTTGAACAGCTCCATGGGCTCCTGAGAGCCGCCTTTCTCCAGAATGTTGTGCAGGAAGGCCTTGCCGGTTTCCGGATCAAAAATACCATTCTCCTCAAACAGCGAGAACGCATCGGCCGCCAGCACTTCCGCCCACTTGTAGCTGTAATAGCCCGCCGCGTAGCCCCCGGCGAAAATGTGGGAGAAGGCATTCGGAAAACGATTGAACTCGGGCGCCTGGACCACGGCAATCTCTTCCCGCACGGTCCGGTGCATGTCGAGCGGATTGGTCGGCGCCTGCTCGCTGAATTCCGCGTGCAACCGGAAATCGAACAGCGAGAACTCCAGCTGCCGCACCATGGCCATCCCGGACTGGAAGTTCTTGGCCGCCAACAGTTTCTGCAGCAGATCTTCCGGCAGCGGTTCTCCGGTTTCATGGTGACCGGCAATCAGCGCCAGCGACTCCGGATTCCAGCACCAGTTCTCCAGGAACTGGCTGGGCAACTCCACCGCATCCCAGGCCACACCGTTAATGCCCGACACATCCATCACCTCGACCTGGGTCAGCATGTGATGCAGGCCATGGCCGAACTCGTGGAACAGGGTGGTGACTTCATCGTGGGTCAGCAGTGACGGCTTGCCGTCCACCGGGGGCGTGAAGTTGCAGGTCAGGAACGCCACCGGCAACTGCAACCGGCCGCGCAGATCGCGCCAGCGCACCCGGCAGTCCGCCATCCAGGCACCACCGCGCTTGCCCTGGCGGGCATAGAGATCCAGGTAGAACCAGGCAATCGGCTCGCCGTGGCGACTGATGCAGTAGGCCTGGGCATCTTCGTGCCAGGTTTCCACCTCCGGGTGGGCTTCGATCTGAACATCAAACAGCTTCTCTGCCACCCGGAACAGACCCGGTACCACCTTGTCCACCGGGAACCAGGGGCGCAGGGTTTCCGGGGAAATATCGTAACGCTTCTGGCGCAGCTTCTCGCTGTAATAGCCGACATCCCAGGCCTGAAGATCCTCGACGCCGTATTCGTCTTTCACAAACGCCTTCAGCTCGGCGAACTCTTTCTCCGCCTGGGGCTTGGATTTAGCCGCCAGCTGGTTCAGGAACTCCATCACCTCCTCGACACTCCGCGCCATCTTGGTGGCCAGGGATCGCTCGGCGTAGTTATCAAAACCCAACAACTTAGCCAGCGCATGACGGCGCTTGAGAATCTCCGCCATCACCGGGGTATTGTCCCACCTGCCGGCATCCGGGCCCTGGTCGGAAGCACGGGTCACAAACGCCTCGTACACTTCCCGGCGCAGGCTGCGGTTGTCACCGTAGGTCATCACCGGATAGAAACTGGGGAAATCCAGGGTAATCACATAACCGTCCAGCTCCTTCTGCCGGGCCGCCTGCTTTGCACCTTCAATGGCCGTTTCCGGCAGGCCGGACAGCTCATCCACATCGGTGATGTGTTTGTACCAGTGCTGAGTGGCGTCCAGCACGTTATCGCTGAACTTGTTGGACAGTTCCGCCAGCTCCCGGGACAGTTCCGCGTAACGCTTTTTCTTGTCCTCGGGCAGATCCACACCACCGAGCCGGAAATCCCGCAGGATGTTGTCGATGGACTTGCGCTGGGATTCGCTCAGATTGTGGAAATCATCGCGGGCGGCCAGTTTTTTATAGGCCTCACACAAGACACTGTTCTGGCTGACTTCGGTACTGTATTCAGTCAGTTTTTCCAGGCAGTTCTTGTACACTTTGCGCAGGTCATCGTTGTTCATCACACCGTTCAGGTGGGAGATCACCGACCAGGCATTGCTTAGCTTGTTTTCCAGCTCCTGCATGGGCTGAGCCAGAGTTTCCCAACTGGGATCCTCCTGCTGGGCCAGCGTCTGGATCTTCATCCGGTTCTCGCTGAGAATCTGGTCTATGGCCGTTTCCATGTGCTCGGTACGGATATGGCCGAACTTCGGCAACAGATCGTCAGTCAGTAGCGGGTTATTCATAGGTCCCCTTCTCAGCTGTCTAGGTTTAAGTTACTTTCAGGCAACTCCAATCCTTGGGGGAGTCTTTGGGAGGGGCTTTCCAAAAATTTGCGGAGCCATGGGTGAAGAGCAAAAGCTCTTCACGGGCTGGCCATGGAGGGCCAGGCCAGGACTCGCTGCGCGACGCAGGAGCAATAAGCGCTGCGAGGCGGAGCAGAAGCGCCACATGGGCTCAGCCGAGCGCTGATGAAGCGAAGCTTCATGCGACAGCTGAGCGACCGCAATCTGTGATTGCGGGCCGGACCCCGAAGGGGTGCCGCAGGAGCGTTTTTTGGAAAGCCCCCTCCCAAAGACTCCTTGCTCCCAACTCGAGTCCAGTCAAAAGGTATATGTAATGGCGAATGTACGAACTCACAAGGGTATCACACCACAATTTGGCGAACGCACCTGGGTAGACGACAGCGCCGTAGTCATTGGCGATGTGCAGATGGGCGAAGACTGCTCCGTCTGGCCCATGACCGTGATCCGAGGCGACATGCACAAGATCCGCATTGGCGACCGCTGCAGCATCCAGGACGGCTCGGTACTGCACATCACCCACGCCAGCGACTACAACCCCGGCGGCTGGCCGCTGGTCCTGGGCGACGACGTGACCGTTGGCCACAAAGCCCTGCTGCATGGCTGCACCATTGGCAGCCGGGTCCTGGTCGGCATGGGCTGTACCGTGATGGACGGTGCCGTGGTGGAAGACGAAGTCATTATCGGCGCCGGCACACTGGTACCGCCAGGCAAACGCCTGGAATCCGGCTACCTGTACGTGGGCTCCCCGTGCAAGCAGGCCCGGGCCCTGAGCGACAAGGAAAAAACTTTCTTCAAATACACCGCCGCCAACTACGTCAAACTGAAAGACGAATACCTGAACCCTGCCGAATAAGCCCTGACCAACTGCCCCTGATTCAGATCAAATTCTGATCAGGGGCACCTTGAAAATTTCCCGCCCGCACCTACTTTCGTGAATAGCAGAAGTTCACGGAGTCCATCCGGGGGCGCCACCGGGTTGGAGCTGTTCCGCGAGCGAAGCTGATGACCATCTCAGATTCGACATCGTTAAAGGAGGAGTTCCCATGAGCAACATTACACGCTGGAATCCGATCAGTGAGTTCGAAGACATGATGAACCGCTACAACCGGATGTTCGGGCTGGTCCGTAATGAGCGGGAAGGCAAGGACCTGTTCAGCCGCAGTGACTGGGCACCGGCAGTGGATATCAAGGAGACCCCGGAGGCCTTCACGGTAGAAGCCGAACTGCCGGGTATGAGCAAAGACGACGTGAAGGTGACCGTGCACGACGGCGTACTTACCATTCAGGGCGAACGCAAGAGCGAAGAGGAAACCAAGGACAAGAAGCTGCACCGCATTGAACGGTTCTACGGCAGTTTCATGCGCCGGTTCACCTTGCCGGACAACGTGGATGAGAACAGTGTGAAGGCCAACTTCAAGGACGGCCTGCTGACACTGAGCATCCAGAAAGCCGAGCCCAAAGAACCGAAGGCGATCGAAGTCGAGGTAAAGTAAGGCCTCGCCTTCGAGCCTGCAAGGCAGCCTTGCCGGGAATCAGTTCCCGGCCGCTGCCTTTTTTTGTGCGCCGGCGTTTTCCAGGGCACGGGCATAATCCGCACTACGCCGGTGGCGGGCGACCCGATCAAGGATGGTGGTACCCTGCTCATCCTCGGCATTCAGGTCTCGGCCCGCTTCGGTAAAGAAAGCGATAAAGCGCTCGAAGTCCTCAGCGCGCATGGCCTCATAGGCCCGGCTCAGCACGAAATAATCGGCATTGATGCTTCGGTCACAGGGGGTCAGATCGAGATAGCTCTTTACCCGTTCGTCACTCCATTCCTCACCAATGACTTTGGGTTTGTCCGGTCCGCTCATGCTGGCATCTCCTGCTGTCTGCAATTCAGGGCGCACAGTATAAGACTTTGAATGGGCAGAGGTTATATGAATCCACTATGAGTATCTTCGCTACGAGCATAAGGCGCGCCGGGCATAGTGGCAGCTCAGGGCAGGATTTCCACCGGCAGGTCTGCGGTGGGCACTTCATCACTGCATTCGGGGTTGCGGATGGCGATTTCCACCCGGCGGTTGATGGCGCGATTTTCCGGGCTGGTGTTGGGGGCCAGTGGCCGGGTCTCGGCGCGGCCGGCGGCGACGACCCGATCGGCCGGAATGTCCCGATTGAGTACCAGTTCATGCACCACCGAGACCGCCCGGGCAGCGGACAGGTCCCAGTTTGAGCGGTACTGGCTGCTGGAAATCGGGCGATCGTCGGAATGCCCGGAAACCACTACATCCCCGGTACAGGCGGACAGTACACTCACCACACGCTCGATGATCGGGATCATTTCCGGCTTGATGGTGGCGTCGCCAGAGCGGAAGGTCGCTTCCTCCGAGAACCGGATAACCACCTGATCCTCGTCGTAGTTCACATGCAGGGTTTCGGACGCCACTTCCGCCTCCAGCTCCCGAACCAGGCGCCCGGCCAGGTCCAGCACACCGCCGGGTATCTGCCGGGTTTCCGAGCGCTCGGTACGCTCATCAATAAACTCCGGTTGTTGTTGCAACGATTCCGACGGCTCCGGCAGCGACACGGTATCCGATTCCACCAGGGTGATGGGAGAACCACCCACGTCCTCCGCCACCACATTGCTGGAACCAAAGGCCAGTGCCATGGAGTTGGCCATGGCCCGGTACTTTTCCACATCCATTTCGGCGAAGGACAGCAGCAGAATAAAAAACGTCAGCAGCAGGGTGGCCAGATCGGCAAACGTCACGATCCAGTCCGGCGTGCCTTTCTTGCGCCGGTTCTTTTTCAGTGGCCGTGCCGGTTGCAAACCTCAGGCCTCCCGCTCGGGTTCGAGGTTGGTACGGTGTTCCGGAGACACGTAGGACGACAGCAGTTCGGTCATTACCCTGGGGTTTTCACCGCGCATGATGCTCTTGATGGAGGTAATGATCAGCATCTGATTGCGGGCATCGTCTTCCGCCTTCAGCTGCAGCTTGTCGGCCAGGGGTAACGCCATTAGCTGGGCAATGAATGCACCGTACAGGGTGGTCAGCAGGGCAATGGCCATGGCCGGACCAATGGATGAGGGGTCATCGAGGGTATTGAGCATCTGCACTAGCCCCACCAGGGTACCGAGCATGCCGATGGCCGGTGCCGATTCGCCAATACCGCGAAACACTCTTTCCGCCACCTCGTAGCGTTCTGCAGTCTGCTGGCTGTCCTGCAACAGGGCCTCTTCCACCAGTTCCGGCGGGTGGCCGTCGACACAGAGGTTGATGGCTTTCTTCAGGAATTCGTCCTGGGTGTCATGGTTCTCCAGGCCGAGAATGCCCTCCTTGCGAACCACCCGGGCCAGCACGCCCACTTCCCGAATCAGTTCCGCCGGGCGCGCCAGCCGGTCCGTAAAGGCCGCGCGGAAAGCCAGCCGGAAAGCACTCAGCACCGAGGGCATGCGGAACTTGATCAGGGTAACCGCAAACGTACCACCGAGTACTATGGCCAGGCCTGGCAGGTTCAGAAAGGTAAGCACTGTTGCATTCGCCAACATGGCGAGCAACACAATCAGGGTTCCGGCTAGCAACCCGACAAGCGTAAGAATATCCATAACTGACCCTTATCGACGGCTCGGCTGCATCGCCTGCCTCAGTCTGTTCTCAGTTCCTCGATGACGGCCGAGGTTTCCGGGCGAATGCCCCGCCACACGAAAAAGGATTCGGCGGCCTGTTCCACCAACATGCCCAGACCGTCAAACACGCGCACGGCACCGTGATCCAGGGCCCACTGGTTAAACGTGGTGGTCTGCAGAGAATACATCATGTCGTAGACCACGGTGTCTGCGCCGATCACATCTGCCGTAATGGCTGGCAAGTCGCCCTTCAGGCTGGCGCTGGTGCCGTTGATCACCAGATCAAATTGGCCTGCGACCTGCTCAAAGCTACAAACAGATAGCTCAACGTAGCCATGTCCACGGGCAAACAGTCGCTCCAACGCCTCGGCCCTCGCGACCGTGCGATTGGCCACAACCACGCTGGCCGGTTGCTCATCCAGCAGAGGCCCGAGCACACCGCGCACCGCACCACCGGCGCCCAGCACCAGCACGCGAGCGCCTTCGAGAGGCACACCATGGTTGTCCCGGAGGTCGCGAACAATACCCACACCATCTGTGTTATCGGCCACCAGCTGGTCTTCTTGATCCAGATAGAGAGTATTGGCGGCGCCCGCCAGCTCGGCCCTGTGAGTCCGGTGCTCGGCAAGGGTCCAGGCCTGCTCCTTGAACGGCACCGTGACGTTCAGACCCTTGCCGCCGCGGTCAAAGAAATGGTGAACGGTGCCGGCGAAATCCTCCAGCGGCGCCTGAATCGCGGTGTATTCCACGGCCTCGCCGGTCTGTTGGGCAAACAGGCTGTGGATACGGGGTGATTTGCTGTGGCTGATGGGGTTGCCCACCACGGCATACAGGTCGTTAGTCATTGTCTTCCTCCAGCCAGTCACGGCCGGTCAGAAAATACTCGGTCAGCCGGGCTTCCTCAGTGCCTGGCTCCGGACGGCGGTCGTAATCCCAGCGCACCAACGGGGGCAGGGACATCAGGATAGACTCGGTCCGGCCGCCCGACTGCAGTCCAAACAGCGTGCCCCGGTCATACACCAGATTAAACTCGACATAGCGGCCCCGGCGGTAGAGCTGGAATTCCCGCTCCCGCTCCCCCCAGGGCTGATCCATACGCCGGCGCACAATCGGCTCGTAGGCCTCAATGTAACTGTCGCCCACGGCCTGCATAAAGGCAAAGTCACGGTCGAAATCGCCGGTGTTGTAGTCATCGAAGAACAGCCCGCCAACGCCCCGTGGCTCCTGCCGGTGTTTGAGGTAGAAATAGTCGTCGCACCAGCGCTTGTAGTCCGCGTAGACGGAGTCACCGAATGGCTGGCAGGCTGCCTTTGCGGTGCGGTGCCAGTGCACGCAGTCTTCCTCAAAGCCGTAATAGGGCGTGAGATCATAGCCGCCACCGAACCAGTACACCGGGTCGCTACCTTCCGGCGTGGCAATGAAAAAGCGCACGTTGGCATGAGACGTGGGCACGTAGGGATTGTTCGGATGAATCACCAGCGACACCCCCATGGCCTGCCAGGGTGCGCCCGCCAGGTGAGGGCGGTGAGCCGTGGCAGACGCTGGCATGGTCTCGCCCATCACGTGGGAAAAGTTAACGCCACCCTTCTCAATAACACCACCGTCGGCCAGCACTCGGCTGATACCGCCACCGCCTTCCGGCCGCTGCCAACTGTCGCGGATAAACGATGCCTGGCCATCGACCGCTTCCAGCCGCTGGCAAATCCGCTCCTGAAGACTGATGAGGTAGTCCTTGACGGCCTGGATATCCGGCTGCTGTGACATGAATTCTCCTAGCGAAACTGTTGACCGGTAACAATATCAATAATGCGGCTGGGCTTGCGATTGCCGCCTAATGCACCGGGGACAATACGATCTATGCGGTCACCGAAATAGCGCCGTACCTGCCATATCGCACGGGCCGGCTGCCGCCCCGCGGGATTGCATGAGGTGCTGACCAGCGGCATACCCGTCGCCTCACACAAGGCCCGCACCACCGGATGATCACTGACCCGAACGGCAATGGAACTGTGCTTGCCACGAACCCACTCCGGCACCTGCTGGTTTACGTCTGGCAACAGACAGGTGACCGGCCCGGGCCAGTGGCGCAGGGCCTCGTTCTGAACGGCTTCGGGCAGCGGATCCAGCAGGAAACGGACCTGTTCAACCGAGGCCGCCACCAATATCACGCCCTTCTCCATGGGCCGCTGCTTGAGTTCCAGGATGTATTCGACCGCCTCCCGGTTCCAGGGATCGCACCCCAGTCCCCACACCGCTTCCGTGGGATAGGCGATTACCCCACCTGCCAGTACCGTCTGGCGCGCAAGGGCCAGTTGAAGAAAACTCGGAGAAGATGTATTCGCCATCAGATATCGGCGCCCTCACGCAGAACAATGAACAAGGTCCCGACCGGTGCGTTGATAGCCGCCCGGGCAGGCATGGGCCAGGCCCTCAAGCTCCAGAATCAGTAATGACTGCATCAACTGATCTGCGGGCAAACCCGTGGCGTGGCCCAGTGCATCGGTAGACTGCGGATCATACCCCAAAGCCTCAAGCACCGCGATTTCCCGGCTGTCCAGAAACGACAGGTCTGTCGATTTCTCAGTTCCTTCTGGTTCTGAGCCTTGCGCCTGCATAGACCACCAGGTACCCAGTTCTTCCATCACGTCATCGGCGGTCTCCACCAGCCGGGCGCCCTGGCGAATCAGCTGGTGACAACCCCGGGCCACCGGGCTGTGCACCGAACCGGGAATGGCAAACACCTCCCGCCCCTGCTCGAGGGCGGTTCGGGCGGTAATCAGTGAACCGCTCCGGAGGCTGGCCTCCACCACCAGCACGCCCCGGGCCAGACCACTGATAATGCGGTTGCGTTGGGGGAAATAGGCGGCCCGGGCCTGGGTGCCCGGCGGATACTCAGACACAATCAAGCCGTTCTCAATGATGCGATGGGCCAGCTTACGATGTTGGGCCGGATACAGCCGGTCCAGGCCGCAACCCACCACCGCCAGTGTCGGGTAGCCAGCGTCCAGGGCGCCGGCGTGGGCTGCGCCATCTATCCCGAGGGCCAGACCACTGGTGATCAGCAGCCCCCGCCGGCTGAGTTCCGCCGAAAACTGGCGGGCATGGTCCAGCCCCGCCCGGGTAGCGTTGCGGCTGCCGACCACGCCCAGCTGGTCCCGTTGCAATAACTCAACGTTACCCAGGGTATAGAGCACCAGAGGCGCATTGTGGATATGGCGCAGGCAATCCGGGTAGGGCGACTGACCCTGTCCGAGCACGCCAATCCCCTGCTCCTGACATTGGCAATAGATGTTCAGTGCCCGGGCAATCACACTCTGGCTGGTATCCCCCGCCTGCCAGGCGGCAATCGCCTCCACGGCATCGCTGCCAAGCCCCATGGCGCGAAGCGTGGCAGCATTCAGGGGCAGGATGTCGGTGAGCGTATCAACAGAACCCAGAATCCGCTCCCTGAGGGGGATTCCGAACCGGGGCAGCAGTGACAGCAGCAGCCACTGGCCTGCCGGTGTTTGCAGAAATTCCTGATCTGACATTTTCTCTTCCTTGAAAACAACAATGGCCGGGCATTCCGGCCCGGCCATGTCTTATTCCTTCAACTCATCAAACGCGCGGCCTCAGGGATTGGTGACCTTGTCACCCACCGAGAGGGGCCGCGTTGCCTGCAGCACCAGACCGTAGCTCATTTTCTCATAGGCCTGGAACACCATCAGCAGGCCAGCCCGCTCAGACGGCAATTCAATGGTTTCGCCGGTGACCGGATCACGAACCATGTTGCCCGCCTTCAGCACCGCCAGCACATTACCGGGCGCCAGGCCTTCGCGCTCACCACGGTTAATGGCGACCACATCGTACTGACCGATCTGGCTGACACCGCCATCGACAGAAATCATCTTGCCTTCGATCTCACTATCCGGCGAGCTGGGCACGAAGCTGGTGGTCAGCCGGCGGTCTTCATTCACCAGCAGCCGGTCACCAATGCGCACTTCTTCACTGGACTTGGTAATGCCTACGGTGAGCACATCACCGTTTTCTGCATTGATGTTGCCGCGGGCAATGCTCCGGGCCTCCAGGCCAAGGAACTCTCCGGTATCCGGATCCACAAATTCCTTGCTGCGACGGAAAATACCCACGCGATCAGCTGGCTTCTCGCCGCGAGCGTAGATGCGGTCTCCAGCGCCGGTGATGATGCGGCCATCCTCACCCTCAAGCACATAGGGCGCACCGTTGATTTCTTCCGGAGTGACAATGCGGGTTTCGGTCAGGAAACTGGCGATGGCATCCAGGGGGATGGCCGGTATTGGTGTGTCGATGGCCTCGGAACGAACCTGGGGCGAGAGCTTCACCACATCGCTGGTCGCGACCTTGGTAATCCGGGGCTTGCCATCGATGTACACCAGTGCCAGGCGGTCACCGGGATAGATCAGGTGGGGGTTGGCAACCTGCGGGTTCACGTGCCAGATTTCCGGCCAGTACCACGGGTTGTTCAGGAATCGCGCTGAAATGTCCCAGAGGGTATCCCCTTTGACGACAGTGTAACGCTCAGGATGATCAGACCTCAGCTCCGGTTGTGCCTGGGCCCAGGAGGTAAACAGCAGCGCAGAGGCTGCCAGAGCGTACAACAGTTTCCTCATTGTTTATGTCCTTGATCGCGTGCCTTGAATCTTTGCGTTCGGTAATGTCACCGCAGAATCCCCGCAGCATATTACGTTGTTATTCCCGTTACTATAGAAGAAGTCCCGGAATTTGTGATGTTATCTTTTGTTCTTCGAGTGATTTCTGCAGCCATCGGAGCGCATTCGTGAAAGATTTTAACTATTAACTGATCAGTTTGTACTCAATCGGCGAATTATTGGATAATAGGCACCGTCAGGCGGAAGTTACTACCTTGAACCCGGGAACTCTGCCAGCATTACAGGTTCAAACTGTCGGAATCCCTGGATTCATCATAGGCAGACCAAGAAAATTTGCGCAGTACGCTGTCGCATTTCGGCAATCGGTTTCACAGCGTTACAAATGGTAAAATTCTGCGCTGGGCAGCCCGTCATACAGGCTGATATTGAAGATTGCCCGATACACACAGGCCAGAAGCAAGAGCATTATGATTCGAGAAATTCTTGAGTATCCGGACCCACGACTTCGCACCATCGCCAAGCCGGTGGAGGAAGTGACCGATGACATCCGTACGTTAATCGACGACATGTTCGAGACCATGTACGATGCCCGCGGCATTGGGCTGGCCGCGACCCAGGTGGATGTGCACAAGCAGATCATCGTGATGGATCTGTCCGAGGACAAAACTGAGCCGCGGGTGTTCATCAACCCGAAAGTGGAAGTGCTGGATGGCGAGCTCGAAGCCATGCAGGAAGGCTGCCTGTCGGTGCCGGGGTTCTATGAAGATGTGAAGCGTATTGAGCACTGCCGGATTACTGCCAAAGATCGCAACGGCGAAGAATTTGTCCTGGAGGCTGAAGGCCTCCTGGCGGTATGCATTCAGCATGAGATGGATCACCTGAATGGCAAGCTGTTTGTCGATTACCTGAGCCAGCTCAAACGTAATCGCATTCGCAAGAAGCTGGAAAAGCTGCATAAGCAGAGCGCCTGAGGCGCTGCCAGCCTAGACCGAATTCAGGACCGGGTTACGACCCGGTTTTTTCGTATCAACGACACAGAGAAGCAACCAACGTGCGCATTGTGTTTGCCGGCACGCCGGATTTCGCCGCCACCGCCCTGAAAACCCTGCTGAATGCCGGTTACGACATCGTCGGCGTTTACACCCAGCCTGATCGCCCCGCCGGCCGCGGCCGCAAACTGATGCCCAGCCCGGTCAAACAGGTCGCTCTGGACGCCGGCATTCCTGTGTTCCAACCGGTCAGCCTGAAGCCCGAAGACGCCCAGCAGGAACTTGCTGCGTTAAAGCCAGATGTGATGATTGTGGCCGCTTACGGCCTGATCCTGCCCAAAGCCGTGCTGGATATCCCCACCCACGGCTGCCTGAACATCCACGCTTCCCTGCTGCCGCGCTGGCGAGGTGCCGCCCCGATCCAGCGGGCCATTGCCGCCGGCGACGCCGAAACCGGCATCACCATCATGCAGATGGACGAAGGTCTGGATACCGGCGATATGCTGTTGAAAACCAGCACCCCGATCCACGCCAGCGACACCGGCGGCAGCCTGCATGACCGGCTGGCCGAGATGGGAGGCAAGGCCATTGTGCAGGCCTTGGAGAGGCTGGCCAACAACGATCTGACCGGCGAAGTCCAGAATGAGGCAGAGGCCAACTACGCCCACAAGTTGTCGAAGGAAGAGGGCCACATCGACTGGAGCCGAAGCGCGCAGGAGATAGAACGACTGATTCGCGCCTTCAACCCCTGGCCCGGCACCTTTACCGATCTGGGCGAGCAGCGCATCCGCCTTCATCACGCCACCGCACTGGAGCAGAGCAGTGACAAGGCACCAGGCACCGTGGTCAGTCGCGAGAGAGAAGGCGTTGAGGTTGCCTGCGGCACCGGCACGCTCAGAATCACTTCAGTGCAGTTACCAGGCAGCAAAGCCCAGAGCATCAACGACCTGATTAACGGCGGCAAGCAGGTGCTGCTGCCCGGCCAGGAGCTGAACTGACCATGGCCTACCAGCCCCTGCCTTTCCGGGCCATTGCCGCCAACGTATTGCTGGCAGTGGAACAGGGCCAGTCATTATCCCAATGCCTGCCGCCCGCCCTGAATCAGTTACCCCCGGAACAACGGCCACAACTGCAAGCCATCTGCTACGGCACTTGCCGCTGGTTTCACCGGCTTGAGGGCGAACTGAACCAGCGCCTGAAGAAGCCCCTGCGCAAGCCGGACCGGATCATCCACCATCTGATGCTGGTGGCGCTGTTCCAGTTACGTTACAGCGAGCAGGCCACCTACGCGGTGCTGAACGAGACCGTAGAAGCCTGCCGGGCCCTGGACAAGCCGCACCTGACTGGCCTGGTCAACGGGGTCCTGCGGGCCGCCGAACGCGAAGGGGCGCCGGAGCCGAAAGACGATAGTGGCCGCTTCAGTCATCCCGCGTGGATGGTGGAGAAGCTCCGCCATAACTGGCCTGACGATTGGCAGACCATCCTTGAAGCGAACAACCAGCAGGCGCCCATGACCCTGCGGGTCAATGCTTTGCGCTTCAAACGCGACGAGTACCTGAAGCTGCTGTCTGAAGCCGGCATCGAAGCCCACGCCACCCGCTTTGCGCCCAACGGAATCCAGCTGGAACGGCCAGTGCCGGTCGACCGCCTGCCCTGGTTCGAGGACGGTGCGGCCAGTGTTCAGGATGAAGCCGCCCAATTGTGTACGACTTTACTGGATCTGCAACCCGGCCAGCGGGTACTGGATGCCTGCGCTGCCCCCGGCGGCAAGACCTGCGCCATCCTTGAAGCTTGTGGCGCACTGGACGAAGTGGTGGCCATCGACGAATCCGCCGAACGCCTGCCCCGGGTTCAGGAAAACCTGGACCGGCTGGACCTGCACGCCACCCTGACCCAGGCCGATGCCGCCGATATCGACAGCTGGTGGGACGGCACGCCCTTCGACCGCATCCTGCTGGACGTGCCCTGCAGCGCTACCGGCGTAATCCGCCGGCACCCGGACATCAAGCTGCTGCGCCGGGAATCCGATATTGTGCCGCTGGCCAGTATCCAGCTTGGCCTGCTGGAGGCCATGTGGTCTATCCTGAAACCCGGCGGGCGGCTGGTGTATGCCACCTGTTCGGTGTTTCCACAGGAGAACCACCGTATAATCCAGCGGTTCCTCAAGCAGCAGGAACAGGCAACGCTGGTTCAGATCAATGCCGACTGGGGCCGGAACATGGACACCGGGCGCCAGCTGCTACCCGACCCGGACAGCCACGACGGCTTTTTCTATGCCGTGCTGGAGAAACCTGACGCATGAAAATCCTGATTCTCGGCGCCGGCCAGGTGGGCGGCACCCTCGCTGAAAACCTGGCCAACGAAGCCAACGACATCACCGTGGTGGACAACGACAGCGTGCGCCTGCGGGAACTGCAGGACCGGCTGGATATCCGTACCATGCACGGCCGGGCCTCCTACCCTACGGTACTGAGGCAGGCCGGGGCAGAAGACGCCGATATGGTCATAGCCGTAACCAACAGCGATGAAACCAACATGGTGGCGTGCCAGGTGTCCAAACTACTTTACAAGACGCCCACTACCATCTGCCGGGTACGTGCCGGCGCCTATCTGGCCAAGCCGGAACTGTTCTACAACCGGGATACGGTCAAGGACCTGGACAGCCTGAGAGGCTTCCCCCTGGACGTTCTGATCAGTCCGGAACATCTGGTGACCCAGCACATTACCCGGCTGATTGAATACCCCGGTGCCCTGCAGGTACTGGAGTTCTCAAAGGGCCTGACCCGACTGGTCGCCATTCGCGCCACCGAGGGCGGCCCACTGGTGGGGCACGAACTGTCCTACCTGCGCACCCACATGCCCAAGATCGACACCCGGGTGGCGGCGATTTTCCGCAAGGACCGGGCCATCATGCCCCAGGGCGATACCGTGATTGAAGACGGCGACGAGGTGTTCTTCATCGCCGCCGCCGACCACATCCGCTCGGTAATGAGCGAATTGCAGCCGCTGGAAAAACCCTACAAACGCGTTTTCATCTGTGGCGGCGGCAACATCGGCTACCGGCTGGCCAACACCCTGGAGGACCGCTACCAGGTCAAGATTCTTGAACGCGACCACAATCGCTGCGTGATGCTGTCCGAACGCCTGCGCAAAAGCGTGGTGCTTGAGGGTAACGCCACCAACAAGGACATCCTGCTGGAAGAAAACATCGAGAACACCGACGTGTTCTGCGCCGTCACCAACGATGACGATGCCAACATCATGGCCTCCATGCTGGCCAAACGGCTGGGCGCACGGCGGGTCTTTACCCTGATCAACAACCCGGATTATGTCGATCTGATCCAGGGCGGTGATATCGATGTCGCCATCTCACCGCAACAGACCACCATCGGCAGCCTGCTTACCCACGTGCGCCGGGGCGATGTGGTGAACGTGCACGCCCTGCGCCGGGGCGCGGCCGAAGCCATTGAGGCCATCGCCCACGGTGACCACCGCTCCTCCAAAGTGGTTGGCAAGCGCCTGGACGAAATCAATCTGCCAAGCGGCACCACCATCGGTGCCATCGTCCGGCACAACGAAGTGCTCATCGCCCATGACCACCTTCGGGTGCAACCAGACGACCATGTGATCCTGTTCCTGGTGGACAAATCCCGCATCCGGGATGTGGAAAAACTGTTCCAGGTGGGCCTCACGTTCTTCTGATTGATCTCAGGCAAAACAACACCCTGGCTGGCACTTAGAAATGCAGCGCCAGCCAGCGTATAATGCGCGTTTTCAAAATTCGGAGTGCTCCGCAAAGCGGGGCGCCACACACAGACTGACCAGCAGGCAAACGTCGTGACAGACAAGGCAACCAACAACTCCGCGCCGGATATCAAGACCTTCCAGGGTCTGATCCTGGCATTGCAGAATTTCTGGGCGCAGCACGGCTGCGTGGTT
>JAJUKC010000097.1 GCA_029264995.1 Marinobacter sp. | reverse complement strand
ACCCTTTGGCCCTGACCAAACTCATAAATAACATCGAGTTTCGATGTTCTTCGTTCGCCCCGCTGTAGCGCCCGAAACAGGCCGGGCGCTAAACAATGGACGGCATCATGTCTGGCGTGATCCAGCTCATACTGCTGCACGGCGCTGAATCCTCTTGGTCGCTTGAGTAACAAGATCAACAGGTTGGAGAACTCCGGCTGTACCACGAATAAACCATCTCGGGTGAATTCCCGGATGGTAATTTGTTTTGCTAACGCCAAAACGGACATAACGGGAAATAGGTTCAGTCGTGATCCTGTATTTTTTCGCTTCACCGGGTGTCATGGTGGCGAGGTAGCTCTGCCAGCGAACATTGTCAGTTAGCACCGAGGATCCTCGACTGGCCTGCTGCTGGTCTCCCGCTTGATTCCAAAGCGCGGCTTTACTCGTGTGATGCAGAAATAAGATGCTGCAGCCAGCACGTGACGCGATTAACTCCAAATGCCCAAGCAGCCGAGCCATCGCACCCCCGTCATTTTCGTCGCATCCGTGAAATCGTCGCAGGGTGTCCAGAATGAGCAAATCGTGCTCTTCAGCTAAGTTTTGTAGGGCGTTGATCCACCGTGATGACAGCAGGTCCGGTCGTATCCCATCCAGCGGCATAACCAATAAGTTATCTTCAACGGCTTGTTTCTGATGATCAGTAAGTAGCTCGCTCATGGCATACAGACGTTCTGCCAGCACTGGTAGAGGATCTTCTGCAGATAGATAGGCGACTGATTGGCCTTTAGGTGCCTCTCCAAAATCCACCAAATCAGCGCCGGACGTTAGCCAAACTGCCAACTGGAGGGCAAAAATAGATTTTCCGGCACCCCCAGGTGCGACAAGAGCGCCAACGGAACCTCGGATCATCCCTGGAAGCAAAAAGTTGATTCTAGGCCCCGGATTTTCAAAGGCCCCTCTGATATTGACAGGCCAATGAGACAGTTGCCCCTCAAAGTTTGTCGAATCCTGCCTGTTGATAAATCTGATGAAATTGCCGATACCATTATCCATCACACACCTCTGCGAGCCCGACGTGCGTGGGTACGAACACGGTCTGCGATTTCGCCGTCTGGCGTGACTTTATTGGATAAGGCCCATTCGATGATCTCATCTCTCCTGAAATATAGCTTTTTGCCGTAGGGTTTGTAGTGGGGGATACGTTTCTCGCTGGTGAGCCGGTAAACGTAGCTGACGGATAGCCCCAACAGTTCAGAGCATTCATCAACAGACATTATCGGCTTTTGGCTTTGGTGCTGCCTGGTCATCAATTGCTCAAGCTTTTTCAGCTCTCGCTTAATCTCTTCATAAGAATTACCAGGCTTGGGTGTCAGGAACTGTTCTTTCATGTTTCTTCTCCTCGTGTGTGAAACAACGAGGAATAAGATAAATCAGGGGATCAAAAACCATGGCCTCTGGAATTGCCCAAAAAGGGCGGAAAGAGCCCGTTCCGTATAAAAAATAAAATTCTTTTAAAAACAATATCTTGATAATTTTCTGGTCAACCCCTGACAACCACCGTCAACATCTGTCAGCCCAAAACTTTCACATGTGAAAGTTTTCACGACCCGCACAGCCAGATTTCTTTCACATGTAAAAGAAAAAAGAACTCCCGGAAATTTCACACCAGCTTGTTAGGCGACTCGATTTGTCGCACTACCGAAGTACTGTCAATACGAAGCCACTTTTCCCGCCACTTCCGCTCTATGCCTGACAATGCGGTTGTTAGGTGTAACCACACGCTATATATTGGTTCCTACCCATGTGGGCACCGTCAGGGGTCCATCGCGTGTGAAAGATCAGATTAGAGATGGAGAGTTAACAGATGACCGAACTGGACGACCGATGGCTGTCTGTCACAGAAATCGCCAAATACCTCGGTGCCAGTAACGACTCGGTTTACAGGTGGATCGAGAAGCACGCAATGCCCGCTCATCGTGTCGGCAGAGCCTGGAAATTCAAAAAGGATGAAGTAGATGCCTGGGTACGCAGCGGCGGTGCCAGCGACGGGAATAACGCCAATGCCTGACGAGAAACAACTTGCCCGCTTCGGGTTCCGGTTTGAGCGTGGCGGCACTCACAGCTCCCGCACAATGATGCTGGACGAGCTCACGGCTCTGCTCGATTACGTAAACCGTGCGGACGCTACAAAGGCCGATTACCTACGTGCGATTGAGGAAGACAACTGTCTGGGCAAACGCTCTGGTAGAACCCGACTTCTGACCTACAAGCACCTGGCTGAGCTTTATTCTCTGGACACAGCCCATGTGCTTTTTCGTGCCTTGCTGTACTTCTGGCAGCGAGATGAAGCAGGTCGGCCAATGCTGGCGCTGCTGGCTACCTACGCCAGAGACTCCATTTTCCGTGCCAGCGCACCAATGATTCTCAAGACGCCGGAGGGATCAGTCATTACCCGTGAGTCGGTAGAGGAACTGATCGATAGCCTGGAGCCAGGCCGGTTCAGCAAGGCGACCCTGAAATCCACAGCGCAGAACATTAACTCCAGCTGGACCAAATCCGGCCACCTTACAGGGCGAAACAAGAAAATCCGTAACCGAGCTGCCCCTACAGCAGGCAGCGCGGCTTACGCTCTGTTGCTGGGTTACCTGGCCGGTGCGCGTGGGCAAGGCCTGTTCAGTACGGAATACGCTAAGCTGCTGGACTGCTCCCGGGAACAAACCATTGAGCTGGCCGAGCAAGCTTCACGAAGGGGCTGGATAACCTACAAGCGGGTGGGGGATGTGATCGAAGTGCTTTTCCCCAACCTGATCAATCAGCAGGAACAGGAGTGGTTGCGTGAGCAGGGTTAAGCGCCTGATTCAATCGTACGGACGGCACATTGCTATCCCCTGGAGGGATGATGCCGCCGCAGCCCAGCGGGTGGTTTTCTGCGTTTACAACGAAAACGAAGAGCGCTGGCTCAGAGCCCGGGTAGACGAATTCGAAATTGTTACCCGGCAGGCGGGTCACGAATGGGTTCTGTTTGATTTGACCCACACCTTTGCAGGCTGGCTGGCTACCCAACGGTACGCAAAGAGCTATTTCCAGAAGCCGCACCTGTTGGCCACGGTGTTGCCCAAGTATCTGGACTATATCGTGAGCGAGTTCGAGCGGGTTCTCAAAGAAACAAATGCCAACGACAACACCGTAGTGGCTGTCCAGGGTGTTGGCTCGCTTTTCGGTTTTCTCAAGGTCAAAGACGTTGTGGATAAGTTGGCTCCCCTGGTTGAGGGGCGGCTGTTGGTCCTGTTTCCCGGCAGCTATGAAAACAACAATTACCGGTTATTGGACGGTTACGACGGGTGGAACTATCTCGCAGTACCGATAACCGCAGACAAGGATTAAGGAAAGAGGTTGTTCATGAAGAATCGTGAGATTTATCAGAAAGATCCGACCACCCGCAAACTGGTCAACGAAGGTGTGGCCAGTGTTAACGACGAAACCACAAGCCATGCGCTCGCGGTACTCCGTTACGAACTGGAAACCTTCGTGTGTGACGGCCAGTACGAGAAGGGCATGTCCCACATTCTGGAAACCTACCTGAAGAACATCGACCAGGCTCAACAGCCGGCGGTGTGGGTCAGCGGGTTCTACGGTTCTGGTAAATCGCACCTGGTGAAGATGCTGAGGGCGCTGTGGGTAGATGCAGAGTTTGAAGACGGCGCTACTGCCCGGGGCATCGCCAAACTACCGCAAGGCGTGAGTGAACACTTGAAAGAGCTGAGCGTTCAGGCCAAGCGCCACGGTGGCTTGCATGCGGCATCCGGAACCCTGGGCTCCGGCGCGAGCGGTAGTGTACGGCTTGCGCTACTGCGTATTCTGTTCAAATCGGCAGGGCTGCCGGAACAGTACCCGGTCGCCCGGTTTGTGATGTGGTTGAAGCACGAAGGCATTTACGACCAGGTACGCCAGAGTGTCGAATCCAACGGCTACGACTGGCAGGAAGAGCTGGATAACTTCTACGTGGCCGAAGGCCTGCACGAAGCCCTGGTACAGGCAAAGCCGGCACTGTTTACATCACCGGCGTCCTGCGTGGAAACCCTGAACAACCTGTATCCATTCGTTCAGGACATTTCCAGCGACGACATGCTCAAGGCCATTCGCCAGGCATTGACCACAGATGGCAAATTCCCGCTTACCCTGATCGTACTGGACGAAGTTCAGCAGTTCATTGGTGAAGACAGCCAACGCTCCATTGCGGTACAGGAAGCGGTCGAGGCCTGCTGTAAAAACTTCGGTGGCAAGCTGCTCTTCATTGGCACTGGCCAGACAGCGGTAACCGGCACCAGCAACCTGAAGAAACTCGAAGGGCGCTTCACTATCCGTGTTGAGCTGTCTGATGCCGATGTCGATGCTGTTATCCGGCAAGTCATTCTCGCCAAAAAGCCTGAAGCCAAAGGGCCGATTGACCAGGTTCTGCAAACCAACCTGGGCGAAATTTCCCGGCACCTGGCGGGCACAACCATTGGCCACCGGCAGGATGACCTACCTTACTTCCCCCAGGACTACCCGATCTTGCCGGTGCGTCGTCGCTTCTGGGAAAACACCCTGAGAATACTGGACCAGACCGGCACCGACAGTCAGCTGCGTAACCAGCTCAGCATGATTCACAAAGTCATCCAGACCAACCTGGATGACCCGCTTGGTCATGTGGTACCGGCGGATTACCTTTACTTCGATTCCGCAGACAAGCTGCTGCAGGCCCGAATTCTGCCCCGCAAGGTTCATGAAAAAACCATGAGCTGGATAAAAGGCACGGAAGACCAGCGCCTGATGGCCCGTGCTTGTGGCCTGGTATTTCTGATCAACAAACTGGGCGGTCAGAACAATGAAATCGGCATTCGTGCAAACGTCGATTCACTGGCAGACCTGCTGGTAGAAGATTTGTCCGCTGGTAGCAGCAGTCTACGCAGCAAACTGCCAGGCTTGCTCGATAACTGCGAACTGTTGATGAAAGTCGGTGAGGAATACCGCATCCAGACGGAAGAAAGCTCCGCCTGGACCGACGAATTCCTCAGCCAGCGTTCCGCGCTCTCCAATGAAGCCCATCGCATTCACGCAGAACGGGACGACCGCATCCGCCGCATGTTCGGTGAGGTCGCGCGCAAACTGTCGCTGATGCAGGGCGACGCGAAGGTTACCCGGGATATCTACCCGGTGTTTGATGCCCAGCTACCGGCGGATGCCAACGAGCGTATCTGTGTGTGGGTACGTGATGGCTGGAGCAGTGATGAAAACTCCGTTCGGGCCGATGCACGGCAAGCCGGGAACCAGTCGCCTACCGTTTTTGTATTTATCCCCAAGCGTTCAGCGGACGACCTGCGCCATCACCTGATCGATTACAAAGCGGCGAGCGCTACCCTGGACAAGCGTGGCTCCCCCAACACGCCGGAAGGCACCGAAGCTAAAGCGGCCATGGAAACCACCAAACAGACCGCCGAAGGCAAAATTCGGGAATTGCTCAGCGAAGCCTTCTCCGGCGCCCGGGTCTTCCAGGGTGGTGGTAACGAAATCCTCGGTAACAACCTGCAGGAAATGGTGCTGGAAGCGGCAAACAACTCGCTGCAACGCCTGTACCCCAACTTCCATATTGCTGACCACAGCGGTTGGCAAAAAGCCTACGAAAAAGCGAAGACGGGCGCACCGGACGCTCTCAAAGCCGTCGGTGACGATGGTGAGCCTGGCAAGAATCCGGTCTGCAAAGCCATTCTGGGCTTCATTGCCGGTGGCAAAAAAGGTGGAGACATACGCGCGCACTTTGAAGGGAAAGATTTCGGCTGGTCCCGGGATGCGGTGGATGGCGGCCTTCAGGTACTGCTGGTGGCCGGAATCATCCGGGCCCAGGACGACCGTGGGCAACCCATCGAGCCTTCCGCACTGGAGCGCAAGAGCATTGGTAAAACCATGTTCAAAGTGGAGTCCGCCAATGTCTCCACACCGCAGCGTATCCAGATCCGCAAAGTGCTCCAGAAAGTGGGTGTATCCGCCAAGCAGGGCGAAGAACTGGCGCACGTGCCATCGTTCCTGCAGAAAGTCAGTGACCTGGCCGATAAAGCCGGTGGCGAAGCACCCAAACCCGAACGCCCGGACACCCGCTTCCTTGATGATATCCGCCTGACAACGGGCAACGAGCAACTTCTGGCCCTTTATAACTGCCGGGAACAACTCGTTCAAAGCATTGAGCATTGGGAGAAACTGGCAGAACAAATCCAGCAGCGCTGGCCCAGCTGGATGGTTCTCAAACGCCTGGTAAACCACGCATCCGCTCTGGCCGATGCCGAGGTGTACCGCGCCCAGGTAGACACCATCGAACAACAGCGCCAACTGTTGGAAGAGCCGGACCCGATTAACCCGTTGATCACCAGCCTGACCCAAAGCCTGCGCGAAGCCTTGAACACCCTGAATCAGGACTACCAGGCCCGGCACGAACAGGGCATGAAACGCCTGGAGGCAGACGCAAACTGGAAGCAGCTGGAGCCAGAGCAGCGTAACCAGTTACTGTCCGAACAGAAGCTGACCCTGGCTGATCAGCCGAAAGTGGCCGTTCAGTCTACCGATGAAGTACTGAACACCCTGGACCAATGCTCACTGGGCATGTTCGCAGACCGGGTAGCCGCGCTACCCAGCCGTTTTGACAACGTAGCAGTCGCGGCAGCGGAGTTGTGCGAGCCGGAAATCCAGTTTGTATCGGTACCACGCCGCACGCTTAAAACCGAGGCAGACGTTGATGCCTGGGCGGAAGAAGTGAAAGATCAGCTTAAAACGGCCCTGGAAAAAGGTCCGATTTCCGTCAAATAAAGAGTGCGACAGATATCATGAGAACCGCCGCCAACATTGAGGCCCTGCTGCCAGAGCTGGACCACTGCATAGCCGACGAACTGGAAGACCAGGACCTCGACTTCAAACAGTGGGACCTGAAAAGCCGGGACAACGCGGTAAAAACCGTGGTCCAGATGGCCGTGTGCAT
This sequence comes from Marinobacter sp., assembly GCA_029264995.1. GTDB lineage: Bacteria > Pseudomonadota > Gammaproteobacteria > Pseudomonadales > Oleiphilaceae > Marinobacter. The sequence continues at coordinate 189 of JAJUKC010000097.1, read as the reverse complement.
GGCCAATGGTGGTGGAGGTACCGTGGTGTTTGGCGTGGCCGACCGCATACAGGGCCGAAGTAACGCCATTCTGGGGGTGCCACCGGAAATCGACGCAAACCTGCTGAAAAAGGCCGTCTACGACCAGACCGATCCGAAGATCATGCCGGTATTCGAAGAGCTGGCCGTACCGGAAGGCACTGGTCGGTT
>JAJUKC010000017.1 GCA_029264995.1 Marinobacter sp. | reverse complement strand
GTCAGTCAGATGGCGACGCAGGAAATTGAGAAGCAACTTCTCAGGTTAACCGAGTTGTGATTTGGGAGAGGTGAGTGCGCAATAACACGGTTCTCAGAATCAGGGTGATTATCCTGCTGTCGCTTTTAGTCACAGCCTGTTTATCGGAACCCCGGAAGTACGACTTCGCCGTGTCCGTGGCGGGAGGCCCGAAAGGCTGGCCGGTTTGGGGCATGGCGTCGCGCCTCATACGTGCGTAGAAGCTGTACGTTATGCCCTCGCTACCTGTGTCGCAAATACACGGATTTACATGGAGCTGATTCGGAGATACTAATCCGAAATAAAGTAAGCGAACATCATCCGGAGATATAAGCCAGGTCCGGATGACCAAAAAACGATTTCAATAGCTTTGGCAATTTCTGCAAGCGCCGAAGCTGCCGGTAAACAATGCTCCGAAGTTGCTCCTTACTGTTGATGATCTTTTTACCGACGTGGTGGTATTTGATGTAGCCCCAAACAGACTCATCAGGATTCAGCTCCGGCGAGTACGGCGGCAGGAAGAACAGCTTGAGTTTGCCGTCAAGACTCTCGACATACTCGCGAACGCGACGAGCATGGTGCACCGGATGGTTATCGAGTATCAGGAAAACCGGCTTGTCAGCGTCTTGCACCAGAGCCTTGAGGAAACCGAGAAACGCATCGGTGTTCATGGTGCCCTGAATCGTTTTGAAGCGAAGCTCACCACGAGGTGAGATGGCCGAGATCAGATTGATGCTGAAGCGACTGCCGGTATTGCGGATGATCGGAGTTTCACCCTTGGGCGCCCAGGTCGTGCCACTGTGATAATCAGACCGGATACTGGCTTCATCACCGAAGTAGATGGTAGCACCGACTTTTTTGGCTTCCTTGCGGATTTCCGGGTAGGTCTCTTCTTTCCATTGCTTCACGGCCTCTGTTTTTTGCTGGTAAGCCCGATGCAGTGGTTTCTGGGGCGTCAGCCCCAGGTTTCGAAGCAGACGACCCACCGAGACATCGCTTAACCGGACGTTGAACTTTTGCCGAATGAGCTCACGCACACGACCCCGGGTCCACAGGGCAAAGTCAAACTTCAGCTGGTCCGGTGTAAAGGTCGTTATCCAGGTATACAGCTCCCGGATCTGAGCCCCGCTCAGTTTTTTGGGGCGACCAGAAATTTGCTTGGCCTTGAGTGCGTCAAAGCCACCCTCGCGGTAGGCGGCCAGCCATTCGTAAATTCGTGCGCGGCTCATGCCCAGCGCTTTGATGACGACTTCCGGGCTTTCGCCATCCATGACTCGTTGAACGGCGCGAACGCGAATGGCTTCTAATGTTTTGTGATCAAGTTTACGACCGTCATCGTGGCGCATGTGTGTAGATATCCGATAAGCTTGGCGAACGACCGCTATATTATAAATAATGTTCGCTTACTTTCGTACCCATTAGTAGTCTCTCGAATGCAACAAATGGACGGTGTAACTCAAGGAGGAAAAAATGGAATGTCCTGATATTACTGGACTGAAGCTTGATTATGATGATTGGGAAGCCATCGAGGATATTCGCAGAAGACAAAGGGCAGGGAATATGCTCGAAATTATAATGCCCGCAGGGGCGTTGGCAACGATATTTCTTGGAAATAATTCGGCACAAGCGACCTTCAATATCAGTGGCTTTGACTTCGTTCTTTTCACGAAAGCAATGTCTCAGGCAGGAGATATTGTAAGAAAATCAATAGAAAAGGAAGCTAGAATGCAATACTTGTCTCCTGGTAAGAGCTATGAGCAGCGTCAGTTCTGGAAGGCTATCTATAGCGGCTGCACAGGAGGTGTATAAATGAAACGTGTAATGATTATCTGTCTTCTTTTCCCTGGGCTTGTTTTGGCTGAAGGCCCTGATTTCGCCAGGAGAACTATTGACCTGAAATTACAGAAGTACGAGGAAAAATTGGTTGCATGCGAAAGGGTCGAGAGTAATAGATATTCACCGGGAGACGATGCATTAGATGTACTGAGAAGGTATGACGACGATGATGTGAGGCGCTTTCTCGTGTCTAAAAGCTCTATATCCCTCCATAACTGCACGATGCCTGAAATAGGTGATGCATCGTTCATCGTCGGAGCCATTCTCGAGTCCCGTGATGTGAGTGAGGCTACTAAAACGTATGCCGCTGACAAGCAATTTCTACTTCACGTGTCATCTTGGGGCTTCTACGAACATTTAAACAACCTTCCTCCAGATATGTTGGCTGAACTGGCGAATTATCATTATTTTGACGAGCCTTTCGATGCACTAAAAATTCTGGATGAGTTGGGTGTTTTCTGATCCAAAGGGCGCAGCCATTCTCCAGTGGCTGCGCCCTTTCTAATTAGCCCTTCAGGGCGCAATCTTTTTCTTAAGCGCCTTGGTCAGTGGCCTTGGCAGGCTCGGCAGCGATTTCAGCAGCCAGGGCAGAACCTTTCTTTTCACGCCATTCAGGGATTCCGGCACTACTGCTTCGATCAGGTGGGGGCCGGGGTTGTGTTTGGCGTATTCCATGGCTTTGATCAGCTCTTCCGCCGTGGTTACCCGGGTGCCGTGAACGCCCATGCTCTGGGCCAGCAGCGCGTAGTTGGTGACCGGGCCACTGATGTCGAGCTGGGACTTGGCCTTGGCCCCGGCTTCTTCGGCGCCAACCCGTTCCAGCTCTACGTTCAGGATTGAGTAGGAGGCGTTGTTGAAGATAATGGTGGTCACGTTCAGGTTTTCCCGCGCCATGGTCCACAGGGCCTGGTTGGTGTACATGGCGGTGCCGTCACCGATCAGTGCGTAAACCTGGCGATCCGGACAGGCGATGGCTGCGCCGATGGCGTTGGGCATGCCTTGCCCGATGGCCCCGCCGGTGAGGGTGATCATGTCGTGCCTCGGCGAGCCAGCGGTCATGGCGTTCAGCATCAGGCCGGAGGTGATGGATTCGTCCACAATGATGCTGTTCTCGGGCATCAGTTCGCCCACCGCCCGGCAAACCTTTTCGGCGGTGAGTTTGCCTTTGGGCAGGCCGGGGCGGCCAGGCGCCTGCAGTTTTGGTTGGGCACTGCTGGCACCGAGGGTATCGGCCAGCTTCTTGAGGCTGGCGGTGGCATCCTGTTCCGGCGTGCTCAGGGTGTGCGCGGTGCAGTTGTCCGGCACCAGGTAACTCTGTTTTCCCGGATAGGCGAAGAAAGATACCGGCGCCTTGGCGTCCACCAGAATCAGATGGTCGAACTCGGAAAGCTGCAGGGTAGCGAGTTCTGCCAGGTAGGCGATCCGCTCCACCGGCGGCAGGCCGGCGCCCCGTTCGATACGGGTCGGGAAGGTTTCAGCAAACAGGGTGACACCGTTGTGGGCGGCAATGCGGGCTGCTTCCAGCAGGGCTGGCTCTCTCAGGGCGCGGCCACCCAGCAGCAGGGCGGTTTTCTTGCCGCTGCCAATGGCCTCGGCGGCGGCCTTAACAGCGTTATCTTCAGCGGCAGGCGCTTGCGGTTGAGTGGGTGCGGCACACGGTTTGCCGCCTTCGCCCCAGGATACGTCCGCCGGCAGAATCAGCGTGGCGACCTGGCCCGGCAGGCCCCGGGCGGCAGTGATGGCTTCGGCGGCGTCCTGGCAAAGGGCTTCGGTGCTTTGTGACGTGCGCACAAAATTGGGGGAGATGTTGCGGGCCACGGTTTCGATGTCGGACTGCAACTGGGCGTCGTATTTCACATGGTAGGTGGCATGGTCGCCAACAATGTTGACCACCGGCACCTTGCCTTTGCGGGCGTTGTGCAGGTTGGCCAGGCCATTGCCCAGGCCGCAGCCCAGGTGCAGCAGGGTGGCAGCGGGTTTGTCCGCCATCCGGGCGTAGCCGTCGGCGGCACCGGTGGCCACGCCTTCAAACAGTGCCAGTACCGCTCGCATTTTGGGTTCGCTGTCCAGAGCGGCGACAAAATGCATTTCGCTGGTGCCGGGGTTGGTAAAGCAGACTTCAATACCCGAATCCACCAGGGTTTTCATGAGTGCCTGAGCGCCGTTAGTCATTGTTGTTCTCCAGCTTGGGTCAATGTGTGTGGGTTTGACAGGTCCAGGTGGGCCGCGCTGATGTCGGCAGTTCGGGTGACGCCGGTCAGGGTCATGGCCAGTTTCAATTCCTGCTGCCAGGTGTTCAATAGTCGGGTTAATCCGGCCTGGCCTTCCGCCGCCAGGGCCCAGGCCCAGGGCCGGCCAACCATCACGCCGTTAGCCCCCAGGGCGAGGGCGCGAAAAACGTCCACGCCGTTGCGGATGCCACCATCCACCAGGATCTCGGTGTCTTTACCAACACTGGCAACAATATCAGGGAGTTTGCTGGCGGTGGCAGCTACACCGTCGAGCTGGCGACCGCCATGGTTGGAGACCACGATGCCATCGGCACCCACGTTGACGGCTGCTTTGGCATCGTCCACTTCTAAAATGCCCTTGAGGATCAGCTTGCCGGGCCAGCGTTCCCGCAGCCATTCGATGGCTTGCCAGGTAACGGAGGCATCGAACTGGGTATCCACCCACTGCTTGAAGGAATCCAGGTTACTGGCCTCTGGCACCGCGTCGCTCAGGTTGCCGAAGGTCAGGGGGTTGCCTTTTATGGCCACCTGCCAAAGCCATCCTGGCCGAGACAGCAGTTGCTGTGCCTTGAGGGCGACGGAACGGGCACCGCTGCTGTCCAGACCGTTGCGGGTGTCCCGGTGCCTGGGGCCGGGCAGGGGCAGGTCGATGGTGAAAATCAGGGTCTGGCAGCCGGCATTCCAGGCTTTTTTCAGCAGAGTGTCCACGTACTCCCGGTCACGAATCATGTACAACTGGAACCAAAAGGGTGCATTGGCGGCGGCTTTCACTTCGTCCAGCGGGCAGATGCCAACGGTGGACAGGGTGAACGGTACCCCGGCGGCGTTGGCTGCCTTCACAGCCTGGGCTTCTCCTCGTTGCGCCATCATCCCGGCCAGCCCAAGGGGCGCCAGGGCGAGAGGCATGCTGCAGGATTGGCCGGCCAGCTCGGCGCGGGTGTCCACGTCATCGACATCAATCAACACACGCTGGCGCAGGGCGATATCCTGCCAGCCGCTGACATTGGCCCGCAGGGTTTGCTCTTCGGTGGCTCCGCCGTCCAGATAATCCGCCAGAAAACGGGGCAGTTTACGGCGGGCGAGTTTCTGGTAATCGGCGGCGGTGGCCGGATAACTCAGGGGCATGGTGTCAGCCTCCGTTGGTGATGGAACGGGCGGCAGCCCGGGCCGTCAGTATGCAACCGGGCAGGAAGGTGCCTTCCAGTGAGCGCTTGCCGTTGCTGCCTCCGCCACCAAAACCGGCCGCTTCACCCACACAGTACAGGCCTCGGATGGGCTGGCCGCTGGCATCCAGCACCCGGCTTTGCAGGTCGGTGCGCAGGCCGCCCAGGCTCTTGCGGGTGGTCAGTTGCATGTGAATGGCGATGAAGGGGCCGGCCCCTGGTTTTTGCAGTGGCGCCGGTTTGCAGGTACGCAGCCGGTCCGGGCCCCACTGGCGGGCGTGGCGTATCATGCGGATTTGCGGGTCGTTGTTCAGCTGGCTGCCTTTGCTGAAATTGGCATCGAAGGCATCGGCGGTGGCTTTCAGAGTGGCAGCGTCAATGTCCAGGGAGCAGGTCAGGGCGTTCATTTTCTTCGCCAGCCCTTCCAGGGTGTCATCCACCAGGAAGTGACGGCTTTCGTTCTGCATCTGATTCACCAGTGGTTTGTTGCCCAGCAGCAGTTCTTTCAGGAACAGCGGGAATTGCTTGTCCCGGATGCGGGCGTTGTGTTCGGCACCGGAGATGGCAAATTCTTTCAGGGCGATACGCCGGTTCAGCAGGTGCCAGGTCCAGGGTTTTTCCTGTTCGGCCACGCGCTGGCAAAGCCAGTGGGTATCGAAGCCGGTCACCAGGGGCTCCGGCCCGATGCGCTCACCCCGGTGGTTCAGCCAGAGTGCGGATTTACATGGAATGGTAGACAGGCCGTGGCCCGGGAAATGCGGATAGGGGTGGGGGAAGCCCGCTGCATAGTTCCACATTTCGCCGGCGTGAGTGATGCGCGCGCCCAGGTGATCTTTGGCCCAGTGATGCAGTTTGCCATCGGCAAACGGGTGGGCACCGTTAAGCATGGTGGCCGGTTGCGGGCGATGTTTGGGCCAGTTGGCCCGGCATTCGGCGTGGCTGCCGTTGATGCCGCCCATGGCCAGCACCACACTGGGAGCCTCAAACCGGACCTCTTCGCCGGTTTCCTCGTTGATGGCAATGGCGCCGCAGACCTCACCCGCCTGATGGTCCAGCCCGGTGATCCGGTGGCGGTGATGAATGGTGAGGCGGCCGCTGGCATTTTCCTCATGCAGGGCGTTAACCATGCAGCGCACCAATTCCCGGGAGGTGCCCCAGGTAACATGGTAGCGGGGCAAACTATTGCCATCGCCAAACCGGCCACGTTCTACCCAGTTCACCGCCGGCATGAATTTAATGCCCTCGTTGGCGAGCCAGTCGTGCACGTCGGAACGGGAGTGTTCAACGTAGTAGCGGGCCCATTGCATGGGCCATTCATCATTGGGGTCCAGTTCACCAAAGCGCAGCCAGTCCTGGAGGGCCAGTTCCGGCGAGTCGGCAATTCCCATACGCCGCTGCAGTGGGGTGTCGATCAGCGCCATGCCACCAAAGGCCCACAACGCGAGGCCGCCAAAGCGTTCGGGAGTGTCCCGGTCAACGATGGTAACAGTCTTGCCCGCCCGCAGGGCTTCGAGGGCGGTAACCATGCCCGCCAGGCCGCCGCCGGCAATCAGGATGTCTGAGCAATCAGGTTTTGCCATGGTGCATGTCCAAACTGTGTTTTTGGTTTTGTTGTTACAGACCATATAACGCTATGATCGGATCTGAATTGACTTCAGAGGCCAGAATAATTGACTTTAGAAGCCACCGTTTCCATGGGGTGGGTCAACACCGTGATCGATGCCGCCCGCCGTCTGGGGGTTGGCGACACCGTGTTGCTCGAAACTGCAGGCTTGCCAGCACAGGCACTGGCCTGGGAGCGCTGGCCCATCGATTTCATTACCCGGCTCTGGCACGCCGCCGAACGCTGCACCCACGATCCCGGCTTTGGCCTGAAAGTGGGCACGGGCGTGCGCCCGGCCAGCATCGATGCCGTCAGTTTTGCCATGCAGAGTGCGGCCACGCTGCGTGAAGCCATTACCCTGGTGCAGAAGTATCAGCGTCTTATCTCCGACGGTGGGCGCTTCCAGATGTTGCCGGGCAGCCGGGGCACCTGGATTGTTTACCATCCAAGGCAGGGCCGGCTGGCGTTCAGCCCGCACCAGATTGAGGCCGTATTGTCGGCGGTGGTCAGCCTGACAGACTGGATAGCGGGATCGGCGGTGCGGCCGGTGCGGGTTCAGTTCAGCCAGGCCCGGTTGGGGCCGGTTCGCGGTTATCGGGAAGTGTTTGGCTGCCCGGTGGATTTTGAGCAGGCACTCAGCGGGCTGCTGGTAAGTAATGAGGTGCTGGACAAGCCCCTGCCACAGGCAGACCCGGCCCTGGCTCAGGTACATGAGCAATACAATGCGGGGCGATTGGCGGCTTTGGAAAAGGGCGTTGTGTCGGCAGAGGATCTGCGACAATGGCTGGTCGCCCGGATGGGGCCAAACCTTCCACGACGGGCAGACGCGGCCAGGATGTTGGGGCTCAGCGAACGCACGCTGGCCCGTCGGTTGGAGGCGCAAGGCTATACGTTCAACAGCTTGCTGGACGAGGTGCGCCGGGAGCTCGCCCTGGCGGCGGTGCGGGAATCGGGGTTGCCCCTGGCAGAGATCGCGTTATCGCTCGGATTTGCAGAGGCCAGTACCTTTTACCGCGCGTTCCATCGCTGGACGGGCATGCCCCCGGCTCGCTGGCGCAAGCAGGGGGCGCACTGAAGCCTACAGATTGGCCTCGGCAAACTCGGCCAGTACCGAGCGGGGTACGCCTTGCAGGTGGATGTGGCCGCCATGGCGGAAGCCCTTGAAACGTTCTGTCATGTAGGTCAGGCCGGAGCTCAGGGGGCTCAGGTAGGGAGTATCTATCTGAGCCAGGTTGCCCAGGCAGATCACCTTGGAGCCGTTACCGGCCCGGGTGATGATGGTCTTGATCTGGTGCGGGGTCAGGTTCTGTGATTCATCGATGATGATCAGGCTGTGCTGGAAGCTGCGGCCCCGGATGTAGTTCATGGATTTGAAGTGCAGGGGCACTTTGCTGAGGATGTAGTCGACACTGGCGGTCATGTTCTCATCGTCTTCGTGCAAAGCTTCCAGGTTATCCACGATCGCACCCAGCCAGGGTTCCATTTTCTCGGCTTCGGTACCGGGCAGGAAACCGATATCCTCATCCAGGCCCTGGGTGGAGCGGGTCGCGATGATGCGTTTGTAGAGTTTGCTGGCCACGGTCATTTCAATACAGGCGGCCAGGGCCAGAATGGTTTTACCGGAACCCGCCGAGCCGGTCAGGTTCACCAGGTGGATGTCGGGGTCCAGCAGCAGGTTCAGGGCCATGGCCTGATAGATATCCCTGGGCACCAGGCCCCAGACTTCTTCATTCATCAAATCATGCTGGTGCAGATCCTTGAGCACCAGCTGGTCCTCGGAGATATCGACTACTTTGCCGATGAACCCCTGTTCGTCAATCACGAACTCGTTGATGTTCAGTTTCGCCAGTTCCCCTTCGCGTTTGAGCAGGTGTTCCGTCACTCCCTCCCGCTGGATGGTTTCCACCTTGGCGATACCGTCCCAGAACGAGTTCGGGAACTCCTTGTAGCCCTTGGGCAGCAGGTCAATGTCGTCCAGCAACTGGTCATTGTGGTAATCCTGGGCCTCGACACCGAACCCGCGGGCCTTCAACCGCATGTTGATGTCTTTACTGACCAGGATGATATCCCGGGACTTGTGCCGTGCCTGCAGGGCAGCGAGAGTGTTGATGATCTTGTTGTCGTTCAGGTGCTCTGGCAGTGAGTGATTGCCGGCACCTTCGGTGCTCATGATGATGGAGAGAGCGCCTAGCGGGTCCGCTTTCTTTCCGCGCAGAATCGGCACGCCTTTCTCGATGTCCTTGGGGCTGGCATCACCCAACAGTTTGTCGATGTTGCGAATGGCCTGGCGGCAGTCGGCGGCAACCGTCTGTTTGCCGGATTTCAGGCTGTCGAGTTCTTCGAGGACGGTCATCGGAATGATGACATCATGTTCTTCAAAGTTCAGGAGGGCATTCGGGTCGTGAATCAGGACGTTGGTGTCGAGGACATACATTTTCCGGCGAGCTTGCGGTGCTCTTGGCATAGGGGGCGCTACCTCTCTGGTGGCTCAGTCGGTCTCGGCGCAGCGTTGCGTCAGGTCTCTGTCGGAGATCAGTTTCAGCATGTCATAAGTGGTTATGATACCGGTAATTTTTGAATCCCGGGTGACAAAGATCCGGTGCAGGTGCTCTCGCATCATGATATTGGCAATGTCTCGCACTGGCGTGTCTTCGTCAACCGACAAAACTATCGGTGTCATGATGTCCCGCACTTCAACCGGTACCTTGCCCATCTCTTCGAAGATGACCATGCGCAGACGCCGGGCCTCTTCCTGCTCTTCTTCGGTCAGTCTGGGCTGATCGCCTGAACGGGAGGCATTCCAGCGAAACTCGGTAATGTCCTTGAGGGTGGCTATGCCGATGATGTCGCCGTTGTCGTCGGTAACCGGGCTGCCGGTGATTTCGTTGTTGGTGAGGAACCTGGCGAGGCGATCCATAGTCCAGTTGTGGGGGACAGCCTTGATGGTCGGGGTCATGATCTCATGGGCGAGAACACTCATGTGCGGGCATCTTCCGTTTGCTGTGCTTTTGATGAAGCTTAGCCGTTCCGTGGCCTGCCGTCACCCCTGCATTGTGGGTCGGGTTAACGAGCTTTCGGGCTTACGCCCTGCAATGTACCGTCTTCGCCCCATTGCAGCTGGTAACCCTGATAGCGATCCTGTTTGGCGACAGCTTCCAGTGCGAGGATGGATTTGACCGGTATATCGACAATCAGGCTATTGACCAGCCACCCGGGCAATGCGCCGTTGGGTTCGGTGTGCTGCACCCAGACCATTCGGGTTCGGTCGCCCTTGGGGGTAAACCGGTAGAGTGTGTCGGAGCGGTCCACCCGCACGCGACTGTTGAACTCGGCCCGCATGTTGGGAGTGGCGTTGAGGTCCATGACAATCTCGCCGGTGGACGCGTCGCCGCGGGTACGGATGCGCAGTACATAATCACGGTCGGCTACCGGCCACGGCATATCGTTGACCGAATAGGCATAGCGATCGTGGAAGTCCCCCTGCCCAAAGGCATGGGATTCGGTGCAGTTGTGAACCCATTCCTCACAGGATTCCGGATTGACCATGACGGCCATCAGGTTCTCGATAGGAACGTCCAGTTCCGCTACTGCCTTGAAAGCCTCGAACCCCGAGCCTTCCCGCGCCATGGTGTATATACGCACATTGTCCACTTCCTTGCGCAGTGACCAGGCATCGGCATCTTCCGATGGCAAAGGGCCGGTTTCACTGGCGGTGACAGACAAGGTCATCAACAGGCCCAGAATGCCGGTAAACAGGCGGCTAACGCCGTGGGCTCTGGTTGTGGTCATAGGCTACACTTCCATTGTAAAAGTGAGCCGAGTCTACCACGGGGCGCAATGGCCCCTGCCTGTGAATGCGGGGGTTTGTGAACCAGGTAACTTAGTTACACAACGCACACCACGATTGGCCTGATCTGACGAACATTATGACAACACAGAAACTGGTAGATGCCCGCGGACGAATAACGCCAGGACTGATGGAGCACCCGGTCGATACCATCAATTACCTCGACTACGACCTGCGCACGGTGATGGACAAGCCGCGGACCCGCCTGGCCAGACACTGGCGCTTCAACCAGTTCCAGTTTGTCAGTGCGATGGCGCCGGGCTGGGTGTTTGGCCTGGCTATTGTGGATCTGAACCTGGTTGGTAATGGCTTTTTCTATCTGTTCGATTTCGAGAGCGGAAAGATGTTCGAGCATTCGTTTTTACAGCCTCTGGCCAGGAACACGAACATAGAGCCTTATCCCGAACGCGGTTACGCCCGGTTCCGCAAAGGCGACTTGAGCATGGCCATCGAACCGGCCACGGGCGGTCGGAATGTGAGAGTGAGCGGGCCCGGTAATATCCGGGTGGATCTGGAGTTGCGGGACACCGAACAACCCCTGCGGCTGGTGTCGCCGGCCGGATATAACGGCTGGGTGTTTACCCGGAAATCGGCCGGGCTGTCGGTGGATGGCGAAGTGCGTCTGGGCGATGTGGTCTGGCGTTGCGATGAGTCTACCCGTGGTTCCATCGACTGGAGCTGCGGCTTCATGCGCCGGGAAACCGCCTGGAACTGGGCCTGTTTGGCTGGGGTTGCCGACAATGGTGTTTCAGTAGGGCTGAACCTGGCCGCGGGGGTGAACGAAACCGGGATGACCGAGAACGCCCTGTGGCTTGACGGGCGTCGCATTCTGCTGGGGCCGGCGCGGTTTGAGTTCGATCGCTATCAGCCCGGGGCAGACTGGCGGGTCACCACCGACGATGGCCGTGTTGACCTCCGTTTTGTGCCAGCGGGCGCGCGTCGGGAAAAGCTCAACGCCTGGGTAATTGCCTCCAATTTCCGTCAGTTTGTGGGTACTTTCCAGGGTACGGTTGCGGATGAAAACGGCAAAAAAATCCCCGTAAACGGCTTACGGGGATTGATGGAAGACCACTTTGCCCGGTGGTAAACCGGGCGTAGCAATCACTTTTCGGGCAGGGTGACGTTCAGTTCCAGCACGGAGCAGTGGTCATTGCGATCCACCTCCACCTGTACCATGTCGTCGCTGATCTGAACGTACTTGCGAATCACCTGCAACAGCTCCTGCTGCAGCTGGGGCAGGTAATCCGGCTGTTCACGCTGGCCCCGCTCATGGGCCACAATAATCTGCAGTCGCTCCTTGGCGACACTGGCGGTACTGTTTTTCTTGCTTCTGAAGTAATCGAAAAAACTCATCCCTTAGCCCCCTTTAAACATCCGTGAGAAGAAGCCTTTTTTCTGGGACGTCATGAAACGGTGTTCCCGTTCCTCACCCAGCAGCCTCGCAACGGCATCTTCATAGGCCTGGCCGGCATCGCTCTGCTCCTCCAGAATGACCGGCAGGCCCTGGTTGGAGGCATTCAGTACGATCTGGCTCTCGGGAATCACGCCCAGCAGGGGAATGGCCAGAATTTCCTCAACATCCTGTACCGACAGCATCTCGCCTTTTTCTACCCGGTCCGGGTTGTAGCGGGTCAGTAGCAGGTGTTCCTTGACTGGGTCCTGCCCCATTTCCGCACGCCGGGATTTGCTCTGCAGTATGCCCAGAATACGGTCTGAATCCCGTACCGATGAGACTTCCGGGTTGGTGACCACAATCGCCTCGTCGGCATAGTAGAGCGCCATCAGGGCGCCATGTTCGATGCCGGCTGGGGAGTCGCACACGATGTAGTCGAAGGTTTCGGACAGTTCGTTGATGACCTTCTCCACACCATCTTTGGTGAGGGCTTCTTTCTCGCGGGTCTGGGAGGCAGGCAGGATGTAGAGCGTTTCTACCCGCTTGTCCTTGATCAGGGCCTGGTTGAGAGTCGCTTCGCCCTGAATGACGTTAACGAAGTCGTACACCACCCGGCGTTCGCAGTTCATGATCAGGTCCAGGTTGCGCAGACCCACGTCGAAATCAATCACGACGGTCTTGTGGCCGCGCTTTGCCAGACCAGTGCTGATGGAGGCGCTGGTGGTGGTTTTGCCCACGCCGCCTTTTCCTGAGGTAACGACAATGATTCTAGCCAAGGTTCAGTTCCTGTTTCTCGGTGGATTCGTCATGGTTTCAACTGTTGTTATCGGTTGTCACAACATCAGGCCTTGTCCAGTGGCGTTACCACCAGCACATCGTCCCTGAGCTGGATCTGCACAGCGCTTTTCCAGCCAATGTCCTGAAGATCTTCGGAGATTTTATAGTGTCCGGCGATGGACACAAGCTCTGCCTCAAGTGACTGGCAGAACACCCGGGCAGACTCGGCACCGTGAATGCCGGCCAGTGCGCGCCCACGTAACGGGCCGTACACATGAATATTGCCGGCAGCCAGAACTTCGGCCCCGGCCTGCACCGGCGCGAGGATAACCAGGTCGCCTTCCGGCGCGTATACCTGCTGGCCAGATCGAACCGGCTGATTGATGATTTTTGCCGGTGCCGGTTCGTTTGCAGGCTCCGGTGCAGCTGCCGTTTCCGGTTCGGCTTCTGCCGGGGCTTCCTGTGCCGGCTTTTCTTTCAGGCTGCCGCCGGGCAGCAGGGCCAGGGAAGCTCCCCGGGCAAGCCGGCGCTGATCGTCGTTGGCGGCACGTACGCCAATCACGTGAATGTTGTGGCGGCGGCAGGTCCCGATCATCTTGAAAAAGTCGAGTTCGCTGTCCAGGCCTTCGTATTTCTCCAGGCTGATAATCAGCGGGATGTCTTTGAAGAAGCCCGGCGCCTGGCTGATCTTGTCCCTGAGATTGGCCTCGAATTCATCGTTGTCGAAGTAATAAAGCTCAAGGGCTGTCAGGGAAACACTGGCACTTTTCAGCTGAAAGCTCTGTTTTGTGTCGGTGGCTGCGGAATCGCTCATGGATGGACCTGTTCTCCGGTGTCTGAGGCATGGGCATCTCCGAGGGCGCGCAGCGGAGGGGCATCGAAACGGATGCCGGACCAGCCCGTGCTGATAAACTGGCGAATGTTACCATGGCTGTCCCCGGCCGGGTCGCCGAGCACCTGCTCGTAGTGTTGGGCGAACAGGCGCAGGGTGTCGGTCTCGCTCAGATTACAGTACTGACCCAGGCCGAAGACCCTGCAGGAGCCGGCGTTCTCGCCGGTCTCGTTGCGAAGCGGGCCGTTGCTGAAACCGGTTGGGCGGAATTCAAAGTGCTGATTGATCAATTCCAGGGTGTCGTCGAAATTGGCATGACCGGCCTGTACTGAGGCCAGGTGGATACGAACCGCTTCATTAACATTCATTATTTGTGATCCTGCTTGGGGCCGGTCTGGTAGTTGGCTTTCCATTCTTCGTAGGGCATGCCGTAGATTTCTTCCCGGGCGTCCGGATCTGAAATGTCGAACCCCCGCTCTCCCGCTTCGGCCCGATACCATTTGGACAAGCAGTTGCGACAGAAGCCCGCCAGGTTCATCAGGTCGATGTTCTGGACGTCGGTGTTTTCACGCAGGTGCTTTACCAGGCGCCGGAAGGCGGCGGCTTCGATTTCGGTGCGTTCAGACTCGGGAATCGGGTTGCTCATGGGGCCTCGCTGTTGCTTGCCGGGACATTCGGGATTTCCTGACATTCTCGGCATGTTACCGTAAGATACAAGGCTGTATAAACGTACAGATTGTTAACGTGAGCCCGCCCCTATGGCCCAGCGCAAGATCATTCATGTGGACTGCGACTGCTTTTACGCCGCTGTCGAGATGCGTGACGACCCAAGCTTGCGGGATGTGCCGCTGGCGGTGGGTGGCGAGGGCGGTCGTGGTGTGGTGACCACCTGCAACTACCGGGCCCGGGCTTTTGGCGTGCGTTCGGCCATGCCCGGCAGCGAGGCCCGGCGGTTGTGCCCGGGCCTGGTCACGGTACCGCCGGATATGGCCCGTTACCGGGCGGTTTCCCAGCAGGTGATGGCGATACTGCGGGAGATGACCGATCTGGTTGAGCCCTTGTCCCTGGATGAGGCATTTCTGGATGTGACCGACGTTGACGCGTTTAAGGGCAGTGCCACCCTGATGGCCCGGCATTTACGGGAGCGGGTAAGTCAGGAAGTTGGCATTACCATTTCCGCCGGCGTGGCCCCTAACAAGTTCCTCGCCAAAATTGCCAGCGACTGGCGCAAGCCCGATGGTTTGTTTGTGATTACGCCGCCGGAGGTGGCCGGCTTTGTACGCGAGCTGCCGGTGGAAAAGCTCTTCGGTGTAGGGCAGGTGACCGCGGCCCGGCTGCACGCCCTGGGTGTGAAAACCTGTGGCGATATGCAGGCACTGGGTGCCGACGTGTTGATCGAGAAGTTCGGCAAGCAGGGCTATCGTTTGTTTGAAATGGCCCATGGCCGGGACGACCGCCCCGTTGTGGTGTCGCGGGTGGCCAAGTCGGTGAGCGTCGAGCGCACCTTTTCCCAAGACCTTCCTGACCGGAGCGCCTGCGATACCGTGATGCCGGCCCTGGTGGCCGATCTCAATCTTCGCCTCTCGCGCAAGGGGCGGCACAAGCCAATACACAAGCTGTTCGTGAAAATCCGCTACAGCGATTTTTCCACCCACACGCTGGAGCGGGTTCGGGAGTCGGTCACCGAGCCGGCCCTGGTGGATTTCCAGCCCCTGCTGGAAGAGCTGATGCCCAAAGATCGCCCGGTTCGCCTGCTGGGTGTGGGTGTCCGGTTCCGCAATGACGATGCTCCGGTCACCCAGTTACGCCTGTTTGACTGAGTTCGGTGCCTGCGGGCATATCCGGCACTTTTTTAGGTTAAAACGGTATGGTTGCCGCTTTGACGTGACAGTGTGTCGGAAGAGGGCAAGGGTGCCCCGGCCGGATCTTTGTGTTCATGACTAACTCCGGCAGGAATTCTCCGGAATCAGTGCAGACCAGAATGAAGCATTTTCCCGCGTCGGGCTCAGCCGGCCAGCCACAGCATGGATGCCCAGCCCATGGTGCCACCAATCAACGCGCCAGCCAGGACGTCGCTGGGGTAGTGGAGCCCGAGAATAACCCGTGATGCGGCCACTGACAATGTGAACGGAAGCACGCACCAGGCCAGTGCCGGGAGCGCAACAAACAGCATGGCCTGAAAACACACGGCGTGCAGGGTGTGGCCGGACGGGAAGCTGTACCTGTCCAGTGGCGGCGTTGCGCAGTTAATGACCGGAAAGGAAATAAAAGGCCGTTCGCGGATCAGCCAGCGTTTCAGGGCCTTGTAGGTAAGGGTGCAGGTGAGCCCGGTAAGCGCCATTTGAAGTGCCAGGGCCGGGCCGGAACCTCCGGCGTAAAAAGGCAGTGACAGAATCAGTGCGTACCAGAACCAACCGTCGCCGAGTCGGCTGACGATTCGGAAATACCCCAGAATCGGCCGGAACCGTACGCTGCGGTTAATGGCCTGGCAGACCGCGAACTCTCGCTGGTCTGCCAACTCAAAGAAGCGAGATGCCTTGCTTGTTAATGCCATGGTATCGGGCCTGTGCAGTTTGGTTTAAAACCAGCTGTTCAAACTGGTCGATCTGGCTGCTCCAACTCAATTCAAGGGCGTCCAGGCGAGCCTGGGCGCGGACTCGGTTCAACAGTGAGGGCTGGTCGGCCAGTCTCAGGGCGTGATTGATAAAGGCGTCGTCGTCGGCCAGCTCCGCTTTCATGCCGTTTTCGTCATGCCGGATGTGTTCTGCGGCTGCGGCGTCGTCGAAGGCGACGATGCCCAGTCCGCTGGCCATGGCTTCCAGCACCACGTTGCCGAAGGTGTCGGTTTTACTGGGAAACAGGAACAGGTCACCGGAGGCATAGTGCCGGGCCAGATCTTCGCCTCGCCGGGTGCCACAGAAAATGTAGTCCGGGTGTCGGTCTTCCAGGGGGCGGCGCATGGGGCCATCCCCTACCAGTACGAAGCGGGCGTTAGGATGCAGGCCGCGAATACGCTCGAAGCAGGCAACGGCCATGCGCAGGTTTTTTTCTGCCGCCAGGCGTCCGACATAGAGTACGGCACGTTCGTTGTCGTGTAGCCCCCATTGCCGACGCAGGGATTGGTCGCGTTTGTGGGGGGTGAAGCGCTGGCAATCCACGCCCCGGCTCCAGAGGCCGGTGCGGGTGATCCCCATGTCCCGGGTAACCCGCTGCATGCGTCCGGTAGGCACCAGGGTGATGGCTGTCCTGTTATGGAACCAGCGACCGTAGGCACACAGCAAACGTTCGAGCAGGCATGCTCCGTAATAACGCGAGTACTGGTGAAAATTGGTATGAAACCCGGAACTGACTGGCAGGGCCAGGCTGCGAGCCGCGTTCACTGCCGCCACGCCCAGGGGGCCCTGAGTCGCCACATAAATGCCATCGGGCCGTTGTTTCTGCCAGAGCTTTTTCAGGCTTGAGGGGCGGGCGGTACCGAAGCGCAGATCTGCGTAGCCGGGCAGGGGCAGGCCATTGACCACCAGTTCGGTGGAAAACAGCCCGCTGCCGGTGCTCTCAAACAGTCCTTTCTGTTCGTGGGGCTGTCGGGGGCGCACCACGGTTACATGGTGACCCCGTTGCATCAGACCCTGACACAGGTGCCGCATGGTGTTGGCAACACCATTGATTTCCGGCGGAAACGTCTCGGAAACAATGGTAATGTGTTGCGGTCGCCGTTCGGTCAACTGGGCTTCGGTCACGGGGGTTCCTGAAGGTTCTGCTGTCATGCCTTTACTATGGAAAGGCGCCATGACAGAAATGCGACAACTCCGTGACATTCCGTTTACGTGTTTTTACCCCGTCTCTTATCGACCCAATGCAAGGAGATTCCATGCAAACGCGAAAACTTGGCTTTACAGATATCGAGGTCAGCCTGATCTGCCTGGGAACCATGACCTGGGGCGAGCAGAACAGCGAGCAGGAAGCCTTTGAGCAGCTTGACTATGCCATGGAGCAGGGCATCAATTTCATCGATGCCGCCGAGATGTATCCGGTGCCACCCAGAGCAGAAACCCAGGGCCTGACCGAGCAGTATCTGGGCAACTGGCTGGCCCGCCGTGGCCGGCGCGATGATCTGGTGATCGCCAGCAAGGTGGCCGGGCCGGGCAATGGCCTCGGGTATTTGCGCGGTGGCCCGAGGCTGACCCGGGAGCATATCCGTTCTGCCTGTGAAGACAGCCTGAAGCGCCTGCAGACGGATTACATCGATCTTTACCAGGTGCACTGGCCGGACCGGAGCACCAACTTCTTCGGCAAGCTTGGCTATGCTCGCAATCCCGATGAGCAGATGACGCCCATTGAGGAAACACTGGAAGCATTGGATGAGCTGGTGCGTGAAGGCAAGGTCAGGCACATCGGGCTGTCCAACGAGACGCCGTGGGGCACCATGCAGTACCTGCGCCTGGCGGAGCAGCGTGGCTGGCCTCGAGTGGTCTCTATCCAGAACCCCTACAACCTGTTGAACCGTTCCTTTGAAGCAGGCCTGGCGGAGTTCGCCCATCGCGAAGGCACCGGCCTGCTGGCCTATTCACCACTGGCCTTTGGCATGCTGACCGGCAAATATCTGGGGGGCAAATGGCCGGAAAAGGCCCGGCTGACTCTGTACGAGCGGTTCAGTCGCTATACCAATGACCGGGCGGCGGACGCCACGAGGGCCTATGTTGAGCTGGCTCACCAGCATGGTCTCACGCCGGCCCAACTGGCACTGGCCTGGGTGAACAGTCGGGAGTTCGTAACCAGTAACATCATTGGCGCAACCACCATGGAGCAGCTCAGGGAGAACATCGGGGCAGCCAGTGTGACTCTGAGCCCCGACCTCGTGTCCGCCATCGAGGCGATCCATGCCGAGTTCACCTATCCCTGCCCTTGAAGACTGTATGCATAAGGGCTTGCAGTAGCCAGGTGCGATCCTGCCGCTCCGACCAGCGGCAGGATCGTTACATACTGCAATATAAGTGATCATTTATTGACAAAAAAGCTGGTGCCAGGCGACGGAACGCTGGCGAAATTGTGTGCAAAATCACACCAATCTTCGTCGCAATCATTAGACTTTGGTACTGTGAATTAAATAAAGCCAATGTCGATACCGGATTTCCTGTTGCCATGATTCTTCGCCTGTTCGTCGTCCTTCTAGCCCTGAATAGCGTCGCCTTTGCGATGCGGGCAGACGCTGCGCAGCCCATGTTGTCGGAGCCGATGCTCTCCGAGCGCATGATGGCCGAGCGCGACGAAATGACGACAGCGGAGGACGTATATGAACTCCAGGAATGGATGTCCGGCGATTATGAAGACGACCGCAGTGATGTCCTGACCGCTATCGGTTCCCGTCTGCTCAGTCTGAGCCTCAGCCGTTCCCGCACCGCTGAAAAGACCTATGCCTCCGACCCGGCTCAGCCCGACCACGGCATCGCACTGCTGAACGAAGGCGCCTGCCTGAACCTGCGCTGGAAATTCTGACCCCTGTTCTTCGGCGTGCCCGCCATCTTTTGTTTTCGTACCTCCGCTTTATCAAAATGTCATGACCTGACGCATTGTCAGCTTGAATCTGCCGTGTGATCATCCACCTTAATTGAGATTCTCAAGCGACGAGGAGCCGGTAATGGCAGCAGAGAACGGAGTCTATTGCGACGACGCAGAACGGTGTGTTGATCAGGTAATTGAGCGGGTTGGCAAGCGCATCACCCTGGGCCTGCCGCTGGGTCTTGGCAAGCCGGTGAGGTTTGTGAATGCGCTCTATCAGCGTGCCAAGGACGATCCGGAAATTGACCTGCATATTGTGACCGCGCTCTCGCTGTTGGCACCTGAGGGCAGTTCTTCCCTGGAAAAACGTTTCATGGGGCCCTTTGCCCGGCGCTTATTTGGCAATATTCCGGAGCTGGCCTATGCCCGCGATGTCACCAAAAACCGCTTGCCGAAAAATGTCCGGGTGTCTGAATTTTTCTTCAAAGCCGGCAGCTATCTGAACAATCGCAACCAGCAACGAAACTACGTGTGTACCAACTACACTCATGCCGTTCGTGACTTGATGGCGCAGGGTGTGAACGTGGTGGGGCAGATGGTTTCCCCCGGCGAGCCCAATGGCTTTCCGGGCCAGGTGAGCTTTAGCTGCAACCCGGATCTGTCGCTCGATATCCTGCCGCTGCTGCGGGAGCGTGAACAGCAGGGAGTACCGGTGGCCATGGTGGCCGAAATCAACCAGAACCTGCCCTGGTTTGGCCATCATGCAGCCGTCGAGGAACAGCAGTTTGATCTTCTCTTCAGTCATCCATCGACAGACTATCCGTTATTCTCGGCTCCTCAGATGGCCATCAGTCCGTCTGATCACCTCATCGGATTCTACGCCAGTTGCCTGTTGAAGGATGGCGGAACCCTTCAGGTTGGCATCGGTTCACTGGGAGCCTCGCTGGTTCACAACGCCATTCTGCGCCACAAACACAACGATGCCTGGCGCGCTGTTTACGATCATCTGGATGTGGGAACCAGGTTCCCTGTGGTTAACAGCTACGGCGGCACCGGCCCGTTCGAGACCGGCTTGTATGGCTGTAGTGAAATGATGGTGGACGGTTTCCTGTATCTGATGCAGGAGGGCATTCTGAAGCGGGAAGTGTTTGATCATGCCGGCTTGCAGACTCTCATCAACCGGGGCGAAATCACCCTGAAGCCCTCTCTGGATATGCTGGATGTGCTGGTCCGGGAAGGGCTGATCGACTCGCCATTGCGGGCGCGGGATGTCAACTGGCTGATTCAGTACGGCATTCTGCGGGACACAGTGGAATTCCGTGGCGGACGCCTGCGCCTGAGTGAAGATCACGCTGTAGAAGCAGACCTCAGCCAGGATCAGACCCGTGAGGCGCTGGCGGCCCTGGGTCTTGGTTCAAGGCTTACCGGTGGTATTGCCATGCACGGTGGCTTCTACGTGGGGCCGGAGGCCTTCTACCAGGCGTTGCGGGAACTGTCGCCAGAGCAGCGTGACAAGATCTGCATGACCAGTGTCAACTTCATCAACCACCTTTACGATCACCGTTTTGGTGATCAGAAGCTCAAGGCCGCCCAGCGGTTGCATGGCCGGTTTATCAACTCGGCAATGATGTACACGCTCAATGGTTCGGCGGTGTCAGACGGGCTGGATGATGGCCGCGTGGTCAGTGGTGTCGGTGGCCAGTACAACTTTGTTTCCATGGCCCATGAGCTACCCGGGGCGCGTTCCATCCTGGCCCTGAGAGCTACCCGCATGTCGGGAGGTCAGGTGGTGTCCAACATTGTCTTCAATTATGCCCATTGCACCATTCCGAGACATCTCCGGGACATTGTGATCACCGAGTACGGCATTGCCGATTTGCGGGGCCAGTCCGATGAAGATGTTTTCCTGGCGCTGATCCGTATTGCCGATTCCCGTTTCCAGGCGGATTTGCTGAAACAGGCCCAGAAGGCAGGCAAGGTCCGTGACGATTTCCGCTTGCCCGGGGACTGGCAGAACAATACGCCGGCTTCAGTGCGCCAGGCTCTGGCTGCGCCCGGCAAGGGCGACTGGTTCCCGGCTTTCCCGTTCGGCCGGGATTTCACCGATGAGGAGCTGACCCTGGGGAAAGCCCTTAAAGGACTGAAAGCCGCAACCGCCACTCCCCGTGGTAAACTGGCGACCCTTTGGCAGGCCATCCGGGCTGAAGACGATACTGGCAAGTACGCGGTGCTGCTCGAACGCATGGGGTTGAGCAACCCCTCAGGCATTCGGGAGAAGCTGGATCGCAAACTGGTGATACATGGCCTGCAGCAACTTGAACCCGCGACAAAGACAGGAAGCGACAACAGCTGATGCAAGCCGATAACCCGAACACCCGGCCGGATGTTTTTACCGTCCATTACGTGCTCAAGAACCGCATCGGTGAGCTGGTGGATACGTCTGAAGGCAGCGAGCCTCTGCACTTTATCTACGGCAGCCCCGAGATCATTGCCGGCATTCAGGAGGCGGTGAAAGACCGAAACGTAGGTGACTGCCTGGAAGTGACCGTGCCACCGGAAATGGCCTACGGCGAATACCGCGAGGACCTGGTGCGCAAGGTGCCCCGCTCCCTGTTTGAGGGCGTTGAAAACCTGGATGTGGGCATGAAATTTCAGACCAACTCCGGCGATCAGGCTCAGGTGGTACAGGTGGTAGCGATCGACGGCAACCTGGTCAAAGTGGATGCCAATCACCCTCTGGCCGGTTTCACCCTCTATTTTGACCTGGAAATCGTGGGTCGTCGCGAGGCTACTGAAGACGAGGTAGCTCAGGGTCGCCCGCTGTTCTGAGGGGGCATTTCGACACATGGTCGAACTCGCCCGAGTGAATACGGGCGAGGCCCTGGCTGATCTGCTGGTGTATGCACCCGGTCAGCTCATTCAGGGACAGATCAGGATCCGGTTCAAGGGGCGGATGCAGTATCACGATGATCTGCCCCGGTGGCTGTTGCAGCAGTCTGAACAGATGCCGGTGGAAACTGTCATCGCCCACGAAGGGCGCCAGTGCGTCAGGGCGCCGTTCTCTCCGATAACCGATGGACACTGGCTGTATGGCCGTGTTGCTGTCCCGGGCGGCGCTCATCAACAGTCCGTGCATGGGCAGCACGGCTACGCCGGTGCTGGTGGTTCCCTCGGGGTAGACCATCACCGATTCCCCAGCCTGCAGGCATTGGGCGATGCTGGTCTTGATGGCTCTGGCCTGACCGCCGCCACGTTTGATGAACAGCGTGCCGGCCTGGCGGGCCAGCCAGCCGATCACCGGCCATTGACCCACTTCCGCCTTTGACAGAAACCGCATGGGCGTAATGCTGCCGAGAACGGGGATGTCAGACCAGCTGATGTGGTTGGCAACAAACAGGGCATTCTCCCGGCAGGGCTGACCATAAACCTGAATCTGCCAGCCCAGGCACTGACACGCCCTCCGAAAACAGACTGTGGCCCAGGGATTTCTGTCCACCGGTCTGGTCCGGGCCAGATCGGAGATCCGGAGCAGGGTCGCCAGTGCGCAGGCTCCGGCAAGGAAGCCTGCAAACATTGCTAACCGAAAGCTCAGTCTAAGCCAGCTCATCGGCGATCCTCCGAATCAGGCGGGGCGACGCAGGAAGTGCCGGCTGTAGCGGTCGGCCAGGTTGCTGACTTCCAGCAGCACCAGCAAATCGGCACAGCGGAATTCAGGATCCCAGCAAGGCTCGCCACAGACCCTTGCGCCCAGGCGCATGTACGCCTTGATCAGGGGCGGGATGTCCACTGAGCGTTCCGATTCCGGATGGGCAAGATGGGGCAGTTGACGCTTTGGCGTTACCCGGCAATGCGGCTCTGACAGATGCTGTTGTTGCAGGAGCCGGGCCACATGCCAGGCTTTTGCCCCGCCGTCGGCCATGCTGATACTGGCGCAGCCAATCAGGTGGGTCACGTTGCGCTGAACCAGATACTCCGCCACCGCCGACCACAGCAACGTGATGGTGCCACCATTGCGGTAGTCCGGGTGTACGCAGGTGCGGCCGAGTTCAGCCAGTGTTCCGGGCAAGGCTTCCAGAGCGGTGAGGTCGAATTCGCCCCGGGAGTAGAAACCGCCAACCGAGGCCGTATCGTCCTGATGCAGTATGCGCGTGGTGGCCACGAGTTCGCCGGTGTCTGCGTCGGTGACGATCAGGTGGTCGCAGGCTGCATCATAAGCATCGGCATCAATGCCGGGGATGATGGCACCCAGATCGCTGCCATACTCCTCGGAGAATACCCGGTAACGCAGGCGCTGGGCCGCTTCTATGAGCTCCGGGTCACGGGTAAGTTCGGTGCTCAGATTACGGCCCCGGCGGGGTTGAAGGCTCGCGGTGGTTGCAGTCATGGCTTGGCCTCTGTGTTTCTGTTTCAGGTCAAGGCTATGAAGCAGGTATGACAGATGGGTGACGCCGGGGTGACGTCTCTGTGACAGTGCGAGACCCTTTTCAGGAAAACGGATATGTGTCACAGGCTGTAACCCTTTGGCGGTTCCATGTATATTTCTGAATAGCATGTATAATTGCTGTAACTGAACGTTGCCTGTATCGTCGGGTGTACAACCCTGAAACCGGAATAAAATAATCAGAGATGGATGGCGTGGAACAAACAAACGAGAGTTGGCGAATCCTGATCGTAGAGGACGATGAGCGGCTTGCGGATCTGACCCGCGAGTATCTTGAAAACAATGGCCTGACAGTGTCGTTGGAAACCCACGGTGGAGCCGCCGTTGAGCGGATCCGCAATGAGCAGCCGGATCTTGTGGTTCTGGATCTGATGCTGCCGGGCGAAGATGGTCTGTCCATCTGCCGGCGGGTACGGCCGTTCTTCAATGGCCCCATTATTATGCTCACCGCCCGGACAGACGATCTGGATCAGGTCCTGGGCCTGGAGATGGGCGCGGATGACTATATTGGCAAGCCGGTCCAACCGCGCGTTCTGCTCGCCCGCATCCGTGCCATGCTGCGCCGGGTAGAAACCTCGCCCGTTAGCGGGCAGGAGACGTCCGGAGAGGAGCCGGTGCGTTTGCAGTTCAACGACCTCGTGGTCGATCGTTCCATGCGTGAGGCCTGGTTGAGCGACGAAAGTATCGACCTCACCAGTGCTGAGTTCGATTTGCTTTGGCTGTTGGCCAGTAACGCAGGGAGAGTGCTGAGTCGGGAAGAGATTTTTACCGCACTCAGGGGCATCGAATACGACGGCCAGGACCGTTCCATTGACGTTCGCGTGTCCAGGATCCGCCCGAAAATCGGTGATGATCCCATCCACCCACGCCGTATCAAGACTGTTCGAAGCAAGGGCTACCTGTTCGTCAAGGAAGCCTGATCGCGCCTGAGGCGTTGCCGCCCCGCAGGTGGCAACGCCGGTTACCAGGGTTGGCCCGATGTCCCTGAATTTTTTCCTCAAAGCCTACGCTCGTATTGCGGCCATTGCGGCGGCGGTCGTGCTTCTGTGCGTCTTGCTGTTTAACGGCATCAATTCCGTTCGCGAACAATACTGGCATGAGCAGGCCGTGACACCGGTTATGCGTTGGCTGGCCGCGGCTCCGGATCCGCTCAGTCAGTATCACTGGATGGCCCCGATGTTTGACCTGCGCAGTGGCGTTGCGGCCGACTTCGGGCTTTCCCCGGTTGCGCTTGAACGCCTGGGTTACGGGCAGGTGGTGGCGCAGTCAACCGATAGCGGCTATGGCTATTATGTCCGTGGCCTCGGTGGCGAGGTGCTCGGCATACATCTGGAGCAACCCTACCGGGATCTGGCCCGGGCAATCTCGCTGATGGTACGTTGGCATCTGGATACCAGTCCGGCGGGGCAACGTGCGGATGTGGCGCAGCAATTGGCGCAATCTCTCAATCTCGATATCCGTCTGGTTCAGAATGCCGAGGATCTGCCGGATCAACAGGCGCTTGAGCACCTCGGCGACACCGGGCTGGCAATTTTTGAACACGGCGATAACCGTGCCAGGGCGCTGGTTCGTTTGTCGGAAGGCGCGTTGGTTGTGGTGACATTGCCTCCCCCCTTCAATCCGTGGGGCTGGCCGATTATCCTGCTGCTGGCCGCCGTTGTCGGTGGCGTGCTGGCGTTGGCCTTGTTCCTTGGCTTGCGCTTTGTGGAGGGCCATCTGCGCAAGGTCGAATCGGTGGCTGTTCGGATTGCCCGGGGTGAGATGGGAGCCCGGGTGGAATCCGAGGACGGCACGCTCGTGTCCCGGCTGGGGGCGTCGTTCAACGGGATGGCGGAGCATATCCAGCGCCTGGTGCAGGTGCAGCGGGAAATGATTCACGCGGTTTCCCATGAGCTGAGAACGCCGGTGGCCCGTATCCGGTTCGGGGTTCAGATGATCGAATCCGGCAGTACCCAGGCGGTGCTCGAAAAGCAGCTGGAGGGTATTGATGGCGATATCCAGGAGCTGGATGAACTGATTGATGAGATTCTGACCTATGCCCGGCTGGAGCAGGGCGGCCCGGTATTCAGCCTCCGGGAGGGATCGGTCACGGATATTGTCAGGCAGGTTGTCTCCGAACAGCGGCTGATCCGGGAGGGAGTCGACATTGACTGTCAGATCGATGAAGCCTCGGAGCGCTGGGCGCAGGCCGATATGGAGCCTCGTTACATTCACCGGGCGGTCCAGAACCTGGTCGGTAATGCCGCGCGCTATGCTGCAGGCCGTGTGCGGGTGAGTTGCCACCTGGACGAAGATAATTGTCGGATTGATGTGGAAGACGATGGCCCGGGCATTCCGGAACAGGATTGGGAGAAGGTATTTACCGCCTTTGCCCGGCTTGATGATAGCCGTACCCGTACCTCGGGTGGCTATGGGCTGGGCCTGTCCATTGTTCGCAGGATTCTGTACTGGCACGGGGGGCAGGCGTTCGTTGGCCGCAGTGAAGCTCTGGGTGGAGCCCGGTTCAGCCTGGTCTGGCCACGACTGAAGCCCGCAGACCCGGATTTGTGAACCAGTGCTCGGTACCTCACCTGATGTAACAAAGCTCTACACAACCACAACTGAACCCTCTGCGGCTCTGGTTAATACTTAAAAGCGTAAGGGATGACTTTTGAGGTTGTAGTTCTTACGAACTTTCCTTGTTTCATTCGTCATTTGAGGGCCGGTTTTTCCAGCCCTTTTTTTATTTCCGCGCCGCGTCACACCGCTCGATTCCCGTCCTGTTAGAATCTCCTGAAAACAACAGGAGGTCTTGATGTCCCGATATCTGCTTGCCATTGACCAGGGTACCACCAGTTCCCGAGCCATCGTGTTTGATGACAAAGGCGCTCAGGTGGCCGTTGCCCAGCAGGAGTTTCACCAGTACTTTCCCAAAGATGGCTGGGTTGAGCACGATGCCATGGAAATCTGGGATAGCACGCTGGCGGTCTGCCGTGAAGCCCTGGACAACGGCAAGATTGAGGCGTCTGACCTCGCAGGCATCGGCATCACCAACCAGCGGGAAACCACGGTGATCTGGGACAGGGCCACTGGTCAGCCGATTCATCACGCCATTGTCTGGCAGGATCGCCGTACCGCGTCCTGGTGTACCAAGTTGCGCCAGGATGGCCATGAATCCCTGGTGGTTGATCGCACCGGGCTGTTGATTGATCCTTACTTCTCCGCTACCAAAATTGCCTGGATTCTCGACAACGTTGAGGGTGCTCGTCAGCGGGCGGAGGCCGGTGAGTTGGCTTTTGGTACCATTGATACCTGGTTGCTCTGGAATCTGACCGGCGGCAAGCACCATCGTACCGATGCCACCAATGCGTCCCGCACTGCGCTGTTCAATATCCATACACAGCAATGGGACCCGCAGCTGCTCAAGCTGTTTCGGGTGCCTGCTGCCCTGTTGCCGGAGGTATTCGACAGTGCAGCTGAGTACGGGTTGACGGAACCCGAATGTCTGGGCGCTTCGGTGATGATTGCCGGTATTGCCGGTGATCAGCATGCCGCTTTGATCGGCCAGGCCTGTTTTGAGCCGGGGATGGCCAAGAGTACCTATGGCACAGGCTGTTTCCTGATGCTCAACACCGGCCAGCAGGCTCTGCGCTCTGAAAACCGGTTATTGACGACAGTAGCCTACCGCCTCAACGGCAAACCCTGCTATGCCATTGAAGGCAGTATTTTTGTTGCCGGTGCCGCCATGCAGTGGCTCAGGGATGGGCTTCGGCTGATATCCCATGCCCGGGAATCGGCGGAGCATGCGGCGACGGTCGGTGTGAATAATCCGGTGTATCTGGTGCCCGCGTTCACTGGCCTGGGGGCCCCGCACTGGGACCCGAACGCCCGGGGTGCAATCCTGGGACTGACGCGGGATACCGGCATTGCCGAGATTGTCACGGCGGGTTTGCAGTCGGTGTGCTATCAGACCAAAGACCTGGTGCGCGCCATTCGCAACGATGGCGCCCGACTGGAATCGCTGCGAGTCGACGGAGGCATGGCTGTGAACGACTGGGTGATGCAGTTTTTATCGGACATTCTCAATGTGCCGGTTGACCGGCCGAGCGTGACCGAAACCACGGCGCTGGGGGCCGCATATCTTGCGGGTTTGCAGACCGGGGTTTTCGATAGCCTGGAGCAGATTACGTCGCTTTGGGAATGCGAGCACCAGTTCCGGCCGGATATGGCGCCGGGGCTGCGGGAATCACTCTATGCCGGCTGGCTGGATGCTGTTGAGCGAGTCTGTAATCACTGAGGTTCAGTGGCCGGTGCGTTCGAAGGCGATCAGGTGATCAGCCTCCACCCGGACCGGTACCTGCTCACCCAGGTTAAAGTCCAGATGGCTCCGGAACAGGGCCTCAAATTCAGTGTCTTCTGAACACCGGAAACGATAGAGCGTGGAGGTTCCGGCAAAGGTTTTTTCCACCACCTTTGGCTTCAGCTCTGAGTCTTCATCGAAAACAATGTCGTCCGGCCGGATCAGGACGTCCAGCAGGGTGCCTGGTTGCCATTTGTAGGCCCGGTTGCCATGGATGACGCCCAGTTCCGATTCTATGGTGTCAGGGCCCAGGGCCTTGCCGGGAATAAACCCACCTTGCCCGACAAAACTGGCCACGAACCGGTTCGCCGGCTCATGGTAGAGGTTGTAGGGCACATCCCACTGTTGAATCTGCCCGTCCCGGAGAACCGCCACCTGATCACACATGGCAAAGGCTTCCTGCTGATCATGGGTAACCAGGATGGCACTGATGCCGAGGGTCTTGAGGATTTCCCGCACATCCAGGCTCAGCCGGCGGCGCAGATCTGTGTCCAGGTTGGAGAAAGGCTCATCCAGCAGGATCAGTGTTGGCTCTGGTGCCAGTGCCCGGGCCAGGGCCACCCGTTGTTGCTGGCCGCCGGACAGCTCGTGGGGATAGTTGTCTGCCAGGTCCTGCAGGTGCACCAGGTTCAGCAACTCCATGACTTTTTGTCGGCGTTCTGCTTTGCTCAATGATTTCAGGCCGAAGCCGACGTTGTCGGCAATGCTCAGGTGCGGAAACAGGGCGTAGTCCTGAAACACCATGCCAATCTTGCGCTTTTCCGGTTGCAGTGCCCGCCCGGGTAAGCTGATCGCCTGTGACTGCAGGCGGATTTCACCCTGGGAAATCGGCAGGAAACCGGCCAGCGCCCGGAGAATGGTGCTCTTGCCACAGCCGCTGGGGCCCAGCAGGCAGCCAATATCGCCGTGGCTGAGGGCAAAGCTGACGTCCTTGACGACGGAATCGCCGCCGTAGCCACAGGACAGATTGTTTACTTCCAGCAGCCAGTCTGCGGGGGGCTCCAGGGCTTCGGGCATGGATCAGTCCAGACGGTTGAGAATCAGGAATTCCAGCAAGGCTTTCTGGGCATGCAGCCGGTTTTCCGCCTCATGCCACACGACCGAGCTTTCGTGGTCCATCATGTCTGCCGAAATCTCTTCCCCCCGGTGGGCGGGCAGGCAGTGCATGAACAGGGCGTCCTTGTCGGCCTGAGCCATCAGAGCCGGATTGATCTGGTAGCTGCTGAAGGCCTTTTCCCGGGCCTTCTGTTCGTCTTCCTGGCCCATGGAAGCCCAGACATCGGTGACCAGCAGCTGGGCACCCCGTGCGGCCTCTTCCGGCGCGCGCACAACGGTCACCCGGTCAGCATGCAGCTCGATCAGCTTTTGATCCGGTTCGTAGCCCTCAGGGCAGGCAACGTTCAGATGAAAGTCGAAACGCTCCGCGGCATTGATGTAGGAATGGCACATGTTGTTGCCGTCGCCAATCCAGGCCACGGTTGCGCCACGAATGCTGCCGCGAAGCTCCCTGTAGGTCTGCATGTCGGCCAATAGCTGGCAGGGATGGAATTCATCGGTGAGGGCGTTGATCACGGGCTTGCTGGAGGCAGAAGCAAAGCGCTCGACAGTGTCATGGGCAAAGGTACGGATCATCACCGCATCGACCATGCTGGAGATCACGATGGCAGAATCTTCGATGGGTTCGCCGCGGCCAAGCTGTGTATCCCGGGGAGACAGGAACATGGCAGTACCCCCGAGCTGGGTCATGCCGGCTTCAAAGGAAACCCGGGTCCGGGTGGACGATTTCTCGAAGATCATTGCCAGCACCCGGTTTTTAAGGGTGTCCCGGGTCTGGCCTGAACGCCACTCTTTGCGTAATTTGGAAGCATGATCGAGCAGATCTTCCAGTTCTGCAGTGGTCATGTCGTTCAGTGTCAGAAAGTGTCTCGCTGCCATGAAAGGCCCCTGTTTCAAGCAAACTGCCCGTTCGGAAAAGCCAACAAGTCTAGCCCGTCGCTACCCTGAAAACAACGCCGGGCGCGGTGCGGTTGTTCTGGGTCAAAACAGACGGTTTGTTGAGGCCTGAGGCACCCGTGTACAATAGCCTCAACAGCCGTTTGGCGGCAAAGCTGACTCCCAACCAGAGGTATGAGTTCATGGACATCAATGAAACCATCAAGAGCCAACTTGAAGAAAACCCGGTTATTCTTTACATGAAGGGCACCCCGCAAGCCCCGCAGTGCGGTTTCTCGGCACGTACTGTTCAGGCTCTGATGGCGTGCGGTGAGCGCTTTGCATTTGTGAACATTCTCGACAATCAGGAACTGCGTGAGGCCCTGAAAGTCTACTCCAGCTGGCCAACTTACCCGCAGCTCTACATTAACGGTGAGCTGGTAGGTGGTTGCGACATCGTTCTGGAAATGTCAGAAAGTGGCGAGCTGGCCAAGATGGTCAAGGATGCTGCGGGCCAGGCCGAAGCCTGATCTCTCCTGCCTTTATGGCTGTTTCGGGGTGAACACCAGTTCCACCTCGAAACGGTCGGTAGCCTCCCCTTCCGGACTCGGGTAGGGACTGGCTGCCAGAGCCGTTCGATAGGCGGCCTCATCAATACTCTGCACACCGGTCGATTTGATCACCCGGGCCCGGGTGAGCGCGCCGTTGGGCATCAGTCTCAGTTCCAGTTCCATGGACACTCTCTCTGTAAGCGCCGAAATTGCAGGCACTCTTTTCTGATCGAGTTTCTCGGCCAGATGGGTGGCGAGCCTGATGAGATAAGGGTCGGTTTCGGTGGGCGACTCGGTGATTCGTTTGATAGCTTCCGGCGTGTTCGTTGGCTCGGAGACCCGTGCTGTAAGGGCCGGCATGGCCTGCGAGGCAGGGGATTCGATGGTCGTTTCCCGGGGGTGGGGACTTTCGGTTGTCCGCTCCGTGGAATCTGGGCGTGGCTCAGTGACAGTTTGCGATTCGGGTGCAGCATTGGAAGCGGATTCGGTCGAGGTTACCACCGGCTCGGCCGGCGGGATCTCGAACTCGGTGTGCCTGGGCTTCGAAGGTTCCGGATTTGCCACGCTCTCTGGAGTTGGTGTGGCTGCTGGACTGGTCAGCGTAAAGACTAGCCGGTGAGTCAGTTCCCGGGCCTCCTTCAGCGGTGATGGAAGCCCGGCCAGTACCAGAGTGTGGGCCAGTATGGCCAGGGAAACTGCCAGCAGGAGCCGATAGGATGCCGGCATTGAGGGTGAACGAAAACCCGTGTCCGGCATCAAAATCAGGCGGTTTTTGTGCGCAGATTGCCCACGACGGCATTCAGGGCCCGGTCAATCAAGGCACCCTGTTCGAGCAGCGTCAGGCGGCCACGGCGCATCTCGTGAGCCAGCTCGACACGGGTCTTCTCGATGACTTTCAGGCCCATCCGGTTGACGAACACAAAGCAGTCCGCTTCATCAATAATGGCGGAGAGCTTGCAGCGGAAGCTGGTACCGTTGACCAGGCGGAACTCCACCCAGTTGCCAATTTCGATGTTATCGAGTTTGGCCACATATTCGGCAATTGCGGCATCTTCCAGTTCCTGTTGCCGTTCGACGGCTGTCTGGTGCACGGTCGGGGCTTCTTCTTCGGCTTCCGACGGTGCATCCTGGCGGGCTTCGATGGCGGCGTTGGTCCGGAAGGCCTCGGCCAGCTCGTGTTTCAGGTGCCCCATCATCTGATCAAGCCGGGTGGCGTTGTAGGAGACTTCCTCGAGTCCTGCACGCAGTGATTTCAACAGGCCGGGCACAACCCGAACCCACTGGTCGCGCTCTTCATCTTCTTCGTGGGGGTGCAGGCACCAGATCAGGTCGTCCACGACCCGGGCGGTTTCATGCCAGCGATGTTCGGTGTCGTCTTTCAGGTAGGCCAGGAACATAACCCGGCTCCAGCCATTCATCAGAATATCGCTGACCGAGTCCGGAAGCCGGTAACGGGATACTTTTTCCCGTAACAGTCGGTCCACCTCTTCCTGGGCTTTCTGGGATTTGATGCGACCACGTTCCGATTCTCGTGTTCTTTGTTCCACCAGGGAGGCCTTCCGGTTTTCCCGCTCCAGGAATTGCTCAAATTCGTCATTCAGGGTTTCGAACAGCTGGATGTTGCCATCGAACTCGTTGAGGATTCGTTGCACCACGTTGTGTATCTGGCCGTATAGCTTGTCTCGGGTTTTCTCATCGCTGCTGCTCCAACCAATGCCTGCGCGGGCGAGGGAGTTGAGCAGTTTGCGGGCCGGGTGGGTTGCCTTGCTGAAGAAGCTTTTGTCCTTGATCACAACCTTCAGAATCGGAATCTGCAGGCGACTGATCAGCACCTGTACCGGGGCGGACAGGTTGTAGTCATCAAGGATGAACTCGAACAGCATGGAGACCAGGTTGATCAGATCTTCATCCACTTCATTCAGTGCGGGCTGGCGACCATCTTGAGTGTCGGCTTTAGCCAGCAGTTGCTGAACGACCTGGCGCAGATCGACGGTAACCGGCTCACCCGTGCTCAGGTCGTCGGTTTCCGGCCAGTTCTGCTGAAGTGGAATGGCGTTGAGCATATCGGCCAGTTCCCGGCCTCCGATCACTCTCAGGGAGGGGTCGGCGCTGCGTGGGGGCATGCCGGCATTGGACCTTTGCAGGGCCAGCATCTGACGGATCTGGTCAAACAGTACGGTGTCTTCCGGGCGTTGTTCGTAGCTGGCAGTTGCCTCGCCGGAACTTTCGGCAGCGCTGTCTGCCGTTGCCGTTGCCGATGGCTTTTGGCTCTGGCTTTTCTTGCCGTGATAGCGGAAGTTCGGAATAACGCCGGCCTGGATCAGAATGCGGTTGGCTTCATCCAGGAGCATGCCCAGATTGGAAATAACATAACGGTCAAACTGCTTGAGCAGGATCAACCGTTCGCGAATCTGGATGTCGAGGGCCTGGATAGCCTCGGTAAAGGCGCTGCAAAGGTGCTCCGGTGCCATCGGGTTGACCGGCTCCTGCTCGGTGGCGTCCGGATAGATTTCGGTAAAACGAGCCTGTAATTGCAGTAAAGGGCCCTGGAAGTGGGCCTTGGCCTTGGTGGTCATGGCATTGAAGGCGACCTGTTCTTCCAGATCGTCATTGCCGACCAGCGAGAGAGTGTCGGCACTGGCCTGCGGGCTGGTTTCAGCTGTTGGAAGCTGACCGGCGTGGGGTGGGTTGGCAAAGAACTGGGCAACCGTATTCTGGAAATGACGCTCTACGCCCTTGCGCTTGATGCGAATCTCGCGCATGGCTTCGAAATAGCGGTTTTGCTCATTGTTGCTGCGGGCATTGTTGGCCAGTTCGAAGAGTGAATCATCGACGGCATCGAAAGCCCCCTGCAACAAATCACCCAGCCCCGCAACAACGGTGTCGCGGATGCGGGTTACCTCCGCAGGAACCGGTCGGGTGCTTGCCGCTTCCCTGTGCTCGCGGAGGTAATGTATGCCGGACTGCTTGTTCATGGCCGACTCCTGTTTACGCCTCAACCGGATACATGACCGAGCCTGATTCTTGTCTATTCTGATTATTGGTTAAATTTAGCGCATTTTGATCTGCATTAACATGAATAAACGCTAACCTGCGATGGGGTTCATAAACTCCGGCCACGCTTTTTCTTGCGCTTGGGATGGACAATGGCAGCTTTCACCACATTATCCTTGATTTGCAGGACTTCAATACGATGGCCGCCAACTTTCAGGCACACGTTGGTGTCCGGAATATTCTCCAGAGTTTCGGTGATCAGTCCGTTCAGGGTTTTGGGACCATCGGTGGGCAGATGCCAGCCCAGGGTTTTGTTGATCGTCCGCACCGCGGCGCTGCCGTCGATGATAAAGGTGCCGTTGTCCTGGGGGATGATATCTGGCGAGGTGGCGGCATAGTCGGTGGTAAATTCCCCGACGATTTCCTCAAGAATATCCTCAAGCGTAGCCAGGCCCAGCACATCACCGTATTCATCCACAACTATGCCGAACCGGCGCTTGCCTTTCTGGAAGTTCAGCAGCTGGGTGTTGAGTGCGGTGCTCTCGGGGATGAAGTAGGGTTCCTGGCACAGCTGCATGATCATCGCCTTGTTGATGTCGGCCTCCTGCAGCAGTCTGGCCGCGCTGCGAAGGTGCAGAATGCCCTGAATGTTGTTGATGTCGCCCTTGAAAATAGGCAGCCGCGTGTGTTGGCTGCTTCTGAGCTGGCGCAGGATAGTGTCGGTGTCGTCTTCCAGGTCGATGCCGACGACTTCGTTTCGGGGCACCATGATGTCATTGACGGTGACATTCTCCAGATCCAGGATGCTGACCAGCATGTCTTTGTGTCGGGCCGGAATCAGTGCGCCGGCTTCGTTCACCACGGTTCTGAGTTCTTCCCGGCTGAGATGATCTTCCGAGGCCTGGGCCGAGGAAACGCCCAGCAGTCTCAGGATGCCGGTGGTAAACAGATTGACGGCCCACACCAGCGGGTACAGAAGTTTCAGCAGTGGCCCAAGAATGTGGCTGGCCGGGAAGGCAATTTTTTCAGGGAACAGGGCTGCGAGGGTTTTCGGAGTCACCTCGGCAAAAATCAGGATGACGATCGTCAGCAGTAAGGTGGCGATCGCAATACCGGCATCCCCCCAGAGGCGAATCGCGATGACCGTGGCAATGGATGACGCAAGGATGTTCACGAAATTGTTGCCGATCAGGATGACGCCAATCAGCTGGTCGGTCCGGTTAAGCAGGCCTTGCGCTCGCTGGGCTCCCTTGTGGCCGGTATTCGCCATGTGTTTCAGGCGGTAGCGGTTCAGGGACATCATGCCGGTTTCAGAGCTGGAGAAAAACGCAGAGAGGATGATCAGTCCGACAAGTAGAATAAACAGCGCGGTCAGCGATGTTTCGTTCAAGAGAGCAGCCCTTATATTGAGGATAAGTTGCGAAAATAGGTTTTGAAGGTAACGGGTGTCAAGCGGGTTCGGTCAGCAAGGGACTTGCCGGGTCTCAGACGCCCCGGTGGAATACCAGCTCGAGAACAAACTTGCTGCCATAGAAGGCCAGCATCAGCAGCGCGCAGCCTGCCAGTGTCCAGCGACTGGCAGTAATGCCGCGCCAGCCTTTGGTGTAGCGGCCCACCAGTAGCCCGACAAAAACCAGCAGAGACAGCAGGGAAAAAATGGTTTTGTGGGCCAGATCCTGGGCAAACAGGTCTTCAATGAAAACAGCGCCGGTGACGATGGCGAGTACCAGCAGCACCACTCCCGCCCAGACCATTTCAAACAGCAATGACTCCATGGTTTGCAGCGGTGGCAGGTTTCTTACCAGCAGGCTGTTGTAGTTGCGCTTGAGTTGGCGGTTCTGCACGTACAGTAAAGCCGCCTGTATGGCTGCCAGGGTAAACAGGCTGTATGCGGTTACCGACAGGGCAATGTGAGAGAGCATGCCGTAGCTTTCTTCGGACACCAGGCGAGACGGCGTGTGGGTGATTAGTGCCATGACAATGGTCAGTGCCGCAATCGGATAGGCGGCAATGAACAGGCTTTGCACGGGTTTGCTAAGGTTCAGTCCCAGCAGCAGGAAGACGATAAGCCAGGAGATCAGTACCGAGCTCTTGAAGAAACTGAAGTCGAAGCCGCCGTCCAGGTGCACGGTCTGGGCAATGAGCAGGCCATGGCCGATCAGGGCAAGCACGCCAATCAGTGTCGTAACCGCCAGGTTGCTGTGCACCTTGCCACGTAAATGGAGGGCCTGAAGCGCGGTTCCAACGCTATAGAGGAAAAGTGCGGTAACCGCGAGAATCAGCGTTCCCATGACATCCTTAATCGTGTTGCCTGATGAAGTGAAATCGGCGCGGAGTTGTTCAGAGGCTCCGTAGTCTGGGTATAATGTCGCGATTATGCAACAGGAATCAAGCGGGCCGAGCTGGCTTCTTGATCTGTGTGAACAAATTCTCCGGGGTACGGAAGAGCAACATGTTTGAGAATCTCCAGGACCGGCTATCCGGTAGCTTGCGCAAGATCTCAGGCCAAGCGCGCCTGACTGACGACAATATCAAGGACACGCTCCGTGAAGTGAGGATGGCCCTGCTGGAGGCTGATGTCGCCCTGCCGGTGGTCAAGGCCTTTATTGAAGGGGTTCGTGAGCGTGCGATCGGCCAGGAAGTTCAGCGCAGCCTGACCCCGGGCCAGGTCTTCGTTAAGGTTGTCCAGCAGGAGCTGGAACGGGTCATGGGTGAGGGCAATGAATCCCTGAACCTCGCCACGCGTCCTCCGGCGGTCATCATGATGGCTGGCCTCCAGGGTGCGGGTAAAACCACAACGGTGGCCAAACTGTCCCGTTTCCTGAAAGAGCGTGAGAAAAAGTCCGTGCTGGTGGTCAGTGCCGATATCTATCGGCCGGCGGCTATCCGTCAGCTGGAGACGCTGGCCGGTGAGGTGGGTGTCGAATTTTTCCCGAGCACAACCGAGCAGGATCCGGTGGATATTGCCAACGGCGCCATAGAGGCCGCCCGCCGCAAGCATATTGATGTGGTGATACTGGATACTGCGGGTCGTCTGCACGTGGATGAGCAGATGATGAGTGAAATCGGGCGCCTGCATAAGGCGGTGAATCCGGTTGAAACCCTGTTTGTGGTTGATGCCATGACGGGCCAGGACGCGGCCAATACCGCTAAGGCATTTAACGACGCGTTACCGCTGACCGGCGTGGTGCTGACCAAGACCGACGGCGATGCCCGTGGCGGTGCGGCGTTGTCCGTGCGTCATATCACCGGCAAGCCCATCAAGTTCCTGGGTATTGGTGAAAAGTCAGACGCTCTGGAGCCTTTCTATCCCGATCGTGTTGCCTCCCGCATCCTTGGCATGGGGGATGTGCTCTCCCTGATTGAGGAAGCTGAGCGCAAGCTGGACCGAAAGAAAGCCGAGAAGCTCACCAAGAAGATCAAGAAGGGTAAAGGTTTTGATCTGGAAGACTTCCGCGACCAGCTCCAGCAAATGAAGAATATGGGCGGTATCGGCGGACTGTTGGACAAGTTGCCGGGCATGGGGCAGATGGCCCAGATGGCGCAGGCTCAGGTTAACGACAAGTCGGTTGGTCAGATGGAAGCCATTATCTGCTCCATGACGCCAAAAGAGCGCCGCTACCCGGATGTCATCAATAATTCCCGCAAGCGTCGGATTGCTGCCGGTTCCGGTACCCAGATCCAGGACGTGAACCGTCTGCTCAAGCAGCACAAGCAGATGCAGAAGATGATGAAAAAGTTTGGCAAGAAGGGTGGGGTTGCTAACCTGATGCGCGGTATGGGTGGTATGATGCCGCCCGGCGGCGGTGGTGGCATGCCTCCGTTTGGCCGTATGTAAAAAGCCTTACATATAAAATGGGGAAACCGGTGGTTTCCCTGTTTTCATTGGCGCGTTTTTGGCATAGAATAGCGCCCCTTTCGAGTATGGGTCTTCTCGTCAGCCGTTCTCGGTATGGCGTGAATCGTACAAAGTTCGTACAACAGAACAGGATATTGGTCGAAATGGTAACAATCCGTTTGGCTCGTGGCGGCTCCAAGAAGCGCCCGTTCTACCATCTGACAGTCACTGACAGCCGTAACTCCCGTGACGGCCGTTTCATTGAGCGTGTTGGTTTCTT
>JAJUKC010000069.1 GCA_029264995.1 Marinobacter sp. | reverse complement strand
GGTGCAAGACGCCTGATTCTGGAACGCTTCCCATACGATATAGTCGCCATTGAACTGCCAGAAGAAGCTGTAGTCATTGCCGTTGCTCACCACTCCCGAAAACCTGGCTATTGGCGGAAACGCAGTAAGCCCTAACGCCAACGTTTAGCGGCGCCCATGCAGCGCAGCGAAATGGGCGTCCGGTGGAGGGCCGAAGGTCCGGAACGAACTACAACAATTGGTTAGAAATGTCTCGACTCCAGTTCTTTTGCGCATACTCCAGAGCCCAATTAATGGCAACGCACTCAACGGCGGCGACAGTGCCGAAGAGTAGCAGGGATGCAAATGTTGGGAGCATTTCAGTGCTGAAGTCAAAGAACAGCCAGAGGCAAAAAACGGAAATGAAAATTCCTGAGCTGATCCTTAGTATGCCCAAAAATGAAGATGCCACTTCGTGAAGCACCTCTGAGGTAAGCCGATGGGCCTTTTTAAACCTATTGCTATGGACCAGAACATGCCATTCCAGAAAAGAAACAACGATGAAAAATGCAAAACCGACCATGCTGTAGATCATGATCCATTTGTGAGCCATCATGCTTTTTGAGAGTTCAATCAATAGATCCGTACCACCAAATGCATAAGATATTACAATCGGAACCACCGCCAGACATAAAATCACCGCTAACTCTCTGAAAACCCTCAAACCGACATCCTCTAATCTTCTAACAGCTTATTGGTTTGAATTCTTATTAAACCGCAACGCCACCACCCCGTCCAAAACTGAGTCACGGCCCGGATAATCTCGACTTTTCAAACCCTTACCATCCGGCTCCCAAGCGCTTTTCCTGTCTTGCTTCTGTGAAAAGTTTGTAAGCAAGTTATTGTTGCACGTTTCTGCAAGTGAAATCCAAAAGGCCAAAAATTTCCGTCTCTAAATCAATGGGCTACTAGGGTGCTCTGTGAAAAGTGTGCGGCCTTATGCAAATCAAACCGCAGAATTTTTGGCATTCCCGAGGCTTTTTCATTATAACTGTATACATATACAGCACTCAGCCACGGAGGGGCGACTGTGTCACAATCACCGTTTCTGCAATCGGTTCGCACAGAAATCAGGACGAAGCAGTACAGCTATCGAACAGAGAAAACCTATCTCTACTGGGTCCGCCAGTTCATTCTGTTCAATGACAAGAAGCACCCTGAGGTGATGGGTAATCGCGAAATTGAGCGTTTCCTGAATCATCTCGCCGTAAATCGAGGGGTCAGCCCCGCCACCCAAAACCAGGCACTCTGCGCCATAATTTTCCTTTACAAGAATGTGCTGAAAAGGGAGATCGAAAACCTGCACTACAAGATGTCGAAGACGCCTCGGCGCATGCCCACGGTGCTCAACCCAGAGGAAGTCGCTTCTATTCTGGGGAGGATGAAAGCGGAGTATTGGCTAATCACCGCACTTCTTTACGGCTGTGGCCTGAGGATCAGCGAAGCTCTTTCGCTTCGCATAAAAGACATCGACCTGAAAAGCCGGAGCTTGCTGGTGTTCAACGGCAAAGGCCGAAAAGATCGGTATACCCTTCTCCCCGACAATTTGAGAGAGAACATGGAGCGGCAAATTGCCCATTCACGAGATATCCATGCGTCTGATCTGGCCGAGGGATTCGGGCTCACGTCGGTTCCGGCTTCTCTGCATAAGAAGTACGGACCAGTCATGAAAGACTTTGGTTGGCAGTATCTATTCCCGTCTTCAACACGATGCGTTCACCCCATTGCAGGCTATGTTTGCCGACATCACCTTCATCATTCGACATACGCGCGGCAATTAAGGCAGGCCGTGAAAGGGAGCGGAATTACCAAACGGGTGACGGCGCATACTTTTCGCCACGCTTTTGCCACCGAGCTACTGAGATCGGGAAGTGATATCCGAACGGTCCAGGAAATCCTCGGCCACAGCGATATTCGGACGACTGAAATCTACACCCACATTATTGGCGATCGAAGAGCTGGAACAGTTAGTCCATTTGATCGTTTACCGGGTTCTTGAGAAATGACCAAGCGCCCAACCAAGGCAGAAAGAGCCGGGGATCTCTGAGGCGATCCGAATGTTCGCTTTTGTTTAAAAGCGGCTTAATCGTTAATGACAGAAATTCCGGGTCAACTTGGCGGGCACAAAGCATCGAATGGCTTTTATAGTGCTCGCCCAAAACGAACAAACTATGGCTTAAAAAGCAAAAGCCCCCGAACGTGTCCTGACACGCCGGGGGCCCAATCTTACTTGAAATGCGGTTACGAACTCAGGGCTTCATGACCAGGTAGATCGCCCGACCCTGCCTTACAATCCGGACCGAAACCGCTCGGTTTTCCGGCAAGTCGCGGACCACCGACCGGAAATCTTCCACCGAGCGAATCTGCTGGCGGTTGATCTCGGTGATGATGTCCCTGGCACGAATACCGGCCTCAAACGCAGGGCCACGATCTACGCCGGCGACTACAACACCACCTTCCACGCCCACTGAACGGGCGGTCTCGGGAGCCAGTGGCTCAACGGACAACCCAAGCGGTGCGCCCGCGCTATTGTCGCGGCTACCGGTGGAGGGCTGGGCAGCGTCATCGCCGTCTTCCGGCAACTTGCCAATTTCCACGTCCAGAGTGATTTCATCACCACCCCGCAACACGGTCAGGCGCGCCGATTCACCCACCGGCGTGCGGCCAACCATGGGCGGCAGGTCGGAGGACAACTGAACATCCTCGCCATTGTACTCCAGCACAATGTCACCGGCCTCGAGGCCCCCCTGCTCCGCCGGTGAATCCGGCATTACTTCGGCAATCAGCGCGCCGCGGGGACGACGCAGCCCGAAGCTCTCGGCCAGATCCCGGTTCACTTCCTGGATGAGCACGCCCAACCAACCCCGGGCCACGGTGCCTTTGTCACGGAGCTGGCGGAACACATTCATGGCATCGTCAATGGGAATGGCAAACGACACACCCATGAAACCACCGGACCGGGTATAGATCTGGGAGTTGATGCCCACCACTTCGCCTTCCAGATTGAACAGCGGGCCACCGGAGTTGCCGGGGTTGATGGCAACGTCGGTCTGGATAAACGGCACGTAGTTCTCGGATGGCAGCGAGCGGCCCAGAGCACTGACAATGCCCGCCGTCACGGTGTAATCAAACCCGAAAGGAGAGCCGATGGCGAAAACCCATTCACCGACTTTCAGATCCCGGGAACGTCCAACGCTGACCACAGGCAGGTCTTCACCATTCTCGATTTTGAGAACCGCCATATCCGAGCGGGGATCGGTACCCACGATGGTGGCGGAAAACTCGCGGCGGTCATTCAGGCGCACAATCACCTCATCGGCACCCTCAACCACGTGGTTGTTGGTCAGGACGTAACCATCCGCTGACACAATAAAGCCGGAGCCCATGCTCCTGCGCGGCTGCTGCGGGCGAGGGGAACCACCAAAAGGAGACTGTGGGCCGCGGAAGAAATCCTGAAGGAAAGGCGGCAACTGCTCCAGTTGCCTCTCATCAAAAGGGAGCCCATGGAAACCAGAACTCTGGCTGCCCGGATCCGTCGTGGTACTGATATTCACCACTGCACTGGAGTTATCTTCCACCAGCTCAGTGAAATCCGGCAGGCCTCTGGCTGCGACGCCCTGGCTCCAGAATACCGACACCAAGGCAGCCAGCATCAGCAGAACGCCCAGCATGGCCCCGGGCCTGGCCAGGGAAGGCATACGGGCAGCTTCTATATTGTTTTCCGGCATGTAGAACCCCCTGATTTTACTTGCGTTTATAGAGCTATTCTGGGGCTGGGACGTGAATTTTCAACTTAAAAAACGGTAGGGATCATGGACATGTCGAGGATGGAATTGTTTTTACCCTCAGCAACCGCGGCTGGTAGCGATCACCGGCTCCGGCCTGCCATCGCTGCACCAGCCAGAATCCGACGCCCAGACCTGCCACCGCTCCGGCGGTGGCGCCCAGGTCTGACCCCGCCGCCCAGCTATGAGTCATCACACTGGCAAGCACCATCAGCACCAATGGCAAACCGTAAATAACCAGCGAGGCGTTCAGCAGCGATTGCTCATCCAGCCCGATGACCACTTCATCCCCCACCCGGGCACCCACGGAATTATCCACCAGTACCTGGTTTGCCCGGCCACCGGATACCGCCGCGAGCGCACGTTGCCCGCAGCCCGAGCGGGCCGAGCAACTCTGACAGGCACTGGTTCTTATCGTCTGTACCCAGACTTGATCACCCGCCAAGGCCACTACTTTGCCGGTTTCCGTGATCATGACCCGGACAGCTCAGCAACAAAATCTTCATCCACGTCCACAGCATCCGCCACCTTTCGGGCGGTGCTCGGCGGAATTTCTCCAACCACCGCTACCAGGAACGGGCGATCCGAGACCATGACTTCGCGCATATAGATGGTGGTTGCCCCGATACGGGAGGCGCCAGTCGGCATTTTCAGCCGCCCGACGGGCTCAACAAAAACGGAAAACGCAGCCAGGCCATCGGAAAACGCCACCGCCTTGCCACTGCCGGACCGTGGCGCAGCCGCCGGCACAAAACCCTCCGGCTGCCAGGCCAAAGTCCAGCCATTCATCCGGCCGACGGACGATTCCTGCTTCCGGCTATCGTCCAGGGTACGGCTAATCTCTCGGCCACGGGTCTGAACCTCAAGTTCCTCGTCGGAAATATCGTCGGTGATCTCAAGATTGGTGAACTGAAAATGCTCCAGTACCTCTCCGTTCACATCCCGCACCTGGCTCTTGACCAGAAGCCCCGTCTCTTTTTCCAGCCAGAGGCGGTGGCTGTAGCGATCATCGTCCCGGGCGCCCAAGGCCACAATCACCACATCGTAGCCGGCCACCCGGTCTTCACCCGCCAGTTCCGGCAGGTACCAGCGGCCAAACGGCATCAACTGACTGGTAAACGCCTCGGCAAACGGGCCGGAAGGTATCACCTCGTCCAGCCGGACCCTGCCCCTGTCGGGCAATACACAGACCACATTCATGCCTTTACGGACGATTTCACCACTGCCGCCGTCCTGCATAACCAGACGTTCCTCAACGCGCCCGTTCCGGTAACGATGGGCAATGCGCATGGAGTGCACCTGATCGCCCCGGGCATAAACAAAGACCCCCCGGTAGGAGGTCATGTTGAGTGCAGGCCCAAGCCTCTCCAGCCACGCCATGGCCGTCGGAGTTTCACCGTCTTTCGGTGCCTCTCCGGCGGGCTCGGCCTTCACCGGGCTGATCAACAGGCACAGCAGAGCTACAAGAGCGGCAACCGCTCCGAATACCGACCTGCTGGATACCTGGTTATTCATAAACCCACGCTCCCGGTTCAATAGTTACCGCTGGCGCTGACCAGGCGGGCGTAACCCACCGAGCCGCGCCCTGCGCCCACGCTGTTGTGCTGGGCATGCTCAAGCAGGTACTGGCGCATCTGGCGCAACTGGTCTTCGTCCAGCCGCTGCAGTGCCACTTCTTCAACCGCCGCCGACAGGGTTACCGCAGAGGCTGAAGGCTCGGCACTGCCGCCGGCCAGTGCCGGTACCGGTGCTCCGGTGCGGGTATCCCAGCCGGCGCCGGCGCCGAAGCCAACAATCAGCGCCATGAACACCATGGCGGCCACCGGCCAGCGCCACACCGACACCCTGGGCATCGCCACAGGCGACCTGGCCTGCTCCGAGCGAGCATGGCCGTCGAGCGCTTCCCGCACGGCGCCGGCAACATCAATACCGTCGGCCGGACCATGCTGCTCGTGCATCAGATCACGTATCTGCTGCCATCGCTGCCACTGGCTGCGCACGTCCTCCTGGTTGCCATGAGACAACAACCGACGAACCGATAACTCATCGGCCTCGTCATCCATCATCGAAGACAGTGTTTCTCTGAGACGCTCATCCATCGGATGCAACCTCATTCACGTTACTGACTGATCA
Organism: Marinobacter sp.; assembly: GCA_029264995.1. GTDB lineage: Bacteria > Pseudomonadota > Gammaproteobacteria > Pseudomonadales > Oleiphilaceae > Marinobacter. Next base: position 6,295 of record JAJUKC010000069.1, on the reverse strand, counting down.
AGGAGCGGGCCAAGGTGGCGATCCACCGAGTCCCGCGCCCGGAAAATTCTTGAGCGCACGGTACCTATGGGGCACTCCAGTATCCGGGCAATATCTTCATAACTCAGGCCATCGTATTCCCGAAGCAGAAACGCCGACCGCAGTTCCTCCGGCAGGCCGGCAATGGCTTCCGCCAGGGCTTTCTGCAACTGCTCCCGCTGCAGTAACCGTTCCGGCGAGGCCGGGTCCCGCAGTCGGCCACCATCATCAAAGTTTTCTGCATCGGCGACATCCGCCGATCCCTGGGGCCGCCGACCACGGGCCTCTAGGAAATTCTTGGCGGTGTTTACGGCAATCCGGTACAGCCAGGTGTAAAACGCGCTGTCGCCACGAAAACGATCGATCGCCCGGAAGGCTTTGACAAAGGTTTCCTGAGTCAGATCCATGACTTCCTGGCTGTCGTAGACATAGCGGCTAATAATAGAGGCAACCCTGGACTGGTATTTCACCACCAGCAGATCGAAGGCCGCACGATCCCCGCTCCGGACCTTGCGAACCAACTGCAGATCCGTCTGGCTGTCGGACTGCTCACCGGGTTTCCAGTCATTTTCAGGCGTCATGGACGAAGCAACAGAAAGTCCTGTTTTGGGAGCCAGTGGTCTGGCCTCGATACGAGTGGCTTGTGTCATTGGGCTGTTCCAGCGTTCGTTCATTAACCCTTGATGCAGACCGCACCCGGCTGACAGGGTTATCCGTTAGCCCAAATAGACAGCAAGCGTAAAGTTTAGTTCAATACACGTCCACATTATGGCCCGCGACCACGACTCAATGCCACAGTCCTACGAATACGATGTTCTGATCATCGGCAGCGGCGCTGCCGGCCTTACCGTTGCGCTGAATCTTCCGGAGCACTTGCGGGTTTGCGTCATCAGCAAAGCCGATATCAGCTCTGGCGCCACCCTATGGGCCCAGGGAGGCATCGCGGCGGTCCTGGACGATACCGATTCCGTGGAGAATCACATACAGGACACCCTGAACGCAGGCGGCGGCCTTTGCCACGAGGATGCGGTTCGTTTTACCGTGGAACACAGCAAAGAAAGCATCAAGTGGCTGATCGACTCCGGCGTGAAGTTCACCCGGCAGGATGATGGAGAGGACTACCACCTCACCCGCGAAGGCGGCCACAGCCATCGCCGGATTATCCACGCCGCCGATGCCACCGGCCACGCGGTTTCCACCACCCTGGCCAGTCAGGCCCAGGCCAGGCCGAATATTGATCTGAAAGCCGGCCGGGTAGCCGTGGATCTGATTACCAACCGCAAGCTTGCGCTTCCCGGCAACCGCTGCGTCGGCGCCTACATCCTGAATCTCGAAGACAACCACGTGGAGCTGTTTCGAGCCAGGTTCACCGTCATCGCCTCCGGCGGCGCCTCAAAGGCGTATCGCTACACTACCAATCCGGACGGCGCTTCCGGAGACGGAATTGCCATGGCCTGGCGGGCCGGTTGCCGTGTTGCCAACATGGAGTTCAACCAGTTCCACCCCACCTGCCTGTACCACCCGCACGCCAAATCCTTCCTGATTACCGAGGCGGTTCGGGGCGAAGGTGGCGTGCTCCGGCTGCCGGACGGCAGCCGGTTCATGGACCGGTTTGATGAACGGGCGGAACTGGCGCCCCGGGACATTGTTGCCCGGGCCATTGACCATGAGATGAAGCGCCTGGGGGCAGACCACCTGTTCCTGGACATCAGCCATAAGCCGGCCGACTTCATCAAACAGCACTTCCCGACCATTTACGAAAAGTGCCTGAGCTTCGGGATCGACATTACCCGCGAACCCATCCCCGTGGTGCCTGCCGCCCACTACACCTGTGGCGGAATTGTCAGTGATGAACGGGCGCGCACCGACATCAACCAACTCTATGTGGTTGGCGAAGCCGCCTTCACTGGCCTGCACGGCGCCAATCGCATGGCCAGCAACTCGCTGCTGGAATGTCTGGTCTATGGCCGCGCCGCGGCTCAGGACATCACCCGCAGAGAGGCGGACATTCCGCCGCCACCGTCAGCCCCGGACTGGGACGAGAGCCAGGTGCGAGACTCCGACGAAGACGTCATCATCTCCCACAACTGGGACGAGCTGCGGCACTTTATGTGGGACTATGTCGGCATTGTCCGAACCACCAAGCGCCTGCAGCGGGCGAAACACCGGGTTGACCTGCTGTCCCGCGAAATCGGCGAGTTTTACAGTAACTACCGGGTCTCCAATGACCTGATCGAGCTGCGCAACCTGGTCACAGTCTCCGATCTCATCATCTGCTCGGCACTGCAACGCAAGGAAAGCCGTGGCCTGCATTACACACTGGATTATCCGGGCCTGCTGAATGACGCCCAGGATACCGTGCTGGTGCCGACGACTTACCGCACCCTGTCTCCCTGAGACCGGGCCTTACTCCGTTTCCAAAGGCAGAATCCGTTATGTCCGAAACCAATACTTCTCAGGATCACACCGAATTTCATCGCCTGTGGTGGCACAGCCGCCGCGGCATGCTGGAACTGGACGTTCTGCTGCTCCCGTTCCTTGAAGAGGTGTACCGGGATCTTTCAGCGGAAGACCAGGCCCGTTACCGCAAGCTGTTAAGCTGCGAGGATACGGACATGTTCGAGTGGTTCATGCAGCGCAGCAAACCGGAGGACCCGGATCTTCGTCACATCGTTGACATGATCCTGAACCGTGTCCAGCCCGATTGAACTGAACCTGTCGCCATCCAGGGCAGCCGGTCTTTGCGCCAGCCTGCCCTGGCTGGCGTTGTCTGCCGTACTGCTAGCGATGAGCCTGTCCGTGGCGCCGCTGGCACTAGTCCTGTTACCGGCCTCCCTGCTTCTGGGCTGGCAGGACTTCCGCCGCTGTGGCCAGCTCCTTGGTGCCAACGCCATCATCAGCCTGACAACGGACGACCGGCATCTTCGGTGCCAACTGGCCGACGGCCGGGAGGTTACCGCCCGGGTATGCGGCTGCAGCTCCCTCGGTGCATCCTTTCTGGTCTTGAAAGTAGAGTCCGTTGTCACCAGATCACATACCATGACAGCATTCCTGTTCAGCCCATCCCGGCTATGTCGTGGCAATGTTTCCGAACAGGCATTCCGTCGGCTGCGCATGTGGCTCGTGGCCGGGCCTGCGGCTATTTCACGGTGAACCACCCGATTCCATCCGGAGTTTTCGATGACCAACGCCAATACCGAAACGCCAGCTAATCCCGCACAAGAGGGTTGGGCCCATCTGACCGACCGGGTTCTGGCCAGAATCAACGGGCCGGGTACCGACAAGTTTGTCCAGGGCCAGTTCAGCCAGAATGTTGACGAGGTCACCTCCGGCCAGTCCCTGAGGGCAGCAGCCTGCACCCCGAAGGGCAGGGCCTACTGCATTACCCGGCTGGTCCGGGATGGCGAAGACTTGCTGCTCAGCCTCGAGCGGGAGACCGCCGAGGACACCGTTCAGCACCTGAACAAGTACCTGATGCTGTTCCGCGGCACGTCGCTTGGCGTTCTTGACTCGGGCCGGATCACCGGTTTGCTGGGAATCGAGGCCGCCCGCCAGGTTGCCGGCGCGGCGGCTGACGAACTGACCCGTCCCGGACAAGTGTTAAGTACCGACAACGGGTACCTGATTCGTGTGGAAGATGACAGCGACCACTGCGCTCGGTTTGAACTCTGGCAAACCGATGCCCAGCCTGACTTGCTGCCCTCCTCTGAGCTTTCTCTGCAGACCTGGCTGGCCTCGGAGATCCGCGCCGGCGTACCCTGGCTGACCGCAGCAACCCGGGAAGCCTATGTTCCCCAGATGCTCAACCTTCAGCACCTGCAAGGCATTCACTTCAAGAAAGGCTGTTACACCGGGCAGGAAGTGATCGCGCGGATGCATTTCCTCGGCCAATTAAAGAAAAGCCTGTTCCGGGTCGCTTTCACCGGTACAGAAGCCGCGCCACAACCCGGTACCCGACTGATCGCCGATGGCAGTGCCGTGGGCGAGGTGGTTAATTCGGTACTGACTGGTGAGCAGCAGGGAGAAATGCTGGCGGTGATCCGACATGATGCGGCCAGCAAGCACCTGGGCGTAGACGGTAATGAGGGCCTGCAACTTGAGATGCGGCCGATACCCTATCCGGTTCCGGAACGAGAGCAAGCCGAACAGGCTGATACATAAGTTGACAGGAAATACCGGAAAAATTTGCTATAAATTAAAACACATACCGGTTTTATCCCCGTACGCGGGATGCCTCCAGACAAGTGGAACCTAACTGACCATGGCCAATATTGTTGAAACCATCAAGTCTGACCTGACGGCTGCCATTGAAAACGACAAGCTGGTACTTCCAACCCTGCCTGAGGTAGCGCTTCAGGTGCGGGAAATTGCCGAGTCCGAAGACTCCGCCATTGCCGATCTGGTTAAGGTCATCAGCAATGATACGGCGCTGTCGGCCCGTATCATCAGGGTGTGCAATAGCCCGCTGTTTCGCGGCAGCCGTGCCATCGAGAACCTGAACATGGCGGTCAGCCGCCTGGGTATGGCTTACACCAGCAATCTGGCCATGGGCCTGGCCATGGAACAGATGTTCCAGGCCACTTCAGATATGATCGACAAGCGCCTGCGCGCCACCTGGCAGACCAGCACCGAAGTGGCGGGCGTGTGCCATGTTCTGGCGCAACATTACACCCGCCTGAAGGCGGATCAGGCAACGCTGGCTGGCCTGGTGCACCTGATCGGTATTCTGCCGATTCTGCGTTATGTGGAGGATCAGGATATCCAGATCAGCAGCATCATGCTGGACAATGTGATTGATGAGCTGCACCCGCGTATTGGCTCTATGATTCTGAAAAAATGGGATTTTCCGAAGGAACTGCAGAATGTGCCTCTGGAATACGCCAACTTCCAGCGTGAGGTGCCGGCAGCGGATTATGCCGATCTGGTGATGGTGGCCAACCTGCAGCTGGTTGCGGGGAGCGATCATCCCTGGAACGAGATGGACTGGACGAAGATTTCTGCGTTCGATCGGCTGGGACTGGATCCGAATGTCGATATGAGCGAGGAAGAGGATCTGAATGCTCAGATGGAAGCAGCTATGGCGTTGCTTCAGTAATACCTCGTGGTTTTGGGAGTTTGGTGCCCGTCCTTGCGATGGGACCAGCTCCCGAAACACGCTGTGAATACCTCCCTGTACGCTCGGCTCCGCATCACTTTTTATATTGTTTGATCAAATCTGCCTTACTCGGCAACGCCCAGTTAACCGACGCTCTTCCCTGTCGCTCCAGCCACTGGTTTGCTTTTGAGAAATGCCGGCAACCAAAGAAGCCACGGTAGGCACTGAGCGGTGACGGGTGTGGGCCATCCAGAACCAGGTGGCGGCTCCGATCAATGTGCTGGCCCTTTTTCTTGGCGTAGCTGCCCCACAACAGGAACACCACGTTGTCGCGCTCCCGGTTGATGACTTCGATCACCTTGTCGGTAAACTGCTCCCAACCCTTGCCTTGATGGGCTCCGGCATTGCTCTGCTCGACCGTGAGGACGCTGTTGAGTAACAGCACGCCCTGCTCTGCCCAGGGCTGCAGGCAGCCGTGATCCGGTGGTGCGATGCCCAGGTCGGTTTCGATTTCCTTGAAGATGTTGACCAGGGATGGTGGTGGCGGAACCTGGGGGCGCACGGAGAAGCACAAACCATGGGCCTGGCCGGGGCCGTGGTAGGGGTCCTGGCCGAGGATCACTACGTTTACGTTCGCCAGCGGTGTGCTGTTGAGGGCATTGAAGCAGTGGGTGCTGGGGGGATACAGAACCTTTCCGGCCTGTTCCTCGGCGGCCAGGAACTCGGCCAGTTGCCGCATGTAGGGCTGGCGGAACTCGTCCGCCAGCCACTGGTCCCAGCCGCGGCCGGGCTTCAGTTGTTGAGCCAGTGCCTCGGCAGGGTGCATGGGTTTACTCGCTTTCCGGTTTCTGTTCGGCCTTGTGCTCCGGGCGCATGGCCGGGAACAGGATGACGTCGCGGATGGATGGCGAATCGGTCAGCAGCATGGCCAGGCGATCGATACCGATGCCTTCACCGGCGGTCGGCGGCAGGCCGTATTCCAGCGCCATCACGTAGTCGTCATCGTAGAACATGGCTTCGTCGTCGCCGGCGTCCTTCTCCGCCACCTGGGCCTTGAAGCGCTCGGCCTGGTCTTCGGCGTCATTCAGCTCGGAGAAGCCGTTGGCAATCTCGCGGCCGCCCACGAAGAACTCGAAACGCTCGGTCACGAACGGGTCGCTGTCCTTGCAACGTGCCAGGGGC
>JAJUKC010000048.1 GCA_029264995.1 Marinobacter sp. | reverse complement strand
TTCAACCTTGATGATGCGACGAACGGTGATGTTTTCACCGATCTTCTGAACCAGCGCTTCACGCTTGGCTTCCAGATCGCCTTCCATCAGCTTGGCAACGTCAGTTTCGCCCTTCTCGAAAGCAACGTTCAGAACGTCGTTGGCAAAGTTCATGAAGTTGTCGTCGCGAGCAACGAAGTCAGTTTCGGAGTTCACTTCCAGAATGAACGCCACGGTGTTGTCGTCAGACACCTTGACCAGAGATACGCCTTCAGCAGCGGTACGGCCGGCTTTCTTGGCGGCTTTCAGACCGGAAGACTTGCGCAGCTCTTCAATTGCAGCTTCAACACTGCCTTCAGCTTCAACCAGTGCCTTTTTGCACTCCATCATGCCAAGGCCGGTACGCTCACGCAGCTCTTTGACCATTGCAGCGGTAATTGCAGCCATGTTCAATCCTCTTGTCTTTTCCGAATTCGGTGGGGAGATATGCCCGCATAAACAGGCGGGCATACCTTACAACTCAAACGTTAAGCCTGGATGTTACTCGGCGGCCGGAGCAGCGCCTGCAGCATCTTCGCTGACTTCAACAAACTCGTCAGCGCCAGCGCCGGCAGACTGGGAAGCTTCCAGACAGGTATCGGCAACGGCTTTCACGTAGATCTGGATAGCACGGATGGCGTCATCGTTACCCGGGATCACGTAATCAACACCATCGGGATCGCTGTTGGTATCAACAACACCGATAACAGGAATACCCAGCTTGTTGGCTTCCTTGATGGCGATACGCTCGTGGTCGACGTCGATAACGAACAGGGCATCCGGCAGGCCACCCATATCCTTGATACCACCGATGGAGCGCTCGAGCTTATCCATCTCACGGGTACGCTCAAGGGCTTCTTTCTTGGTCAGCTTGTCGAAAGTACCGTCCTGGCTCTGGGCTTCCAGATCACGGTAGCGACGGATAGACTGACGGATGGTCTTGTAGTTGGTCAGCATACCACCCAACCAGCGATGGTTAACGTAAGGCTGACCGGAACGCTGAGCTTCTTCCTTGATGATCTTGGAAGCCGCGCGCTTGGTACCCACAAACAGGATCTTGTTCTTGTTCTCAGCCAGAGACTGAATGAAGTTCAGCGCTTCATTCATGGCCGGAACAGTCTGCTCCAGGTTGATGATATGAATCTTGTTACGGGCGCCGAAGATGAACTTCGACATTTTCGGGTTCCAGTAGCGAGTCTGGTGACCGAAGTGAGCACCTGCCTTGAGCAGGTCACGCATATTTACCTGAGCCATGATATTTACCTTTTAGCTTCGGGTTAGTCCTCCACGCGTCCGATTGACCCAACCAGCCTCCTTTAAACAGGAGCCGGCACCCTGGGACAACGTGCTGACACGTGTGTGAATTTGCCGGATTCGTTTCCGGCGGGCGCGTTTATACCATATCTGACAGGCCAAACGCCATTATTTTTAGCTCCGGACTATGGCCGGCATAGCCTGCCCCCGCCTTGTACCTTATGTCGCCGCCCCTTAAAATGCCGGTTTGATACAAATCAACAGGAAGCCCGATGCAGGTAACTATCAAGACCCCCGAAGAGATTGAAAAGATGCGCGTGGCCGGTCGCCTGGCTGCCGAAGTTCTGGAAATGCTCGACGAACATGTCAAACCCGGCATCACCACCGAAGAACTGGATCGCATTGCGCACGATTACATCGTCAACACCCAACAGGCGATTCCCGCTCCACTGAACTACAAGGGCTTCCCGAAGTCGATCTGCACGTCGGTCAACCACGTGATCTGTCACGGCATACCGTCCGAGAAGAAGGTGCTGAAGGAAGGCGACATCATCAATATTGATGTTACCGTCATCAAAGACAGCTACCACGGCGACACCAGCAAGATGTGGATTGTGGGTAAACCCAAGCCCGGCACCGAACGCCTGATCCAGATCACCCAGGAGTGTCTATATAAAGGCATTGAACTGGTCAAACCCGGCACTCGTCTGGGTGATATCGGCCACGTGATACAGCAGCATGCCGAGAAACACCGCTACTCCGTTGTCAGGGACTATTGCGGCCACGGCATTGGCAAGGTGTTCCATGAAGAGCCTCAGGTAATGCACTACGGCAAGCCCGGCACCGGAATGGAACTGAAAGAAGGCATGACCTTTACCATCGAGCCGATGATCAATCAGGGGAAATACCAGACCAAGTTACTGGCAGATGGCTGGACGGTGGTCACCAAGGATCACAAACTGTCGGCACAGTGGGAGCACACCATTCTGGTAACTGCTGATGGCTATGAGGTGCTGACCCGCCGATCGGAAGAGTCATTCTAAGTGGACCGAAGCGAGCTGGAATCCCGCATCAGTAACGACACCTCACCGGTGTTTGCCGCACGCGAACTGTTGCGGGAAAGCTACAACGCTGATGCCGAGGCATTTCGGCAAGGCGCCGATGTCCGAGCCTTGGTTCACGCCAGGGCCAATACCATCGACAAGGTACTCCGGCTGATCTGGAACCGGTACCCGTTTTCCCGCTCCGCTGACATTGCGCTCGTGGCCGTCGGGGGTTATGGTCGGGGCGAGCTGCACCCCCATTCCGATATTGACCTGCTGATCCTGACCCGCAACGGCATAGAAGAAGACTGGCAGGAAGACCTGGGCGCGTTTGTTACCCTGCTCTGGGACCTCAAGCTTGATATTGGCCACAGCGTTCGCAGCCTGGCGGAATCCATTCAGGCCGCCCGGGAAGATATCACTATCCTGACCAACCTGCTGGAAACACGCACCATCGCAGGCCCGGATGGATTGCGGGCCGAACTCAGCGAAATGGTGTATTCAGACGATGTCAGCTCCGATCGGGATTACTTCCTGGCCAAACGGGAAGAGCAGCAGCAGCGCCACAAGAAATACGGCGACACCGAATATAACCTGGAGCCCAACGTCAAAGGCTCACCGGGCGCCCTTCGAGATATCCAGACCATCGGCTGGATCACCAAACGCCATTTCGGCCTGCAGAATATTGCCGACCTCACCCGCTTCAGCATCCTGACCGAAGAAGAGCATCAGATTCTGTATCAGGGAGAGACCTTCCTCTGGCAGCTCCGCTTTGGTCTTCAATTACTGGCCGACCGCAACGAAAATCGCCTGCTGTTTGACCACCAGCGAGCGCTGGCGCAAATGCTCGGGTACCAGGACGAAGGCAAACGCCTGGGTGTGGAACTGATGATGCAGCAGTACTACCGCACAGTGCTTGCACTGGCGGAGCTGGCGGACGTAATCCTGCAGTATTATGACGAAGCCATCATTGGCAGCGGCGGCGAAGATGAAATCCGCCCCTTGAATAAGCGTTTTCAGGTTCGCAACCTCTATATTGAAGCGGTGAACAATCAGGTGTTCGCGTATGCTCCTTACGCCATCATGGAAATCTTTGTGCTGATGGCGCAACACCCGGAGATTAAAGGCATCCGGGCCACCACGATTCGTTCACTCCGGGCCCACAGGCATCTGATTGACGATGCGTTCCGCTCTGACCTGGCCGTCACCACGCTGTTTATGGAGCTGCTACGCACGCCCCATGCCCTGGACCAGACCCTGTCGGCCATGAAGAAGTACAACGTGCTGGGCCGCTATCTGCCCGAGTTCGGCCAGATCATCGGCCAGATGCAGCACGACCTATTCCATATCTATACGGTAGACGCCCACACCATGCGGGTGATCCGCAACATGGTGAGGCTCAACAGCACCGAAGCCCGAACCGAATACCCCCTGGCCTCGCGCCTGATCCACCGGCTACCCAAACTGGAAACCCTGTTTATTGCCGGCCTCTACCACGACGTGGCAAAAGGCCGGGGCGGCGACCATTCCGAGCTTGGCGCCATTGATGCCGAAGCCTTTTGTGAGCGACACCACTTGAGTGAGCGGGACACCCAGCTGGTCTCCTGGCTGGTGGAAAACCACCTGCTGATGTCCATGACTGCCCAGCGCAAGGATATTTCCGACCCGGACATTATTCAGGCCTTTGCCCGCGCGGTACCCAGCCAGGCCCACCTGGATTATCTCTACATCCTCACGGTTTGCGATATCAGTGCCACCAATCCCAAGCTGTGGAACACCTGGCGCGCGTCGTTGTTGCGCCAGCTTTATATTGAAACCAAGCGGGCCCTGCGCCGCGGCACAGACAATCCGGTAGACCGGCAATCCTGGATCCGGGCCACACAGGAAGAAGCCCGGGAAATCCTGCGCGCCCAGAACATGACCGATGAACAGATCGACCACATCTGGGAGACCGTGGACGACGAGTACTTCCTGCAGGATTCCACTGTCGATATCGCCTGGCAAACTGCCGCTATCATTCGCCACGGCGACAACCCGGATCCACTGGTGCTGATCCGGGACACCCGGGGCGGCCCCACGGATGGCTATTCGCAGATCATCATCTACATGAAAGATCGCGTCGCCCTGTTTGCCGCCACCACCGCTGTTCTGGAGCAGTTGAACCTGAACATCGTGGATGCCCGTATCAATTCCACCGAAGGCCCCTATTCCATCAGCTCCTACGTGGTTCTGGATGACAAGGGCCAGCCGCTGGGCATCGACCCGGCCCGGAAGGAGCGGGTACGCAAGCGACTGATTGAAGAACTGGACGACCCGGAAGACTATCCGGACATCATCCATCGCAGAACGCCAAGGCAGTTGAAGCACTTTGCGTTCCCGACCGAGGTGACCTTCTCCAACGACACCATCAATCAGCGCACGGTGATGGAACTGATTACGCCGGACCGCCCCGGTCTGCTGGCGCGGATTGGCCAGGTGTTGCTGGAGCACCGGGTGCGGCTGACCAACGCCAAGATTGCCACGCTGGGAGAACGGGTTGAAGACGTGTTCTTCATCACCGACGAACAGGGCGAACCCCTGCGCGACCCGGGCGTGTGCCAGGCCCTGCAACAGGACCTCTGTAAAATGCTGGACGAGATTCAATGAACCCCAATCTGGAAAGACTTCACCCCTACCCCTTCGAGAAACTGGCCAAACTGAAGGCCGGCATTTCGGTACCAGAACATCTGGAGCCTATCTCCCTGGGAATTGGTGAACCCAAGCACCCGTCGCCAGCCTTCGTAAAGGACGTTATTGCCGATAACCTGGACAAACTGGCGAATTACCCCACCACCAAAGGCACCGACGAACTTCGTAGCGCGATTGCCGGATGGGCAACCCGCCGGTTTGCTCTGGCCCCGGAATCATTGGATCCGAACCGCCACGTGGTACCTGTGAACGGAACCCGCGAAGCCATCTTTGCCCTGGTTCAGGCGGTTGTGGATGCCAGCAAACCCGCCACCGTGGTCAGCCCCAATCCCTTCTACCAGATCTACGAAGGGGCCGCCTTCCTGGCGGGTGCGAACCCGGTTTATCTGCCTTGCGATGGCAGCAACGGCTTCATTCCGGATTTCGACGCCGTGCCCGAGTCGGTCTGGAAGGACTGCCAGATTCTTTTCCTTTGCTCACCCGGCAATCCGAGTGGAGCGGTGATTCCGAGGGAAACCCTGGTAAAAGTGATTGAACTGGCCGACCGGCACGATTTCCTGATTGCCTCGGACGAGTGCTATTCAGAGCTCTACCCGGACGAAGCCAACCCGCCGGAAGGCTTGCTGCAAACCTGCGCCGCCATCGGCCGCCACGATTTCAAGCGCTGTGTGGTGTTTCACAGCCTGTCCAAACGCAGCAACCTGCCGGGCCTGCGGTCCGGCTTTGTGGCCGGCGACGCCGAGGTACTGGCCGGCTACCTGAAATACCGCACCTACCATGGCTGTGCCATGCCTATACATAATCAGCTGGCCAGTATCGCCGCCTGGAACGATGAAGACCATGTGCGCGAAAACCGCGCCGCCTACCGGGCCAAGTTCGAGGCAGTCGTGCCCATTCTGCGCGAAGTGATGAACGTCGACTTCCCGGATGCCGGCTTCTACCTCTGGCCGGAGACGCCCATGGACGACGAAACTTTCGCCCGGGAACTGTCTGCCCGACAGAACGTACACGTATTGCCGGGCCGATATCTGTCGCGCACGGTAAACGGCCACAACCCGGGTGAAAACCGCGTGCGCTTGGCGCTGGTAGCTCCCCTGGAGGAATGCGTTGAGGCCGCGAAACGTATCGTTGAGTTCGTAAAAGGTTTTGAACAATGAAGTTATATGGCATCCGCAACTGCGACACCATCAAAAAGGCCCGGAAGTGGCTGGATGAACACGGCGTGGACTATGAGTTCCATGATTTCAAGAAAGACGGCCTGAGCAGCGAGAAGCTCAGCCAGTGGGAGCAGGCCGTTGGCTGGGAAACGCTCCTGAACAAACGCGGGACCACCTGGCGAAAACTTCCCGACGAGGTTCGTGATACCATTAGCGCCCAAAGTGCCCACCAGATCATGCTGGACACCCCCTCCATCATCAAACGCCCTGTCGTCGAGCGCGAAGACGGCGTAAGCGTGGGGTTCAACGCAGACGACTGGGCTGCGTGGCTGGGCTAAATTTTTTCTGACTATTTAATGACAACAGGAGCAACCACCAGATGAGTTTTGCATTCGGTATCGGAATCGGCACCCAGAACAACCAGGGCGAATGGCTGGAGGTGTACTACCAGCAGCCGATCATGACACCCGACAGAGACCTGATCGACGTGGTTGAGTCCGCGCTGGATTACAAGGGTGGCAATCAGGCCATCAGCGTGAAAGCAGAACAACTGGCACAGTTTGCCAACGCCCTTCGCCAACTGGGCCGGACAGACCAGGCCAAACTGGCCGAGAAAGCGGCTGAGAGCAAGCGCCCCGTAGTTGTCACCGTACTGGCAACGGACGATACCGCTTCCAGCACGCCGGAGGTGTACCTGAAACTGCACCTGATCTCACACCGCCTGGCCAAGCCCCACAGCCTGAAGCTGGACGGCATTTTTGGCCTGCTGCCCAACCTGGCCTGGACCAACGAAGGTGCCATCGACCTGAATGAACTGCCGGAGCGGCAACTGCAGGCACGCCTGGAAGGCCGCATTCTGGAAGTGAAGTCGGTCGACAAGTTCCCGCAGATGACCGATTACGTGGTGCCCAAGGGCGTGCGTATTGCCGACACCGCCCGGGTACGCCTGGGCGCCTACGTGGGCGAAGGCACCACCGTGATGCATGAAGGCTTTATCAACTTCAACGCCGGTACCGAAGGCACCAGCATGATCGAAGGGCGCATCTCCGCCGGCGTGATGATCGGCAAAGGCTCCGATCTGGGCGGCGGCTGTTCCACCATGGGCACGCTTTCCGGCGGCGGCAACATCATTATTTCCGTGGGCGAGAACTGCCTGCTGGGCGCCAATGCCGGCATCGGCATCCCGCTGGGCGATCGCTGCACCGTTGAAGCTGGCCTGTACATCACCTCAGGCACCAAGGTTGCCCTGCTGGATGACCACAACAAACTGGTGGAAGTGGTAAAAGCCCGCGATCTGGCCAGCAAAAACGATCTGCTGTTCCGTCGCAACAGCCAGACCGGTGCGGTTGAGTGCAAAACCAACAAGACCGCCATTGAACTGAACGAAGAACTGCACGCCAACAACTAAGGCTGCAGCCCGCCACAGAACCCACCAACACCGGGGGTTCTGTGGTGTTATTCCCTCTACTCTTTTCTTATCGAACAGGTTTCCCTATGTCGCTCTCCCCCACCCTGGAACTTGCCAAGGATCTTATCCGCCGCCAATCCGTAACGCCGGACGACGCTGGCTGCCAGGAACTGATGATGTCACGCCTGGCGCCACTGGGCTTCAGTGGGGAAAACCTGCGCTTTGGCGAAACCGACAACCTGTGGGCAAGAAAGGGCAACAATGGGCCTGTTCTGGCATTTGCCGGCCACACCGATGTGGTACCCACTGGCCCCGAGAAAAACTGGGCTCACCCGCCGTTTGACCCGATCATCAAGGACGGCTACCTGCACGGTCGGGGCGCAGCGGACATGAAGGGAAGCCTGGCGGCCTTCATCACCGCCTGTGAACGCTTTGTGGCCAACCACCCGAATCATCGGGGCTCGATTGCCCTGCTGATCACCAGCGATGAGGAAGGCCCGGCCCAGGATGGCACCGTAAAAGTGGTGGAAACCCTCGAAGCCCGCAATGAGAAAATGGACTGGTGCCTGATTGGCGAACCTTCCAGTACCCATCAAGTAGGGGATGTCATCAAGAATGGCCGGCGCGGCTCCCTTCACGGATACCTCACCGTTCACGGCGTTCAGGGCCACGTGGCCTACCCGCATCTGGCCGAGAATGCCGTCCACAACGTTGCACCGGCACTGGACGCGTTGGCCAAGGAATTCTGGGACAACGGCAACGACTTCTTCCCGCCTACCACCTTCCAGATAACTCGTGTCGAGGCCGGCGTCGGCAGCAATATTGTGCCCGGGGAGTGCCTGGTGCACTTCAACTTCCGTTACTGCACCGAGAACACCGCGGAAAGCCTGGAAGAAAGAGTGGTCGCTATCCTGGACCGGCACAACCTGAAGTACGACCTGCAATGGCACCTCAGTGGCCGGCCATTCCTGACCGACAAAGGCGCGCTGGTATCAGCCGCACAGAATGCCATTCGAACCGTAACCGGCCGTGAAACAGAACTGTCTACGTCCGGCGGCACCTCAGACGGTCGCTTCATTGCGCCCACAGGTGCCCAGGTGGTCGAACTCGGCCCGATCAACGCCACCATTCACAAGGTGGACGAGTGTGTGAAGGCTGAGGACCTGGACACACTATCCGAGATCTACGAACAGATTCTGGTCGAGCTGCTGGCATAAAGAATCGAACCAGAGGCTCACAATGAGCCTCTGATCAATAATGCGGCGGGGGTGTTTCCTCTTCTTCCCGCCGGATATTGGACGGCGAGATATCCTTGAGTTGCTTGTGCAGCATTTTCTTGGCGTCCCACAGTTCCCGAATGTCCATCTCCTGCTTGGCGACCTGATCACTCAACGTGTTGATCAGCTCATCCTGGAACGCAAGTCGCATTTCCAGTTCTGCCAGTCGTTCTTCCAGGGAGTTTTTGCTCATGAGGTTTGGTCAGCCCTTTCTGTAATCTGGTATCATGCCGCCTTTTACCGCCTGCGCCCGGGATAATCAGTTTTCCCGGGGTTGGCGGCGTTCACCGGCCAGACATGCCATGTTACCCGATGTCCGGCTTTTTATCGTCAGTGTTAAACCATGGAGAATAACCAACCAATGCGTAATCCAGCCAAAGCGATCCTTGTTGCCATTCTGATCGCGATTCCGGCACCGTTTGTACTCGGCCTTCTGCTTACCACCACTCCGGAACCCCTGAAAATCCTGGCAATGGGCCAGGGCCTGGAAGCTCTGGGCAGCCAGGGTGGCCTAGCGGCCTATCTGTTCGCGTTTGTTGTCTTTGCCGTTGCCGCCTTTGTTGCGATTGCACTCGCCGGCAAGCAATCTGCCGCGCAGAACTCAACCGCTCGCAAAGCAGCACCTCGCAGTGCCCAGCCCAGCAATCAGTATGACGACGACGAAGACGATTTTGACGACAGCACTCCGGAAGGTAACGAGGAAGGCACCGTCAAGTGGTTCAACGTCAAGAAAGGCTTCGGCTTTATCGTTCGTGACAGTGGCGACGAGATCTTTGTGCACTTCCGCGCCATCCGAGGCCGTGGTCGTCGCGTGCTTCGCCAGGGCCAACTGGTGCGCTTCAACGTGGTTGAGGCAGACAAAGGCCTGCAGGCAGACAACGTGTCTATCCTGAGCGACTGAGCCCTACCCGGCACATGCCAACAAAAAAGCAGCCTCTCGGGGCTGCTTTTTTGTTTCAAGCCGAAAACCTTGTGGCTGTCAGTTCCAGACCACCAACTGCTCGCCGCGATGATCCAGCCGCCACCACTTATCGTCCTCCACCGGGTCCCCTTCTTTCCAGTCTCCCGGGCTGCAGCGGATTTCAGTATCCATTGCCCGCCAGGCACTGCGAGCGCAATCCAGGTCGCTGTTCCAGGGTAGCTCATCGCCTTCCATCACCAGTGAAGTGAAACGCTTGCCGAAAGCGCCCGGATACAGTGTGATGCGCACACGCGCACTGCTATACCGTGCTGTGCCCTTCACAACGGAACCGACGTTAGTATCATCCAGCTGTAATTCGTCCAGTTGGCCTTCCAGCCATTTGGAGACCGCGGCCGGTTCAAGGTCACGAATGTAGATTTCCAGATCCTGCACCCAAGGATTCTCCCTGCAGTTGTTCGCAATGTCGCACATAGTGAACCGGCCCGGGCCTCGCTGCAACCCATCGCTCCAGTTCCTCGCGCAGATCGTCCACCAGCAATCGTCGGAGCGTGCCGGCCCGTTTGCGCTCGTGCCAGAGAACATCGGCCGCCGCCTGTTCAATCATCAGGACCTCCGCCTTCTGCTCTGGGAGATGGCAATCTTCTCCCCGCGCCAGTGCAACCAGAGACTGCCGGTGCCACACATCTTTTTCGCCCTCCAGTGCCGCTGCCGACACCGAGCCACGACTGGCAAACAAATCCAGCCGGGCCGCAGCTCGCCGTACCCACTGCAGCATGCCACCAGGAGTGCTGACACAGTTGCTTTGTCGGGAAGCCGCATATTCGAGAGCCGCCTGGGAAACCTGGATATTCCAACGCTTTTCGATTGCCGGTTGATGTGCGGTGAGTACCGCCCTCCGCTGACGGACGCTCACCGGAGGCAGCTCCAGAACCTCGGGTTCACGGCCCAGCAACTGGCCCAACCGAACGACATCGCTGGAATCCGTTGCGGAGTCACGACCAATCAGCAGGATTGGCCCGGACCAGCCGGAGACCAGATCCCGGATCAGGCCCAACGGCTCGGATATCAGCGTCAGCAAATCGGTGGGGCTGACATTGTCCAATACCAGTGCTGGCCAGTGCTCGGAGGAAGAGCTGGTCGACGGCAAAACCGGTTGATCGCAGGCCAGCACTTCCGACTCCCGGCGAGGATCAACCTGAACCCAGGCCAGGCCGGGAGTGCTCAGAAGAGAGTGCAACCAGGCCGATTTTCCGGCGCCCTGCGGGCCCCGAACCCAGATCAGTGCTTCAGGATTGGCCGCCAGGGCAACCGCAACATCTTCCGCCAGCGCCAGCCATTCTGGTTCAGCAATCGATACCGGCGCAACGAAACGGGCATCGGGGGTGGGCACAGGCACGTCATGTGCCGAAGGCCAATACGTCACAAGTTCGAGAACAGCCACGTAGGCTTTATCCTGAAGCCGCTCACACTGGGACGTCAGGGCTTTCAGAAGCAAGGGCCAGTCGAGCCAGGGGCCCTCAGCCGACTCGCGGGCGGAGGCAATCCAATAGATCAACTGGGAGGACAGATCACCGTCTCCGACCACCTCGGTCACGATGGGCTGTTCACCCTGAATGGTGCGAACGAGCTCGTCCAGATCGATACTCTGGCGTTGCAAAAACGGGGGAATCGCGGGGATGGCATCGAGCAATGCCAGCAGAAAATCTTCAGCAGTAATCACAGAACCGCCCCGGCGCCCAACACTTTCTCGGGCCATCAACAGCGCGGTCTGACACTCCGGAGACAGACATCCTTGCCAATCTTCCATCGGGGCATCTCCTTCCTTGGCTTACGGGCATCGTCCTGATGCCACCTGAACAGCCCGGAATTCTAGAACCGTGTCACGAATGTGACAACGACCAACGCCCGTTTCTGTGAACCGGACAGCCCCTCCAATGGTCTTAGGGTGCCACGCCGGGCCAGTCAGGGGGCATAACAAAGACCCGGCTGCCCTCCACCCAGCGATCGGTTTCCGGGTGCCTGTTCAAAACGGCGAACAACTGGGGTACCCCGGAGTTCTCCACGCGATCAAGCGCCGCCCTCGCCAATGCCGCTTCAGGCGCGGTCGTTTGAGTCCAGGGGCCGATCCAGTCCGGCTTGAACAGGGGCACCCAGCCAGAGATATTCTCCTGCCGAGCCTGATCAAGCCTCATCCAGTGACCTTTCAGATGCTCCCTCGGTACCTGTGCCGGCGCTTCAGGCAGCGTTTGAACAACCGGATAGAACAGATAGCCTGGCATGAAGATTCGTGGCGTTACCGGTTCGCAGACGCCGACACTGGTTAGCAGGTTCTGGGTTTCTTGTCGCTGGCACAAGCGGCTTTGGTGATTCAGCAGGCGCTCAGTCTTCAGATCCAGCCGATCCCGGGCATTGGGCCCATACCACCGGACCTGATTCGCCTCTGTTACGAAGCCGAGATAGAACTTGATGGCAATTTCGTGATGCTCCAGTTGGCCGGAGTACCGGTTGCGAACCAGAAAATCCAGCTCACCCAGCGTCCGCCCCTCGGCCTGAACCTGCTGGTTCTGCAGTACAATGTCCCAGCCCAACAGATCCCGCAGTAACACCTCGTACAGGCGCTCGAAATAGTGGCCAAGCCGACGCTCCGGCGTTTCCGTCAACCGAACAGGCAGGGTATCAGGATTCCGCTCCCACCGTTTCAACGTCTCCAGGAATTCCGGGGGCAGATGGGCGGCAGGATCGAAACTGAGCTCATGCCGTAACAGCTGAGGCGACAGACACAACCAGGCCAGATGCCGGACCGCCGGCACCTCGAACGCCAGCAACGTCTCGGTAATCTCGTTTTTAGTCATAGCCGAAGAATACCGTAAACTGTGGGGTATACAATTCAGAACCTGGCCAGCCAAGGAGCACCTTATGCAATACCTGCACACCATGATCCGGGTGAGCAACCTGGACGACACGCTGCACTTCTTCTGCGATTTACTGGGCATGGTAGAAATCAGCCGTAAGAGCAACGAAAAAGGCCGCTTCACCCTGGTGTTCCTCGCCGCTCCGGAAGACGAAGCCAGGGCCCGGGAAGACAAGGCGCCCATGATCGAACTGACCTATAACTGGGACCCAGAGGAATACACAGGCGGCCGCAACTTCGGCCATCTGGCCTACCGCGTGGACGATATCTACGCCCTGTGCGAGAAACTCCAGGCCAGTGGCGTCACCATCAATCGCCCGCCCCGAGATGGCCATATGGCGTTCATCAAGACACCGGACGGGATTTCCATTGAGTTGCTGCAGAAAGGCGATGCGCTGCCGGCTCGGGAGCCTTGGGCGAGTATGGAGAATGTGGGGAGTTGGTAAGTCGTCGAGGTCATTCTTTGCCCACATGTACTGGGTAATGAACCTCTGCCACCTTCCCCCAGAACCGAAGCCTCCGGTTATCCGGCTTTCCGGTTGGATCTGATGCGCCAAAGACACCGCTTGAGACTGGTTTTAAAGCCAGGCCATCTGCGGTGTAGGCCACAACCGGGAGGCCGGGAATCTGGTGCTCGGCGCGCCAGGCGTCGAGCTCCCGATACAGCTTTTCCGATACCTCTACGGTGTTTGAATCAATCCTGACCAGATCGCCCTCGGCGCCGGGTTGAACAATATGCATCTCGACAGCCAGCTCTTTAGCTTGACTGCTTCCAGCGCTGACTGCGTTTAGATCTGCTACGGCAAAGTCATAGTCCCAGAAATCGGAGTAAGTTAAAAACCGCTCTCCTGTAACCTCACCACCTTTCAGTGTTGGCTGGGCATTGGGTGCGGAAAAGGTTCGAGTTTCATTTCTGGTGGAATACAGGTTGACCTCAACCGCTTTGATCGCTTCACCCTCTGGCGCTTTAAGGTCGTAGATCAGATCGCCATACCGCTCCGCGATAGGCAGGCTTTCCACATGCTGCACCACCGCTGCGGCGAACTCCGATTGCTTCCACATCAATTCCCGGTCTGTAAATTGCTCAGCCAGAGGTTTCCGAATTGGCTCAAACAGGCTGTGACTCTTCCGGGTAAAGAAAGTCGGTAAAGGCTCTCCTGATTGAGTCACAGGCATCGCGCTGATCGGCGGTAAAGCCTCTGGCAAAAAGCCCTCAGCTCGAGACACCCGCAAAAGCACCCTCTCAGACGACCACTCATCTACCGCAATCGTCAGCCCGCTGTTTTCTATCTCGAGGAGCGTATCAGTGGGAGCCAACGTAACGGTATAGAGTTTATCAGGCACCGTGACTGGCAAATCAATTTCAACGCTGGCAATGGAGTTCAACTGGTCGGTGGAAAGCTCCTCCGAGATGAACGGGATCATTGATGGCTTGCTCTCCTCGTCATTGAGATACCAGCTTCGCCTCCAGAACGTGGGATTAACCACAGCCACATCAGTGACGGGACTCCCTTGTGCATCCAACAACCTGACCGATGCCGGATAATGGAAAAGGACCGACGAGAACTTTGACACCTGCTGCTGAAAGTCCAGCCCCACCGGACCTTGTTTTGCCTCGGTACCAAACCAGAGCAAGGTGCGCTTCATAAGATCAAACGACTCTTCCACCGTTTTCTCCCCAAACGGGGGTACATATTCGAACCTGAACCAGGGGTCGGAGATTCGGGTACGGTCGTGATAGAGAGCAGACGATGCATTCAAGTAAACCATATCGCGGTTCGAACCAGGCCGGATCCCACTCTGCTCCAGGGTATAGTTCTGGGACAGAATGACCTTGCCACCACTATCGTCAAGCTCCCGATGGGCAAGCACATGGGCCCGGCGGGGCCAACCTGACTCACGTTCAAGCTCGACAAACCCTTCGAATCTGATCGCCTTTAATTCATGGCCGTTCTGGGGGGAAAGTTCGTCGGATGGGCCTTCATCCCTTTCGTCCATCCGGAATTTCAGGGTTACTGTGTCAGCAGTTTGATGACTGACTTCATAGCGAAGTGCTGGCAACGACAGGCCACCTGACACCAATGGCTCTGCACGCCAGCTCATCCCAACCTGGGACGGTTGGTCCGGGAGGCGCGGCTGATAGGCAGCTATGACGCTGAGCGATCTTCGGATGAGGGCCGATTCCAGCGCTTTGCCGTCAAGTGCTGCCAGGGCTTGTGTGTTGTTGAATGTCGCGTCTCGTACCTGGCCGCTCCCGTCGATATGCTCAATAATGCCAGAGTGCAGCAAGTCATTCATGGCGGCCAACGACTCGCTGAACGCCGGCGGCTCTTGTTTGGTAAACAGAACCCGGCCATCTTTTGCAAACGTCGAAGATAACGAATTGGAACGGACTTCAGAGCTGTCCTTATCCCCAGGTGTAGCTTCTGCCTTCACTATACTGGACAGATGATAGTAGCGTTCGGTGCCGGGAAAACCGCCCCTGGCCTGAATCATCACCGATTCATTGACGTTGAAGTAACGTACATCCCCTGGTTCGGGCTGAAATACCAAGCTCTCAGGCCCGGGTGTGCAACCGCTGGAAAGAGCGATCGCGAACAGGAAGGCAACGTAAATTGCGCGCATCTAATCCCCTCCATGGGTAATAAATCTCTGAAATAAGGTCAATTCAAGGAAAATAGACCGTCCAATCACTGACTAGAGGCCTGCGGCGTACCTTCTAAACCGACCGATTTCTTGACTTACAGATCGCTTCCCGGCTTTAGCCCTCAGTTCGCCAGTTGGAAGAATCCGTAAAGTTACGGGCGCCAATCCTGGGCATTATTCAAAAATATACATCCCGTTTTTATCCTTCTTCACATCCATAAATCCCATGTGAGGAAACAGTCGAACCTTTACTGAATATGCAAGCACGCCCCCTGAAATCGCCAACAGCACACCTAAGATTGAAACAATCGGGAAATAATTGAAGAAATATACATAGCCAGCAGCAACGGTAATACAGAGAAGAATAAATGAGGCATACCCGGTAAAAGACCGTCTGAACAAGCCGAAAAAATAGAAAATCGTGAAAATGAACGTTGCGACAATTCCTTGCCAGCCGAACTCTTCATCCATCGGCACCACGTTGGAGTAGATCACCCAGATCCCGAAACACGCCTGAAGCAGACAGAGCGCCAGGAGGACTCGGTTAAGCAGGACGGTTCGTCTAGAGGATGAACCAGGCTCGAACGTTGCAATCTTATTAGCCAGACGCATTTGATTGCCCGACTGCTTTCTGAGCTGCTCGAAAATTTCATTTCGGCTTAGCCCCTGCTTCATGAGTTCTTTGATTTGATAGTCCATTACTTACGCTCCCTGTGAAGTCAATTAAATCACCGTAGGCTCGGCAGGCGCTGCCAAATCAACAAGTCCTTTCGAACTCTGCGGCAGCACGGCACCGGCATCGTGCAAGACAGTTCCCTTCCTTGTGCGGAACATTTCCGCGATACAGAGTTTACTCGCCTGCGACCTCACCACCGGCCGTTTTCTTTCTGGCTGCCGGCGCAATGAATGTCATAGCTTTGGTGCGAGTGCTCATGTAATTGAATCTGAACCGGTCTGGTAATGGAGCTGATGTGCGACTGAACTCAAAGATAAAATCGCCGTTTCTCTCGTGGGGAGGCATTGCGTCGAGACCCTGCATCAGTTCAGCTGCCATCGCTTTTGCGCCGCGGGGCGGGTTCTTCATGGCACCCAGAACGGACTCGAAAGCGGAATGGGTCATGCGCAGACCAAACTGAGCTACCGGCTCTCCCGATTCGTTGACGGGATAGCCCATGATCATGGGGCGAGCCCCTGGTGGTGTTCCGCCGGTCTCGGATACCCGAATACGTACGAT
>JAJUKC010000047.1 GCA_029264995.1 Marinobacter sp. | reverse complement strand
GCTCAGACATCTTTTTTCCTGCCAGAAAATGAATCCGGCCCCCACGCTCACAAACATTTGTGGGATAGGAAACTTAACGACCTTGGAATTTGGAGACTTTGCTATGAAAGCTCGGACTTGTTGGGAAGCGGTTTGTACGGTGGACGATCTGGTGGCGGATTCCGGGATTGCCGTCTGGACGGAGGACGGGCCGGTGGCGGTGTTTTATCTGCCGCATCGGTTGCCGGCGTTGTTTGCCATTAGCCACACCGATCCGTTCAGTGGCTCGAACGTGCTGGCCCGGGGGATTACGGGGGATTTGAACGGGGAGCCGGTGGTGGCTTCGCCGTTGTATAAGCAGCATTTCAGTTTGCGCAGCGGGCGGTGTCTGGAAGACGAGGGCGTGCAGGTGAAGGTCTATCCGGTGTTGCTGGACGGCAACCGGATCCGGCTGGAAGTGCCGGTGGCTCAGGCGGAGTCGGTGGCCGCCTGAGGTTCGCCTGTCAGCTGATAAACTCGACGTTCTCTGACTGCGGTGTTCAGGCAAACCCAGGAATTCGCTGATGGTTTTCGGGTACACCGAGCGGCGTGACACATCAGCCTGCTGAACATCCATAGGCAAGACTCCACATCATCCAGAACATTGGGTTGGGAACACAATCCGGCATCCAGTATGCGCACAACAGCCGCGCTTGACCACCTCCCGGGCGCCGTATAGTCTGCGGCGAACCCCACAGGGAGAGTCCCAGGTTATGGAAGATCACAGTCAGTTTCGCCTGCTGTCCGAGCGACGGTTCCTGCCATTCTTTGTCACCCAGTTTGCCGGTGCCTTCAACGACAACCTGTTCAAGAATGCCTTGTTGCTGCTGGTGACCTACAGCGCCGGCGGCCTGTTTGGTCTGTCGTCGGATGTGGTGGTCAATCTGGCGGCAATGCTGTTTATCCTGCCGTTTTTCCTGTTCTCCGCCATTGCCGGCCAGGTGGCGGACCGGTACGAGAAATCCACGGTTATCCGCTGGATCAAATTCGCCGAGGTGGTGATCATGGGCATTGCCGCGGTCGGGCTCTGGTTTGGCTGGTACGAGGTGTTGTTCCTGCTGCTGTTTCTCACCGGCGTGCAATCCGCGTTTTTCGGGCCGGTGAAGTACGCGATCCTGCCCCAGGCCCTGAAAGAATCCGAGCTGGTGGGTGGTAACGCGCTGGTGGAGATGGGCACGTTTGTGGCCATCCTGGTGGGTACCCTGATGGCCGGCGTGATGATGAAAGCTGCGGCTCCCGGCCCCGTGATTGCCATCGCCGTTGCGGTGCTGGCGGTGATTGGCCTGGTGGCCGCCTGGCGGATTCCCAGGGCCGAGGCGGCAGCGCCGGATCTGCGTATTCGTTTCCGGCCGCTGCAGGAAACCTGGAAACTGATGGCCATTGCCCGGGACAATCACAATGTGTTCCTGAGCATCATGGCGATATCCTGGTTCTGGTTTCTGGGTGCTGCCTATCTGACCCAGTTTCCGAACTTCGCCAAGACTCACCTGATGGGTGACGAAACGGTTGTCACCTTGCTGCTGGCGATTTTCACCATCGGCATCGCCGCCGGTTCCATTGCCTGCGAGCGGCTGTCCGGCCACAAGATTGAACTGGGGATCGTGCCCATCGGGTCCATTGGCCTGAGTTTCTTCGGCATTGATCTGTTCTTCAATATGCCGGAGCAGCCGATTCCCTCAGACTGGTGGCTGATCATAACCGACCCCCATTATCGCCAGGTCGCCATTGACCTGTTGGCGATCGGTATCTTTGGCGGTCTGTTTATCGTGCCGCTGTATGCTTATGTCCAGCAGGAAACACCACCGGCCACCCGGGCCCGGGTGATCGCCGCCCTGAACATTTTTAACGCTCTGTTTATGGTGGTCAGCGCGCTGCTGGGCATGCTCATGCTCGGCCTGTTCGGGCTCACTATTCCCGAGTTCTTCCTGGTGCTGTCGATCATGAACCTCATGGTGGCGGCCTATGTGTACCAGCAGGTACCGGACTTTGCCCTGCGCTTTGTGATCTGGGTCCTGTCCCACACGATTTATCGGGTCACGCACCACAACCTGGACCGGATACCCGAGCAGGGCCCCGTACTACTGGTGTGCAACCATGTCTCCTACATGGATGCCCTGGTGATCGCCGGCGCGGTGCGGCGGCCCGTCCGCTTCGTGATGGATCACAACATTTTCGCGACACCGGTCATGGGCGGTTTCTTCCGCCTGGCCAAGGCTATCCCCATTGGTCCGAAATCAAAGGTGCCGGAGATTTACGAAGCCGCTTTCGACCGCATTGATGAAGAACTTGCAGCCGGCCATGTGGTCTGTATTTTCCCGGAAGGCAAACTCACCAAAGACGGCGAGGTCGATACCTTCAAGCCCGGTGTCGACATGATTCTGGCCCGGCGCCCGGTACCGGTGGTGCCAATGGCACTGCGCGGCCTCTGGGGCAGCTTTTTCAGCCATTGTGGCGGGCCGGCCTTCAGCCATTGGCCACGGCGGTTCTGGTCCCGGATTCATCTGCTGGCTGGTCTCCCGGTCTCGCCCCACGAGGCCAGTGCCGAGCGTCTGGAACAAAAGGTCAAAGCGCTGCGTGGAGATGCACAATAGTCTTTTCGCCGGGCTTTTTGGTGGTGCTGTTACCAAAGCCAATTTTTACCCGCTCGGAGTGGGGTAGTATCGGGGCATAAACCAGGAACAAGGATTGCCCCGTGACGCCCCTGAATCCCACTGACCAGCTCTTTCTCTGGCTGGAAAAACGCCAGCAGCCCATGCATGTGGGCGGCCTCCAGCTGTTTTCCTTCCCCGAAGGCGCGCCGGACGACTATGTCGCGCAGCTGGCAAACCAGCTTCGGCAGAAGACGGAGGTGACCGCCCCCTTTAACCAGCGCCTGAGCTATCGCCTGGGCCAGCCGGTATGGGTGGAGGATGAGCACCTGGACCTTGAGCATCATTTCCGCTTCGAGGCGCTGCCCACACCCGGGCGTATTCGGGAGCTGTTGTCGTTCGTATCGGCGGAGCATTCGCACCTGATGGACCGGGAGCGCCCCATGTGGGAAGTGCACCTGATCGAAGGCCTGAAAGACCGGCAGTTTGCGCTCTACACCAAGGTTCACCATTCCCTGGTGGACGGTGTCTCGGCCATGCGCATGGCCACCCGGATGCTGAGCGAGAACGCGGATGAACAGGGCATGCCGCCAATCTGGGATCTGCCGTGCCTGTCCCGGGATACGAGCGAGCATGGCGGGCACTCGCTCTGGCGCAGTGTCGCCCATTTGCTGGGGCTGTCGGGCCGCCAGCTCGGCACCATTCCCACCGTGGCAAAGGAGTTGCTGAAAACCATCAATCAGGCCCGGAAGGATCCGGCCTACGACTCCATTTTCCATGCCCCGCGCTGCGTGCTGAACCAGAAAATCACCGGTTCCCGTCGTTTCGTCGCCCAGTCCTGGTGCCTAAAAAGGATTCGGGCCGTGTGCGAGGCCTACGGCACCACGGTCAACGATGTCGTGACCGCCATGTGCGCAGCGGCTCTGCGTACCTATCTGATGAATCAGGATGCCTTGCCGGAGAAACCACTGGTGGCCTTTGTGCCGGTGTCGCTGCGCCGGGACGACAGTTCCGGGGGCAACCAGGTGGGTGTCATCCTGGCGAATCTTCACACCGATGTGCACGAGGCCGGCGAACGACTATTAAAAATTCACCACGGCATGGAAGAAGCCAAGCAGCGCTACCGGCAAATGAGCCCGGAGGAAATCGTCAACTACACGGCCCTGACTCTGGCGCCGGCGGCCTTCCATCTGCTGACTGGACTGGCGCCCAAGTGGCAGACCTTCAATGTGGTGATTTCCAATGTCCCCGGGCCATCCAGGCCCCTGTACTGGAACGGGGCGAAACTGGAGGGCATGTATCCGGTGTCTATCGATATGGACAGGCTGGCCCTGAACATGACACTGACCAGCTATAACGACCAGGTGGAGTTCGGCCTGATTGGCTGTCGCCGGACCCTGCCCAGCCTGCAACGGATGCTGGACTACCTGGAGCAGGGCCTGGCAGAGCTGGAGCGTGACGCGGGGCTTTGATCAGGCCAGCTGATCCGCGCGATTGCGCTCGGAAATCTGGCTGTTCAGGGTCCAGAAATCGTACAGCACACCGATGAAAAACAGGCCGCCGGTGAGCAGGTACAGGATGCCGGTGAGCCATTTGCCCATATACATCCGGTGCACCCCGAAGACCCCCAGGAAGGTCAGCAGTATCCAGCTGATGTTGTAGCTGATCTGGCCATCCTGGAACCGGTAATCCGCTTCCTTGTCCATGGCCGGAATCAGGAACAGGTCAATAATCCAGCCTATGAATAGCAGCCCCAGAGTAAAGAACCAGATGGTGCCGGTCACCGGCTTGCCGTAATAGAAACGGTGCGAACCCAGGAATCCGAATATCCAGAGCAGGTAGCCGATCAGCTTGCTGTGGGTGTCGGGTCTTTCGATCATTGCGGCGTTCTTCCTGTTCACAGTTGGATTTGGGGTGTCACCACAGGCGGGACACTAGATCATTATGGGGGCGAACGCCGGAATCACAAACGGCGCTCAGGGCCCCAGATCCGGTGCCGGGTCCGGCCCGTCCTCGCGAAACTCACTGGCGGATTTACCCGTCCACTTGCGGAAAGCACGGCTGAAATTGGACAGATCGGCATAGCCCAGTTCATAGGCAATCTCGCTGACTGACTGATTGGTGTAGCGCAGCAACTGGATGGCCCGATCTTTCAGCACGGCCTCGACAATCTCCCGATAACTGGTGTCCCGATCCGCCAACCGCCGCTTCAGGGTGCGGGAAGACACGCAGAAGCGCTCGGCCATGGCCTCCAGGGAGGGCAAGGGGCCTGGGGTCATCCGCAGCATATTGCGAATCGCCAGCACGATGTCGCCCTGCTCCTTGAGCGCCTTCTGCAACTCGAATTCACACTGGTCCCGGGCCATCCGGGAGGCTTCAGCATCCGCCAGGCGCATGCGCACGTCCAGCAGCTTGCGGGGGAAAATCAGCATTTCCTCGGGCTGGCCAAACTCGAAACGGACCGGCAACTGGGCGGCAAACCGCCGGTAATAGGCTGGCTCAGGGCCCCGCAGGTGTACCGACACGCCCGGTAATTTACCCTCTTCCAGGGCAAAACCCCGGGCCTCGGCATCGCTCCGGTCGAGCAGTTGTTCAGTGAGCAGAATCAACGTGGCGCTGACCGTCTCGGCCAGAAACTCGGAGATAGGCGGCAACGCAAACTCCGCGCACAGCTGCACCAGGACTTTGTCGCCGGCGATGGACTGCTTCATGCTCAGAAAGGGCGCCCGCAGCTGGAGGTAACGACGCACGGAATCCAGCGCACCCTCAAAGGTCGGGCTGGTGAGCGCCGCAAACCCAAGGGTGCCATGGATGGTCAGCCGCAACTCTCTCGCCAGCAGGAAGCTCAGGCCTTCCTTGCCGGCCATTTCCAGCGCCCGCTGCGCCATCACCGTCGCGTCAGTGACGAACACCCGGCTGTCATTGGCTTTCAGGTCTTCATGTGTGAAATCCAGGCCCTGATAAAGCTGACGGTCGTTGTAACCCAGTTGACGCACGGTTTCAGCCAGTACCCGCAGGTACACCCCGGGCACCAGGAACAACCCCAACATTTGCCGCTCGTTGTCTGCACCGGTAGCTGCCATAGTGTGTCCCTGATTGATATTTATCGTGTTTCTGACTCTATCAGAACCCGATTGCCGCCACAGTGGGGCCCACTGCCCTGAGTCCACTGTCGCCCGGGCCAATCCCCTGTCCCATTGTGGACGATGCCCGTCCCCTTCGCGCATTCAGTATCCGGATTGACTCCGCCACACTGGCTCCATGACATCAGCCAAAGCGTTCCGTCGCAAAGGAGTAGAACCATGCTGACCACCACACAAACGAACAAACCGGGCAAGGCCTCCCATACCCCGGACAATGTCTCCATCAAACCCCAGCGCATGGGTTTCGAGTTTGGCGAACAAGTCCCCAGATACTGGGTGGATAACAACTATCTGATCAGTCATACCATGAACGCCCTGTCTGTTTTGTTTCCCGAGGGTGAGCAGTTTTTTGTGGACTCGGTCCGGGCGTTTCGAGACCAGATCCAGGACAAGAAGCTGAAAGAGGACGTGCGCGGTTTCATCGGCCAGGAAGCCATGCACTCGCTCGAGCACATCGCCATGAACCAGCATGTCCGCGACCAGGGCATGCCGGTAGAAGAGATGGAGCGGGATCTGAAAGTGATTCTGGACGTGGCACGAAAGCTGCCCAAACGCCACCAACTGGCCATTACCTGCGCCCTGGAGCACATCACCGCCATGATGGCCGACATGCTGCTGGAGCGTGACGATATCCGCGAAGACATGCACGAATCCATGCGCCCGCTGTGGGTGTGGCATGCCATTGAGGAAACCGAGCATAAGGCCGTTGCTTATGACGTTTTCCTTCAGGCTGGCGGCACCTATGCCGAGCGGGCGTTTTACCAGGTCTTCAGCACCGTGGCCCTGGGCATTGTCGGCACCTGGTACACCGGCCGCATGGCCCTGAAGGACCGCAGCCATTTCTCCGTGAAGGACGCCGCCAAAGGTATGTGGCGCATGTGGGGCAAAAACGGCGCGTTCTCCAGTCTGATCCCGACCTGGCTGGAGTACTTCAAGCCCGGCTTCCATCCCTGGGGCAAGGACAACAGCGAGCTGATCGGTCGTTTC
Source organism: Marinobacter sp. (assembly GCA_029264995.1). Taxonomy (GTDB): domain Bacteria; phylum Pseudomonadota; class Gammaproteobacteria; order Pseudomonadales; family Oleiphilaceae; genus Marinobacter. The sequence continues at coordinate 10,156 of JAJUKC010000047.1, read as the reverse complement.
AAGGAGCAGATCCAGGACTACATCGCGCCCCAGTACAAGAACGGCAATCGGCGCACGCTGCAGTAATCGTGCATGGCTGCGATCCAGTCCGCTGCATCGCTACCATTCCGGGCTTCATCAGCAACCTCTTGTGAAAAAAGAGGGAGCAGGCTCATATCCGGGAGAAATCGCCGCAGACAGATGAGAGGCAGGCATGGGTCATTCCCTTTGTTGTTCTGATACCGCTTTCCTGTGTTCAGAACAAAATGCTAAAGGCCGTGCCTCGGCCGGCCATCGGTCAAAGGGTTGAGTGTCTGGCGCCCCACCGGAACTGGGTCACAATTCCGAGCCCTGCATCACCACAACGCCTTGTCGCCACAAACGCCATTCACCCGGCTTGTAAATATCCCAGGTTTCGTCGCTGGTGAGGGGTTCGGTCACGATCACGCTGACAATGTCGTTGGGTGTGGTTTCCGATTCAAAATCTACGGTAACGTCGGCATCTTTCAGGCGGGCGGGGCCAAACGGCGCCCGCCGGGTAATACTGGCCATCTTGGTGGTGCAAAAGGTAAACAGCCAGTCGCCGTTGCTTAGAAGCAGGTTGAATACCCCCTGGCGGGCGTAGTTCCGGGACAGCTGCACCAAACGCTCCACCACCTGCTCGGTGGCGGTGTCTCGATCGCAATGACTGCGCAGGTGGTTCAGGATATCGCAGAACAGGGCTTCGCTGTCGGTGCTGCCAACGGCCTCGTAGAAGCCGGGCGCCGCGGTAAATCCTGACAGCTGGCCGTTATGGGCGAAGACCCAGTAGCGGCCCCAGAGCTCGCGAATGAACGGGTGAGTGTTGGCCAGGCAGATATCACCCACATTGGCCTGGCGTATGTGACAGATGGCCACTTCACTCTTGATGGGATGGGTCTGCACCACTTCGGCAATGCGCGAGGAGGCACTGGCATCGGCATCGTGAAAACAGCGCACCCCTTTACCTTCATAGAAAGCGACGCCCCAGCCATCCTTGTGTGGGCCGGTGTCACCGCCACGGCGGGTCAGGCCGGTAAAGCTGAAACAGAGATCGGTCGGGGTGTTGGCGCTCATGGCCAGCAGTTCACACATGGTTGGCGGTATCCTCAGCCTTGATTTCGTAGGATACCCGAATCAACCGAGACCTCCAGCCACGGAACCGGCGGTTTTCGGAGGCTGTCCGGCACCGGCGGGCGCCACACGGTTACGGCCTGCCCGCTTGCCGCTGTAGAGACAACGGTCTGCCACACAGAACAGCGTTTCCGCTTCCCTGCCGTGCTCCGGCCACTGGGCAATGCCAAACGAGGCGGTCACGCGGATACCCGCCTCGCCGTACTTCAGTTCCCGCCGGGCAATGCGCTCCCGCAACTCGTCCATCAGCTCAAAGGCATCCCCGGGCTTCACATCACGCAGAATCAGGCCAAATTCCTCGCCGCCCAGCCGGCCGACAAAATCGGTGGTGCGCAACCGCTCGGTCAGGCACTGGCCGATGTTCCTCAACACGTAATCACCGGCATCGTGGCCAAGGGTATCGTTCACCAGCTTGAAATGGTCGATGTCCATAATCACCAGGGCAAAACCGGTTCCACTGCGCTCACACTCGGCAATGGTCCGGGCCAGTGTTGACTGGAAATTGGAGCGATTGGCCAGCCCGGTCAGGGCATCGGTCTGGGCCATATCGACCAGCCGTTGCTCGGCCTCCTCCCGGCGCACCTCGTACATGTGCATGAATACCTGCATCAGGGCACCGCACAGAACCATGTTGAGCAGATCAATCATCCGGTGCGCAGAACCCACATCGCCGAGGAAGAAGTAGTAAACCACCCCGCCCACCAACATAAAGGGCACGCTCAAAATCATGCCCTCGTGCTTGCCGAGCAACAGGTACGCCAGAACCGGCATCATCAGCACCCAGACAAAGGCCGCAATAGAGGCCTCCGGCAACAGCATGATGACGATGAAAAATGAAAACAGCGACACCAGATAGGCGTAGATCCACTGTTGCAGGTGAGCCGTGGTTTTCAGGCAAAACACACCGTAGAACAGCAGCCCACTGGCCAGCAGTTCGGCTAGCGCCACCCATGGATAACCGTTGAAAAATTGCAGACAGGCAAAAACCACCAGCGCAGAGCCGGTTACCAGAAACAACAGCCTGGTAAGTGAGCGACGGTGGTTATCCCGGAGTCCTGAGCGGCTTTGTTCCAATGCCGTGCCCAGATCCGGATGCTTTGACGTATTCATGCTGACTCTTCCCTGGATCAACCAGAGAGTATAGTCGGTCTCCGCTGGCTGTAAAACAACCAGCCGGCGGAGATCCGGTTGCCGCGAGCCTTCAGATATACAGGTTCTTGCGGGAGAATCGCTCTACCAGGGGCTGATAGGCCGAGCCCAGCAGCCGGTTGATGGCGTCAATGCCCCAGGCATCCGGCCCCACCAGAATACGGGATTCGTTTTTGAGGATGCCTTTAACAATAATTTCAGCCGCCTTGTCCGGAGTGGTCATGGCCAGCTTGTCGAAGCCCTTGCGCTGGGCCTCGGCGTTTTCAGATTTGCCCATGCGCGCGGCATTGGCAATGTTGGTGCGAATGCCACCGGGGTGCACACAGCTAACCTGAACCGGCTGATTCTCCAGTTTCATTTCCTGGCGCAGGGACTCGGTAAACCCGCGCACCGCAAACTTGGCAGCATTGTAGGCGCTTTGCTTGGGCACGCCGATCAGACCAAACACGCTGGAAATGTTCACCACGTGGCCATCGCCGGATTCGATCAGGTACGGCAGAAACGCCCGGGTACCGTGGGCAACACCCCAGAAATCAATGTCCATCACCCATTTGAAGTCGTCGTCGGTCATTTCCCGCACAGTGGCAGAGAGGGCCACACCGGCGTTGTTGATAATCAGGTTAACCTGGCCAAAATCCTTACGGACCTGCGCGGCGTGGGCGTAGATGGCGTCCCGGTCGGAGACATCCAGGCGGTAGGTTTTCACCTCGGCACCGTCCAGGCCGGCAGCGGTTTCCGCCAGCCCCGCCTCGTTAACATCGGAAAGAGCCAGCCGACAGCCCCGGGCCGCGAGGGATTTGGCCAGGGATCGGCCGATACCAGAGCCAGCACCGGTGACGACAGCCACCTTGTTGTTCAGATCTTTCATGGCGGGAACCTCTTGTTGTGGTCTTTCAGTAAAGCAGCGCTTTGGTGATTCGCCACTTTAGAGAGCCACCAGAGGCAAACCTATGGCACTGGACTCCTGGCGAGCCCGGCACCAGAGCCAGTCCTCCAATCAACCCAGCAGGTTATCCAGGGGCTGGTCATACCCGGGTGCAAACACCTCGAGAAAGTACTGCACTTCCGGCAGGCCATCCGCTTCCAGGCGCGCCCGGATCTGCTGCTCCGCGGGGCCGAACTCCGGGTTGCCGGCGCGCAGTTCAGCGCGGCATTTCAGCCAGGCCGAGAGCCGGTCCGCCGCCTTGATCAGTTCCTTTTCTTCCGGCCCCAGACGAGATTCCCGCACATAGGGAGAGAAATCATCCCGCAGGTCTTCCGGCAACAGCGCCAGCAATTCAGCTTCGGCCTTGTGCTCGATATCGCCGAATGCCTCCCGCATCACCCGGGAATGGTATTTCACCGGGGTGGGCATATCCCCGGTAATCACTTCGGTAGCATCGTGGTAAAGCGCCGCGGCGGCAACACGGTCTGCATTGACCGTTCCGGCAAAATGCCGGTTGCGAATCAGGGCCAGGGCATGGGCGACCGTAGCCACCTCCCAGGAATGGGTGGCCACGTTTTCATCAATGGCGTTGCGCATCAGGCCCCAGCGTTTGATCCAGCGCAGGCGCGATACATAGGCAAAGAAATGGCTGGCCTTTCGGCCCGGGCTATCAATCATGGCTGGGGAACTCCGTGTATTCCGCTTCAACGAACGTCCAGGGTAAACCGGACCGTCACATTGCCCTGGTCATCAACCGGCGCATCACGGGCCGGATCCAGCAGGAACAGCTGGCTGTCCGACACCTCATGCGTCGCCGTCAGCACCTGACGAACCGTTACCCCTCGCTCCGAGGCCAGACGCCCGAGCGCTTCCGGGGGCAGGCTTCGCTCGCCATTGCGCCAGGCCTGCTGCGCCTGCTCCCAGGCTTCACCGGTGACGGTCTCGCCACGGGCCTGCATCTGAGCTTTCAGCAACGCCAGGGCATCAGCCTCAGGGGCGACGGCACCACGGATGTTGAGCAGAAGCTCCGGACGTTCTCTTAAGGCCTGGGCCAGCGCGGACAGTTTCTCGGCCTCGTTATCCGCCAGTTGCACACTGCCGGGGACAAAGCTGACCTGGCCCAGCTCTTCGCTGCTGAAGCCCGCCATTTCTGCCAGCGAGCCCAGCATACTGAACGGTGAGGCGGCCGCTTTCACCAACAGGTTCACGAACGCCCGCATGACAATCTGGCCAACGCTGAATTCCGGGTCTGACATATCACCCTGAATGGGCAGCTTAACTTCGATCACGCCGTCACGATCTGTGAGCAGAGCCAGACCCAGCTTGACCGGGGCGTTAATGGCCTGTTCGCTGGCCACCGCAGAGCCCAGTTGCATCCGGTCCAGGATCACTTCGTTGGAAGCCTCAAGCCGGGTACCGGTTATCTGGTAGTCCAGCGTCAGTTCCAGTTTGCCGCTGTCCACCGAATACCCCAGATAGCGGCCAAAATAGGGTGACAGGACCGGCAACGCCATGTCTTTCATGGTGAGTTTCAGGTTGCTGGGCTCTTCGGTGCCCAGAGCGCCCAGGGTTCCGTCAAAACGAACCGGTGCCACACCGGCCAGCTGGCCGCTGATCGCCACCCGACCCTGTTGCGGAGGGACATTGCTGATGCCGGTCACCGACCCCGTGAGTTCCTGGAACGCAGTACTGAAGGGCGGCTCCAGCGTGCGGTCGGTGTAGGCCATGGAACCTTGCTCCACCACCAGTTCGCCAATGCGGAAAATAAAGCCTGGCTCCGAGGCTTCCGACGGCTCCGTTGCGCTGTCTTCGGCCTCGGAGGCCCCGCCATTCTGAATAATCTGCTGCAGATTATGCAGGCCGTCGGCGGCACGGATGACGTTAACCGCCGGGCTGTTCAGGGTCACGGTACCGATCTCCAGGCGGGCGGGATTAAGGTTGAACTCCACCGGCGCCAGGCGCAGCAACTCCCAGGACACCAGCTCCCCGCCATTGCCCGGTAGCCTCGTGGCCAGCCCGGCAATTTCTGCGGTGCCACTGAAGGTTCCGGTCAGGGGTTCATCCTGGGCGTCCAGGTCCAGATTGCCATCGAAACCCAGGCGCCCGTCCACCAGCTCCAGGTTTGCGGCATCGGCAACATAGGGTTGGATAACGGGCAACAGGATGTCGCTGCCGGACAAGGCGCCCTCAAAGGTAAACGGCGCCGGAGTCAGCTGGCCAATGGCGGTCACCCGGCCACCGGTGCCGAGTTCCGCGGAGACATCGTAGGAAACCGGTTCATCCAGGCGGTGGGAGAGGCCACCCATTGTAATGGCCAGATTATTCACGGCAATGTCGGCGTCTGTTTCCGGCACCTGATCCCGCCAGCGCACCTGGCCGCCGGACAACTCGACACCCTGGACCGACCAGCGGAATAGCTCGCCCGAATCAGACGCCGGCTCCGAGGTTTCGGATTGATCGGTTCCGGCGGTTGCCAGAGACGCCTGCCAATCCACCTCACCCTCGGCATTCCGGGACGCAGCCAGCGACGGTTGCTCGATCGACACCATGCCAACGGTGGCCTCCCGGGCCGTCAGATCGAAGCCAATGCCCTGAACGGCAATGGTCTCGGTGGCCAGGGCAGGCTGGTCATCTGCAGCCGACAGCGCCAGCGCCAGTTGCTGGATGGTGACGTTGCCATCGGAAGTGATCAGTTCAAAGCGATCGCCACCGGCCAGTTCATAGCGGGATTCCAGGGTAACGGTGCCATCGCGCAGCTGCCACGGCAGATAGGGAGCCAGGAAGTGGGCGAGAGTATCATGGCGAAGCCCGGAAAGCCGGAGCCGCCCTGCGGAGTACAGCGGGGTAACGCTTAATTCCCCATCCCATTCAATCACCTGCTCACCCAGGGCGGCCATCACAGAATACTGGCTGTCGCTGCCTTCCCGGGGCCAGGTGGCCAGGTCGTTCAGGGTCAGATCCAGCGGCGCAACCCGGAACTCGGCAGGGTCGCCGCCCTGGGAGAAGTCGCGGAACAGCAGTTCACCGCCGTCAATGGTCACCTGTTGGAAATACAGCCTGGGCGGATTACCCTTCTCGGCGGTTTCAGTCTGGGTCGCGTCCTCACTCTCAGGATTGGCACTGCGCCAGTCCCGGGCATAATTGATGTCGTAGTCCTGCAGCAGATCCAGACGAACGTCCGGCTCCACCAGACGGATTTCTTCAAACCCGATGATACCGCGGAGCAAATTGAGGAAACTGAGATTCACCCGCAGGTGGTCAAACGCCGTCACCGGCTCCCCATCTGCATCCTTTGCAGAAAAGGCGTCTGCTTCCAGGCTGAAGGAAAACGGGTTGAACCGGACGCGCTCCACCTCAGCCTGCCAGCCCATGCGCTGGTCCAGCTGTTCCGGCAGCGACCGCTCCAGCCACCAGGGCAGAGCCAGGAAGCCTGCCAGGGCATACAGGCCCAGCAACATTCCCAATGCGATCAGCAGGTTCCTGACCAGATGGCTCTTCCGGCGACTCACCACCCGGCGGCTTGCTACCTGGTTATTCTCCGCCTCTTTCTCTGCCACAAGTCTCTCCCTTTATCTGCCCACGGCACCGTAGCCGGCCATGGTGCAAGCATAGCGCCCGTGTACGGTGTTTGTCAGCGAATTCACCAGACCAGACACGAAACCTGACAGCGGCCACCGAACCCGATATGCTTCGCTGACGTATGACTCCCTGTGTTGATCAACGGAGACGAGCAGTATGGATATCGGCGATATGCGTCGGGATTTCGAAAGCGAAGGGCTGGACCGGGAACACCTGAACGAAGATCCGGTGCAGCAGTTCCAGACCTGGTTCGAGGATGCCAGAACGGCGGGCATTCTGGAGCCCAATGCCATGTCACTGGCCACCACCGGTGCCGATGGCATGCCCGATCTCAGAACCGTGCTGCTGAAGTATTTCGACAACCAGGGATTCGTGTTTTACACCAATTACGGCAGTCGCAAGGCTCAGGAGCTTCAGGAGAATCCCCGGGCCGCCCTGCTGTTCCCGTGGATTGGCCTGAACCGGCAGGTGCGTATTCAGGGTGCGGTCGAAAAGGTCAGCAAGGCGGAATCCCTGCGCTATTTTTCGTCCCGGCCCAGGGGCAGCCAGATTGGCGCCTGGGTTTCAGAGCAGAGTCAGGTCATTACGTCCCGAGGCCTGCTGGAGCAAAAAGTCGCGGAGATGAAGCGCAAATTCAGTTCCGGAGAAATTCCGCTTCCCAGTTTCTGGGGCGGGTACCGGGTGGTTCCGGAGCGAATCGAATTCTGGCAGGGAAGGCCGAGCCGGCTTCACGATCGATTTGAGTACGTGAGAGAGGGCGATGGCTGGACAATCCAACGACTGCAACCCTGACCGGCCGGCAATCTGGCTATGCCACCAGATTAACCGGAACCTGTCTCAGGCTCCGGCCTGGATGACCGCCGATGAAGGCGAAACCCTGGCGCGCCTGGAAGGGCCCAGGCGCCAAGAATACCTGACCAGCCGCTGGCTGATTCGCCAGGCCCTGGCCCGGGCCAGTGGTGAGGCTCCGGCAAGCTGTAATCCGGTACCGGGACGGCCCGTTGCCTCCGCCAGCCCGCAGGGCTGGCACCTGTCCCTGAGCCACAGCCAGGGACTGACCGCCTGCGCCACCGGCCGGGGCGCCCTGGGGATTGATCTGGAACCAAGCCAGCGCCGGCCAGACTGGGCCAGAGTGACGACACGCTGGTTCACTCCCGTTGAGCAGGAATGGCTGCTGAAGGCGGACGATCCATTCAGCTTTCTCAAGACCTGGACCCTGAAGGAAGCCTGGCTGAAGGCAACCGGGCGGGGCATCGCCGGCAACCTGCAAACTCTGGAAGTGCGCAAGAATTTCGAGCTGTACGGGGATCAGCCGGACCGACACTGGCAGGCCAGTTGTCTGTATGCCGAGGGCTTTCTGGTCACCCTGGTTTATCCCTGCGACGGCAGCCCGGATAACACCAGTCTCTGGCCGGAGATTACCTTGCTGGAACCACCGCCGGATGACTACAATCTGGAGCCGGCTCCCAGCCTCGACCTTACCTGGGAGCCACTGTTTCACCGGCTGATCAGAGCCCGACCCTAGCGAGGCCACCATGCCCCAGACCACCGGCCGTTGCCCCTGGTGCGGCACCGATCCACTGTACGTGCACTACCACGATACTGTCTGGGGGCGCCCCGAATACGACGATCAGGCGCTGTTCGAGAAACTCTGCCTGGACGGACAGCAAGCCGGTCTAAGCTGGATTACCATCCTTCGCAAGCAGGAAAGCTACCGCCAGGCCTACGCCGGCTTTGACCCGGAGCAGATTGTCCGCTTTGATGAGGACGATATCGCCCGCCTGCTGGCAGACCCGGGAATCATCCGGAATCGCCTGAAAGTCCATTCCATTATCCGCAATGCCCGATGCTTCCTGGCTCTGAGGGATCAAGGCATCTCGTTCTCGGAGTTTCTGTGGCAATTCGTCGACGGCCGGCCAATCCAGAATTGGTGGCAGGCACTGGCTGAGATTCCCGTCACCACCCCGGAATCCGAAGCCATGTCCAAGGCCCTGAAGAAAGCGGGCTTTAATTTTGTGGGCCCCACCATTGTCTACGCCTTCATGCAGGCCACCGGCATGGTCAATGATCATCTGGTGACCTGCCATGCCCACGCCGAGTGCCAACAACTGGCACAATGATCTTACCGGGCCGGTTGGTCGTAAGTTCCCCAGACACGCCATTTCGGGAGCTTTACGGTGCGCATTACCCTCGACGAACTCAAAAACCTGGAACAACCGGTGATCGAGCCTTCTGGAGATCCTCTCCCTGGAGGGCCAACAGTACATGGCACGCCTGCATGGCCCGGAAGGCATGAAGGTGCTGTCCGATCATAAGGGGCAGACCCGGCTGTTCCGCAGTGCCTGGCAGATCCAGGACACCCTCTCCGGCTACACCATCCGGGAAACCCAGGTGGTGCCCCCCTCGGCGTACCATGAAATGGTCGGTATGGCGCCGGCAGACATCGAACCCATGCGGATACAGGTACAGAGGCAGAAGTCGTGATCTCAGTTGCTCGCCTGGCTGTTCTGGTCGGCATTGCCGGCCTGATTCCCTTCATTCTTGGCACCGCTGGCCTGTTCCTGATGCCAGCCAACAGCGTTGCCATTCTGGCGTGGTTCTATATCTACAGTGCCGGTATTCTCGCTTTTATGGGGGGAATCTACTGGACCATTGCCATGCAACTGGCGGATCTCCTCCACCACATTCTCCGGCGTATGCACCACACGCACACCCCGCTGCAGGCAGCGGCGCACCTCTTCACTGATCCACCAGTAGGCATAGGTGGAGAACCGGAAGCCCTTGCCCGGGTCGTAGCGCTCCACAGCCTTGATCAGACCAACATTGGCATCCTGAATCAGGTCCGACATGGGAATGCTATGACAGTGAGAGGAAGGGATCGGTCACGCCCGGCCATGAAACCTCACAGGTTGTGAGACGGCCGACCGGGCGCCCGATCTGGAGGCAAGACTCCTCCATTACCCACAGGCGAAGCGACCGGTTCCGCCTGTGGGTAATTCCTAGCCGGCGGTGGTTGATGCCGCCACGATGGCGTATTCGTGGTTATGGGGCTCAATCAGCGCCCCGTGCAGGGCCACAATCGCCTGGTCGTATTTGTCTTCATCAATCACAAACTGGATATCCACCTGGCGCATGCACTGGTGGATCGCCAGCACGCTGATGTCCTTGTCAGCCAGTGATTTTACCGAACGGGCAAGAATGCCAGGCACCTTCATATCACTGCCAATGGCAGACACCAGGGCCACCTTGCGGGTGCTGACTTCGGCATTCGGAAACTCTTCTTCCAGCGCCTTGACCACTCGCTTCACATGCTTGAGCGTGGTGCCCACATAGTGGGTGATGGTGTTGGCGTTGGTGTCCTTCGACATGAAG
>JAJUKC010000019.1 GCA_029264995.1 Marinobacter sp. | reverse complement strand
CGGCGCACTGCTGGCCGGAGCGAACCCGGAACAGGAAGCCGCCCTGAAAGACTACGGCAAGCACCTGGGCCTGGCATTCCAGCTGGTGGACGACGTACTGGATTACCTGGGCGATGCCGAAGCCATGGGCAAGAACGTGGGAGACGACCTGGCGGAAGGCAAAACCACCCTACCGCTGATCTACGCCATGGCCAACAGCGGTGAAGAGGAAAGGCAACTGATTCGCCACGCCATCCGCAAAGGCGGGCTGGACGACCTGCCGAAGGTACTGGAGATTGTGAAGGCGTCCGGCGCTATTGAATACACCATGACAAAGGCAAAAGAGCAGGCGCAGATCGCGAGAGACCTGCTGGCTTGCCTGCCGGGCTCTGAGCACCGGCAGGCGCTGGAACTACTGACCGAAGTGGCGGTAGCCCGGGTCAGCTGAGTTGCCAGACTTCCGCACGCGGGGCTGGTAGGGCTTTCCAAAACACGCTGTAAAGACCTCCCTGTCCCGCTCGAGCTCCGCCATCCCTGGCTCCGCACGGTTTTGGAAAGCCCTACCAGCCCCGCGCGCTTACTTCTCAGTAAGCTCAGTTCAAACCATCACGCCCATGCGGCGAACTAAAATCCAGCTCCGGCCCCACCGGCACGATCTGGGTGGGGTTGATGGTGCGCTGGCTCACGTAGTAGTGCTGCTTGATCTGGCGAATATCCACCGTCTCTGCCACGCCCGGCACCTGATACAGCTCCCGCAAATAACCGGACAGGCTCGGATAATCCCGGATCTGCTGGCGATTGCATTTGAAGTGGCTGTAATACACCGCATCAAACCGTATCAGCGTGGTGAACAAGCGCCAATCGGCCTCGGTTAGCTGGTTACCGGTGAGATACCGCTTCTCCGCCAGCCTTTCTTCCAGCCAGTCCAGGGAGTCAAACAGGGCCTGATAGGCCTCCTCATACTTGTCCTGCGCAGTCGCGAACCCTGCTTTGTAAACACCGTTGTTCACCGTGTGGTAAACCCGCTCATTCACCGCCTCGATGTCACCACGCAGGCTTTCCGGGTAGAAATCCAGTTCGTTATTGACGCCATCAAGGCCATCAAAGGCGGAATTGAACATCCGGATGATGTCGGCTGATTCATTGCTGACAATGGTTTCGCGCTCTTTGTCCCACAACACCGGCACCGTCACTCGGCCTGAATAATCCGGGGCGGCAAGGGTATAGATCTGGTGCATGAAGTCGGAATTATACAAGTCGTCCTGATGATCTTTGCTACCGGGCCGGAATTCCCAGCCGTTTTCCACCATGTCCGGGTGCACGACAGACACCGAAATGTGTTTCTCCAGACCTTTGAGCTTACGGAAAATCAGTGTGCGGTGGGCCCAGGGGCAGGCCATGGACACATACAGGTGATACCGGCCACTCGCCGCAGGAAAACCACCCTCTCCCGCTTGCCCGGCGGAGCCGTCAGCGGTTACCCAGTTCCGGAACCGCGCCGCTTCGCGCTCAAACTTGCCGCCCGTTTTATCTGTGTCATACCACTGATCGTGCCACTGGCCATCAACCAACAAGCCCATAAATGCCCTCCTATGAGGTCAGCCACCAAAACATTTTCCCTGAGCAAATGTTCTGGAGCCTGTCCCTGCTTTGAATTAATGAAGACAGGCTAACGGCTGTGCTGCTACGCTGATAGCAAGCATTTCTGGCAAACACTTTCAGATTATTCGAACATGCATACAGCCATTACCATCGACGCACTCAAAGTGCTGGACGCTATCGACCGCAAGGGCAGTTTTGCCGGTGCCGCCGGCGAACTGTTCCGGGTTCCCTCGGCCATCAGTTACACGGTTCAGAAGCTTGAGGAAGACCTCAATGTCAGTATCTTTGACCGAACCGGCCACAAAGCCGTACTCACGCCCGCCGGTCGTTACCTGCTGGAGGAAGGCCGCTCCCTGCTTGAAGCCGCCGAAAACCTGGCTCACACCACCCGCCAGGTAGCCCAGGGCTGGGAGACAAGGCTGAGAATAGGCTTCAACTCACTGCTGCCGGCACAGTGCCTGTTTCCGGCGATTGATGCTTTCTACCAACTGGGCGTTCCGGTGGATGTGCAGGTGGTGGAGGAGGTCTTTGCAGGTGCCTGGGACGCCCTGCAAAGTCGGCGCGTCGACATGGTGATTGGCGCAGACCAGCTCAGCAAACCCGCCGGAAGCTTTACCACCAAGCCACTGGGGGAGATACCGTTCGTCTTTGCCGTGGCGGCCAGCCACCCCCTGGCCCAGGCAGAAGAACCCCTGACAGAAAGCGACATCGCCCCATTTCCCGCCGCCGTCGCCGCCGATACCTCCCGCGCGCTCCCCCCCGGCCATGCCGGTATCTTCCGGCGCCAACGAACCTTGACCGTCACCAACATCGACCAGAAAATCGCCATACAGGAAGCGGGCCTCGGCGTTGGCTGGCTGCCCTTGCCACGCATCCGGGAGGCACTGGCCGCGGGCCGGCTGGTGACGAAAGCCGTACATGAACCACGCCCCCCGATCGCCATCCACCTGGCCCGGCACAGTGAAGACAAAGGCAAGGCGCTGATGTGGTTCTGGAACCGGCTGAGCGAAGACCAGAGCCTGAGCCAGTGGCTCAAGCCGGCGGATTCCTGAGGCAACGGAGCCAACCGGGGAATTCACGGTCTGGAGTATACTGGTCAGCCGAGTACAACGAGAAACACAAGGAGTGCGTTCCATGCGTCAGCTGTCGGAACTGGATGCCTCGTTCCTGTATCTGGAATCAGACACCACCCCGATGCACATCGGCGGCGTTTATCTGTTTGATGCCAGCGGCCTGTCTAACCCGCTGGCGTTCAGCACCTTCGTCGCCTACCTGCGCAGCCGCCTCCACGTGGTGCCTCTGTTCCGCCAGAAACTGAAAGAAATCCCTCTCCGGCTCGGCCGCCCCTATTGGGTGGACGATGCCGATTTCAGCATTGAGCGGCACCTCGCCTATGTGAACCTGGGTGAACACGGCAAGCAGGCCAGCCTGATGTCACTGGCCTCGAAAATTCTTGAGGAACCACTTAAACGCGACCGGCCGCTCTGGCACATCACCTTTGTCGATGGTTTCCGGATCGACGACCCCGAGGGCGAGAAAGAAGGGTTTGCACTGATCGTCAAACTGCACCATGCGGCGATTGATGCTTTCAGTGGTGAAGAAATCATGGGCAAGCTGCTGGAGTACACGCCCAGCCCCCGAACCATCACGCCACCCCGCCCCTGGCTGCCAAGGCAGGAACCTTCGGAGGAACGGGTGTTCCTGCAGGCCGGCGCCAACATGCTGAAAACGCCGATGCAACTGGCCTCGCTGGCCTATAACGCCGCCGAAGCCACAACCCGGGGACTGATCCAGAAGCAATTGCACAAGCTGCCATTGCCGCTGCCCTTGTTTACCGCCCCCCACAGCCCCTTCAACCGGCAGATTACTGCCAACCGGCGAATTGTCTCAACCAGCGTGGACTTATCCCGGCTCAAAGCCATCAAAGGCTCTCTGGCGGACGTCACCCTGAACGACGTGGTCCTCGGCCTGTGCGCCGAAACTTTGGCCCGATACCTCGCCAACCAGAACATCGAAACGAGAACATCGCTGGTCGCCATGACACCGATCTCGGTTCGCTCCAGCAGTCTTCGCAAGGCCACCGGCAACCAGATGTCGGCCATGTTGCTGGACCTGGCCACCGCAGAACCCAACCCGGCAGCCAGGATCCGGCGAATTCACCGTAACGCGGTCGAATCCGAGCCCTACCGTGAAGCCATAGCCGCGGACCGGCTGACCGAACTGCTACCATCAACACTGCTGGCACTGTCAGCCCGGCTGTATTCCGAGCTGCAGGTGGCACAGCGCTACCAGCCACTGTTCAATGTGCCGATTACCAACGTACCGGGTCCGCAGGTACCGCTGTACCTGCAAGGTGCCCGTTTGGTGCGCCAGTACAACAGCGCCCCCCTGTTCGACAGCCTTGGGCTGGTAATTGTCGCGGTCAGCTACCAGGGCCAGCTCACCCTGAATTTCACCCTTTGCCCGGACGTGGTCGCCGACAGCGACCAGCTACCGGAGCTGGTACATGACAGCCTGGAAGCGATAGAGAAAGCAGCAGCAGAACTGGGCCCCGACCAGGGCCATGAGAAGTTTCCGGAACCACAACACAACTTGACCGATGATGTCCTGGCCTATGTGGAAAAACTATTAAAAGGTGGGCTGGGCAAATTCAGACGGTAACCGGGGTGTGGGCTGCAGTACTAATCAGAAATAGTGAAAAAGCCGGGCCCACAGGCCCGGCCCGGGATTATTCGAATGCCCAACGTAGAAAGGCCTTCTTCTCTTCGTCCGAAGCATCTGCCCAAATGGCTTTGAGCTGTTCCAGTGCGGTGCCGTCCTGGGTGCGCCCGACACCTTCTGCGTCAGACACCGGTACCGGAGTGCGGTTGGCTGTCAACCGGGACTGCCCGTTCCATTCCTCAGATACCGCCACCACGGTACCGTTACCGGCAACAATCTTTGCCGAGAAACTCTCCATCATGGCTTCGGCTTCCTGGCGGCTGCCCGGCTTATCAAACTCGAAACGGTAGACCGCGTCCGGGCTCGCCTCGAACCGTGCCACCTGAGGACCGCTCTCAATGACATGAACTTTGGATTCGCCATTGCGCACCACACCGGCCTTGGCCCAGATGGTTTTATAGTTGAACACCACTTCGTTTTCACCAGGCAGCAAACCGTAATCCAGTGCCAGGTCGTCGATCAGGAAGTTGGTCATGCTCCGGCCATTCACGCTGACCACCTGTATCGCACCGGGCGCCTGAAGCACTGCCGGCTCCGTTGCCGCGGGCAGTTGGCCTTCCCAGGTATCGACCCTGGCCACGGTAGACGCACAGCCCACCATGACAACACTCATCAGAACAGCCAGCAACTTGAAAAGCCTTGGAACGTGACACATACTCACTTCATCTCCTTATCCATAGGGATGGCCGTTGGCACGGCCTGCAATGTTGAGGGCAACGCTGCCAAGCATTCTGACCATCCCGGCTGATCAGAGCAAGGCACACAATCGAATTCGCTTTCGATGCTGAAAGGTCCGGAATGTGATGCCCGGCGTAAGAATGTAAAAAATTGTTGAATTCGCCAGCAATTGGATTAGTTTTAAACAAGTCGGCTTACACAACGCATAGCCCGAGAAGAAAAAAACAAATGGGCTCAGGAGAAACCATGGACACTCAGCGCAGGACAGGAGAGCAAGGCCCCGTCCCGTTTCGCAGCAGTCGTTTTTTCTGCGTAGGGAGCAAATGGTACTTTACCACCCGAGAGGGCTTCGACAGCGGGCCGTTTGCTTCGAGAGAGCGGGCAGAAGTCGGCCTTAAACGCTTTCTGCATGTTGTTCGCATGCTGCCAGAAGAGCAGCAGGTGCACTAACCCACCCGACAAACCGAATGGGTGATGCCTTCGCTAGACAATATAGGGCATCACCCAGACGTCAATCGCCCAAAGGCAACCCAGCGCCATGGCCCCGGCGACCACATCGTCCACCATAATACCGAGCCCTCCGGGTAGGCGCTCGTCCAGCCAGCTGATGGGCCAGGGCTTCCACACGTCAAACAGCCGGAACAGCATGAACGCCATGAGTACCCCGTAAAGCTGATCCGGAAACAAGCCCAGGGCAATCCACATCCCCACAAACTCATCCCAGACAATACCGCCGTGATCATGCACTTTCAGATGTGTCGCGGTTTTGCCGCACAACCAGATACCCACCAGAAACGCCGCCAGAACCACCAGCCAATAGGCCACCGGCGGCAGCCAGGAAAAGGCATACCAAAGCGGAATAGCGGCGAGACTGCCCCAGGTTCCCGGCGCCCTGGGCGCTGCGCCACTGCCAAAACCAAAGGCCAGCAGATGCACCGGGTTTTTCAGAAAGCCTGGAGGCAAGATGGCCTGGGCGGCATCCGGTTCATGCATCAGGTCATCACTCATGCAGGTCTCCCAAAGTGTTCATATCCTTGAATGCCACTCGGGGCCGGGCCGCTCAACTGCAGGCCCGGTTCCGAAGTGATCACTCCAATGACCGCCAGTTCTCGGGCCACAGAATGCTCAAGCGTTTCGAAGATTTCCGGCGGAATGGTGATGCAAAGCTCATAGTCATCTCCTGCCCCTAACGCCAGATCCCGGGCATTCTCGCCCTTTAACGCAACCAACTCCGCCATCATCGGAATACGCCCCGTGTCGATTCGTGCGCCGGTGCCCGAGGCCTCAAGAATATGACTGAGATCGGCCAGGAGCCCATCTGAAATATCAATGGCAGAGGAGGCCCGGCCGGCTAGCTGCTGCCCTAATTCCAGGCGCGGCTGGGGAAAATGATAATGGGATAACAAGGCAAGCTGCGCAGGCGAGGGGTCGGTTTCATCAAGGTAATGAAGAGCGGCACCGGCCGCCCCCAGCGGGCCACTGACACATATCAGGTCGCCGGGCTTCGCGCCGGATCGATACAGCGCACGCCCGTTGTCAACGGTGCCATGCACCTGGATGGTGATTGTCAGGGGCCCACGGGTAGTGTCTCCGCCCGCCAGGGCGATACCAAAGGCTTTGCTGGCCCGGGCCAGCCCCTCTGAAAACGGCTTCAGCCAGCTCTGATTGGCGTCTGGCAAGGTTAAAGCCAGAGTAAAACAGACCGGGCTTGCGCCCATGGCGGCCAGATCACTCACCGCAACCGCCAGAGCTCGCCATCCGAGATAATCGGGCGAATAATCGGAAGGAAAATGAACGCCCTCTACCAGGGTGTCCACAGAAAACACCAGATCCTGCCCCGGCGGTACCCGCTGGATAGCGCAGTCATCACCGGGGCCAAGAAGGAGCTGATCCTGCCCGGCACCATCGGCCAGCGGCTGGAAATACGTCCGGATCAGCTCAAACTCACCCATGAATCAACGCGGACGGGTCTCGGCCAGGCGAAGCCGGCGGCTGAGTTTGTCCAGAATGCTGTTCACAAACTTGTGCCCTTCGGTGCCACCAAAGCGTTTGGCCATTTCAATGCCCTCGTTGATGACCACTTTGTAGGGCACATCAATGCGATGTTTCAGCTCATAGGCTCCCAGGCGGACAATCGCCAGTTCTACCGGGTCGACCTCCTTGAGGGGGCGATCCAGAAACGGCTCCAGCAGTTTGTCGAGCTCCGCCTGCTCGCGGTGAACGCCACGCAGAAGATCCCGAAAATACATGATATCGACCTTGCTCATGTCGTTGTCGACCATGAACTCGGCTTCGATATCAGAAATCGGCGTTTTGCTGAAGTGCCGCTGATACAAACCCTGCATGGCCAGCGCCCGTGCCCGGCGGCGATCGCCTGCCTTGGGCTGGCCGGTTTTCCCCGGCTGGGGAGAAGTGTCACCCGCTTCGCTCATTACTCACCCAACTTTTTGAACAGACTGACCATTTCCAGGGCAGTAATGGCGGCTTCCGCACCCTTGTTGCCGGCCTTGGTGCCGGAGCGCTCGATGGCCTGCTCAATGGAATCTACGGTCAATACGCCGAAGGTAACCGGCACATCAGTTTCCAGGCTGACCGCGCCCAGGCCGCTGGAGGCCTCGCCCGCAACGTATTCAAAATGCGGCGTACCACCGCGAATCACTGCGCCCAGCGCGATGATGGCATCGTAGTCCGAGGTTTCGGCAACACGCTTGACCGCCAACGGCATTTCATAGGCACCCGGCACGCGGATGATGGCAATGTCATCATTGGAAATACCATGACGACGCAAGGTATCCACTGCGCCTTCCACCAGGCTTTCCACAACAAAGCCGTTAAACCGGCCAACCACCAGCGCATAGCGGCCGCTGCACTGGGTAAAATCACCTTCAATTACTTTGATATCTGCCATCTCGGGCTCCTTCGCGGGTCATCGTTTTTTGGGCGATGACCGGGTTTATCATTCGGGGGCGTAAGGTACGTATTCCACCACTTCCAGGTCGAAACCGGAGATGGCGGAGAATTTAACCGGCGGACTGAGCAGGCGCATTTTACCTACGCCAAGATCCCGGAGAATCTGGGAACCGGTACCGACGGTGAAATACACGCCGGAACTGCCCTTGCCTGAGGAGCCCTGCCCTTTGTCAAAGAACTCCTGAATCCGGTCTTCCAGGTTGTAGCTGTCTTCAGCACTGTTAAGCAGCACCACCACGCCTTTGCCTTCTTCCGCAACCTTCTCCAGTGCGTGATGCAGCGGCCAGCTCCGGGAATCTTTACGTCGTGCGCCCAACAGGTCGCGCAGGGTATCGGTAATGTGCACTCGCACAAACACTGGCTCATCTGGCTGGATATCGCCCATTACCATAGCCAGATGGGTAGCACCCTGGATATTGTCCCGGTAGGTGTGCAGTTTGAACACGCCGTACTCGGTATCCAGTTCGTTCTGCTCCACACACTCCACAGTGCGCTCGTTCATGGTGCGGTAATGAATCAGGTCTGCAATGGTGCCGATCTTCAGATCGTGCTCTTCTGCGAACTTTTCAAGATCCGGGCGCCGGGCCATGGAGCCGTCATCATTCATGATTTCACAAATCACGCCGGCCGGCTCACAACCGGCCAGGGCCGCCAGATCGCAGGACGCTTCGGTGTGGCCGGCACGACTGAGAACGCCACCAGGATCGGACATCAGCGGGAAAATATGCCCCGGCTGAACCAGGTCAGAAGCCTTGGCATCCCGGGCAACCGCTGCCTGCACGGTACGAGCCCGGTCCGCTGCGGAAATGCCCGTGGTAACACCCTCCCGGGCTTCGATAGACAGGGTAAACTTGGTTCCGAAGCCGGAGGCATTCTGCTGCACCATCAACGGCAGGCCCAGCTGTTCGCACCGGTCACGGGTCATCGGCATACAGATGAGCCCACGGCCAAAACGGGCCATGAAGTTGATGGCCTCCGCCGTGCAGTGTTCGGCGGCCATCACCAGATCGCCCTCATTCTCGCGATCCTCATCATCCATCAGGATGACCATTTTGCCCTGGCGAATGTCTTCAATGATTTCTTCAATGCTGTTCAGTGCCATACGGTTCTGCACCCTTTCACCCCTCCCGACAGTCTAGCCGGTTCACGGGGAATGGATTGAATGATTAGTGGCGAGCCAGGATCAGACGCTGATCCTCACCCACCTGACGACGATCCAGCACCTTCCATTGTACTTTGTCAGCCATGGTCTCCAGCGGCAGATGCGCTGTCGGCCTGCCGGTACTACCCAGGAAAACCGGTGCCTGGTAGAGCCAGAGCTCGTCCACGAGATTTTCACCGATGAACGTACCAGCCAGTGTAGGGCCGGCCTCAACCAGCAATTCGTTAATACCAAGCTCACCCAGCGCGTCCAGCAACTCGGCGACATCAACACCGTTATCTTTCCAGGCAACCCCGGTGAGGCTGACGCCGAGCGCAGCCAGATCCTGGGCCGGGCCTGAGGCCAGCGCCGAACTGGCGCAAAACACCTGCACATTGCCACCCTGAAGAATCCTGGCGGTGGCCGGCGTACGGGCATCCCGGTCGGCGATCACCCGCAACGGCTGCCGGGACGGATCCGTGGCATCGCCGATATCGCCCATCTCGTCCCGCCGAACGGTCAACGAGGGATCATCCGCCAGCACCGTACCTACCCCGGTGAGGATAGCGTCGCTGATCGCCCGCAAACGCTGCACATCCGCCCGCGCTTCCGGGCCGGTTATCCACTGGCTTTCACCACTGGCCATGGCGGTCCGGCCATCGAGACTGGCCGCCATTTTCAGCCGAACCCAGGGCCGGCCGGTATTCATGCGTTTCATAAAGCCAGGATTCAGGCGCGCAGCCTCATCGGCCATCACACCCTCGGTCACCCTTATGCCAGCCTCCCTGAGCATATCCAGACCCCGACCAGACACAGACGGATTCGGGTCTTTTGTGGCGGCAAACACATGGGCCACACCGGCATCAATCAGTGCTCGTGCACAGGGCGGCGTGCGCCCATAGTGGCTGCACGGCTCCAGGGTAACGTAGGCGGTGGCTCCCCGAGCCTCATGGCCAGCCTGACTCAAAGCACGCACTTCTGCATGGGCTTCGCCCGCGCGCTCGTGCCAGCCCTCACCTACAATCAGATCGCCTTTGGCAATAACACAACCAACACGGGGATTGGGATGGGTGGAATAGCGACCGCGCCAGGCCAGTTGAACGGCCCGGGCCATCATTGCCCGATCACGGTCTGAAATCATGCCTTGCCTTTGTCTGTACCGTTATCCACCAGTGCCCTGGCCACATCCACTGCGGTATCGCCATTGCCCTGGGACAGCCGCTCGATCTCTTCCTTGAACTCGTTGATATCCTGGAAACTGCGGTAAACCGAGGCAAAACGCACGTAAGCCACCTTGTCCAGTTGGCGCAGCTCGGTCATCACTTCCTCACCCAACTGCATCGACTTGACCTCGCGCTCACCAGTGGAGCGAAGACGGTACTTGATGCGGTTCAACGCTGCATCGATTTCCTCAATGCTGACCGGACGTTTTTCCAGAGCTTTCATGATGCCGGCTCGCAGCTTTTCTTCATCAAAAGGCTGCCGGGTACCATCCTGCTTCACGACCCGGGGCATCACCAGCTCAGCGGTTTCAAAGGTGGTAAAACGCTCACGGCAGGACAGACACTCCCTGCGGCGGCGAACCTGGTCACCCTCGGCCACCAGGCGCGAATCAATCACCTTGGTATCGGCTTCACCACAGAAAGGACAATGCATAAATCACCTGCTCCGGAAAGAAAGAACCCGGGCACTCACCGGAGCGCCCGGGCTGACCTGTCTATGCCTGTTAGCCGTAGACCGGGAACCGTGCGCAGACAGCTTCCACCTGCTTCCGTACACGGCTGTTAACCGCTTCGTCTTCAAGGTTATCGAGAATGTCACACATCCAGCCGGCCAGATCCCGACACTCGGCTTCCTTGAAGCCGCGTGTGGTCACCGCCGGAGTACCGATGCGCAGACCGGAGGTCACGAACGGTGAACGAGGATCATTCGGCACGGCGTTCTTGTTCACGGTAATGTGCGCTTTGCCCAGTGCGGCATCCGCGTCTTTACCGGTAATGTCCTGTTTGATCAGGCTCACCAGGAACAGGTGGTTCTTGGTGCCACCGGAAACCACGTCAAAGCCGCGCTCGATGAACACCTCTGCCATGGCGGCGGCGTTCTTCACGACCTGCTGCTGGTAGGCCTTGAATTCGTCGCTCATGGCTTCCTTGAAGCACACGGCCTTGGCGGCAATCACGTGCATCAACGGGCCACCCTGGCCACCCGGGAACACGGCAGAGTTCAGTTTCTTCTGCAGGTCTTCGTCGTCACAGGCCAGGATCAGGCCGCCACGTGGGCCGCGCAGAGTTTTGTGCGTGGTGGTCGTAACCACGTGGGCGTGAGGTACCGGGTCCGGGTAGACTCCAGCGGCGACCAGACCGGCCACGTGGGCCATGTCAACAAACAGATACGCGCCCACCTTGTCGGCGATGGCACGGAAACGGGCAAAGTCCAGCTCCTGCGAGTAAGCAGAGAAGCCCGCGATGATCATTTTCGGCTTGTGCTCAACCGCCAGCGCCTCGATTTCGTCGTAGTCCAGCAAGCCGGTGTCGGTGTTGATACCGTACTGAACGGCGTTATAGATCTTGCCAGAGAAGTTGACGCTGGCACCGTGGGTCAGGTGACCACCGTGGGCCAGGCTCATGCCGAGAACGGTATCGCCGGGCTTGAGCAGGGCCATGAACACGGCAGAGTTGGCCTGGGAGCCGGAGTGCGGCTGCACGTTGGCGTAGGCGGCGCCAAACAGCTCCTTGGCGCGGTCAATAGCGAGCTGCTCGGCAATATCGACAAACTCACAGCCGCCGTAGTAACGCTTGCCGGGATAACCTTCGGCGTACTTGTTGGTCAGCACACTACCCTGGGCTTCCATCACCCGCGGGCTGGTGTAGTTTTCAGACGCGATCAGTTCGATGTGTGCTTCCTGGCGCTTTTCTTCCGCCTGCATAGCGTTCCAAAGTTCGTCATCGAAACCGGCGATTTTCATATCACGAGTAAACATGGATGTGCTGCCCCTGTCTGTATGGCTGGCCCGGCGATGCCTCTTTGCAAGCCGGAACCCCTGAAAAATTGGGCCGCTATTCTATCTTGAAAGCGGGTTAAAAATCATCCTTTATGCCGTCCGCAGATACCGGCACACCGAAGGCTGTCAATTGCTATCGCGGAACGCTTTAGATACCTTACCCGGTTATTGTTCTCAGGTACCGACGTCCGTGGTATCGGCCTTCGGGGTGAGCGATCCGGGATACGCTGTAAATACGTCCCTGTACGCTCGACAAAATCATCCCTGATTTTGACGATCCCGGATCGCTCACCCCGAAGTCCTCGATCAGTCGCCTGACGTGCTTTCATTTTTCAAGCTACTGTTTGATAAAAGGAATATGCCAAAATGGCTCAATACGTATACACCATGAACCGCGTGGGCAAGGTGGTACCGCCCAAGCGGGAAATTCTGAAAGACATCTCTCTGAGCTTCTTCCCGGGCGCCAAAATCGGCGTACTTGGTCTGAACGGCGCCGGTAAATCCACCCTGCTACGTATTATGGCGGGTGTAGACCAGGATTATATCGGTGAGGCCCGGCCACAGCCCGGCATCAATGTGGGCTACCTGCCGCAGGAGCCGGAACTGGATGAAGAGAAGACCGTCAAGGAAATCGTCGACGAGTCCGTCGCACACGTACACAACGCTCTGGCGGAGCTGGACAAGGTTTACGCCGCCTACGCCGAGCCGGATGCGGACTTTGACGAACTGGCCAAGAAACAGGGCGAACTGGAAGCCATCATCCAGGCCACCGACGGCCACGACATCGAGCGCAAAATGGAAGTGGCCGCCGACGCCCTGCGCCTGCCGGCCTGGGACCAGAAGGTAAAAGTGCTGTCTGGTGGTGAGCGCCGCCGTGTGGCCCTGTGCCGCCTGCTGCTGTCCGGCCCTGACATGCTCCTGCTGGACGAGCCCACCAACCACCTGGATGCCGAATCCGTAGCCTGGCTGGAGCGCTTCCTGCACGATTACGACGGCACCGTTGTGGCCATCACTCACGACCGTTACTTCCTGGACAACGTAGCGGGCTGGATCCTGGAACTGGACCGTGGCCACGGTATCCCGTTCGAGGGCAACTACAGTCAGTGGCTGGAAAACAAAGAAAAGCGCCTGGAGATGGAGGCCAAGCAGGAAGCTGCTCACCAGAAGGCCATCAAACAGGAACTGGAGTGGGTTCGCTCCAACGCCAAGGGCCGCCAGTCCAAGAGCAAGGCCCGTCTGGCCCGCTTCGAGGAGATGAGCTCCCAGGAATTCCAGAAGCGCAACGAGACCAACGAGCTGTATATCCCGCCCGGACCTCGCCTTGGCGACAAGGTGATCGAGGTGGACGGCATCAGCAAGGCCTTCGGCGACCGCCTGCTGTACGAGAATGTCTCGTTCCACGTTCCACCGGGCGCGATTGTTGGCATCATCGGCGGTAACGGCGCGGGCAAATCCACGCTGTTCAAGATGATCGCAGGTATGGACAAACCGGATTCCGGTACCATCACCGTGGGTGAAACCGTGGAACTGGCCTACGTGGACCAGATGCGCGATCTCGACGGCAGCAAGACTGTGTGGGAAGAGCTTTCCGACGGCCAGGACATCATCAAGGTGGGTAACTACGAGACCCCGTCCCGGGCCTACGTGGGCCGCTTCAACTTCAAGGGCACCGACCAGCAGAAACGGGTGGGCGACCTGTCCGGCGGTGAGCGCAACCGTCTGCACTTGGCCAAGCTGCTCAAACAGGGCGGCAACGTTCTGTTGCTGGACGAACCCACCAACGACCTGGACGTGGAAACCTTGCGCGCCCTGGAAGAAGCCTTGCTGAACTTCCCCGGTTCCGCTCTGGTGATCTCGCACGACCGCTGGTTCCTGGACCGGGTAGCGACCCACATCCTGGCGTTCGAAGACGACGGCGAAGTAGTCTACTTCGAAGGCAACTTCACCGATTACGACGCCGACTTCAAGAAGCGCAAAGGCGACTCTGCCATGCAGCCCAAGCGCATGAAGTACAAGAAACTGGCGTAACCGATGACCGGGCCGGCCTTCGCGCCGGCCCGCTTGCCCTCCCCGATCTGCCCAACATGGAACCATGCCCATGGCCAAAGCCAAAACCGCCTTTGTCTGCACTGAATGCGGCGCCGACTATTCCAAGTGGCAAGGCCAATGTACGGCCTGCCAGGCCTGGAACACCATCAGCGAAGTACGCGGCATTTCCGGCCCAGGCAAGGGCGCTCGCAGCGCCCGCTTTGAGGGTTATGCCGGCAGCCTGTCAGAGGTAAAAAGCCTGGACGAGGTCAGCCTGGCAGAACAGGCACGCATCAGCACCGGCATGCAGGAGTTTGACCGTGTGCTGGGTGGTGGCCTGGTGGAAGGGTCAGCCGTGTTGATGGGCGGCCACCCCGGCGCGGGCAAAAGTACCCTGCTGCTGCAGGCGGTTTGCCAACTGGCCGAGAAACACTCAGCGCTGTACGTCACCGGTGAGGAATCCCTGCAACAGGTGGCCATGCGCGCCAAGCGCCTGGGTCTACCCACCAAAGACCTGAAAATGCTCTCGGAAACCTCCGTTGAGCGGCTTATGCAGGTGGCGGAAGCGGAAAAACCCCGCATTCTGGTGATCGACAGTATCCAGGTGATGCATGTGGCGGATATTGAATCCGCCCCTGGCTCGGTATCCCAGGTTCGGGAAAGCGCAGCCTTCCTGACCCGCTTCGCCAAGCAAACCGGCACCATCCTCTTGCTGGTGGGGCACGTCACCAAAGATGGCAGCCTAGCGGGGCCGAAGGTGCTCGAACACATGATTGACTGCTCGATCCTGCTGGAGGGCTCCAGCGACAGCCGCTACCGAACCCTGCGCGGCATCAAGAACCGCTTCGGCGCGGTTAATGAGTTGGGCGTGTTTGCCATGCTGGAGCAAGGCCTGAAGGAAG
The DNA here is from genome assembly GCA_029264995.1 of Marinobacter sp. GTDB lineage: Bacteria > Pseudomonadota > Gammaproteobacteria > Pseudomonadales > Oleiphilaceae > Marinobacter. Next base: position 22,320 of record JAJUKC010000019.1, on the reverse strand, counting down.
TGAAAAATCCAAGCGCTATTTTCCTCAATCGAGGTGAAGAAGCGGCGCCGGGCAGCGTGGTGATGGTGGTCTGGGAAGGCACCCGGCCCATGCTGGTGGAGATTCAGGCCCTCGTGGACATGGCCCAGGGGAGCTACCCAAGACGGGTAGCGGTAGGGACTGACCAGAACCGCTTAGCGATGCTTCTGGCAGTGCTGCACCGCCATGGCGGCATGCATGTGGCCGATCAGGATGTGTTTGTGAATGTAGTGGCCGGTGTAAAGGTCAACGAAACCAGTGCGGATCTTGCTTTGCTGTCAGCTGTGGTTTCGTCATTCCGGAATCGGGCGCTGCCGCAGGATCTGGTGATTTTTGGCGAAGTTGGCTTGTCTGGGGAGATCCGGCCGGTACCGAGTGGCCAGGAGCGTATCTACGAGGCGGCCAAGCACGGTTTTACCCGGGCTTTAGTGCCGAAGGCCAACGTTCCGCGTAAGCCTGTTGATGGCATGAAGGTGATTCCGGTGACCAAGCTTTCGGATGCTCTTTCGGCTTTGGAGGAACTTTAGTTTTCGGCCCCTAGCCTTCTGCTTTTGGAGTTAGGGTGGTGTTGGATAACCTTTCAAAAAACCGCTTGCGGGGGCTCGTAGCGGTTTTTCGGAGGCCACTCTACCGGCCCTCAAACACCAATCTTGCAGGCTAGGAGATACGGCAACCCCCAAGTTTGGCTTTACTGGTGATACTGCCCACTAAGCTCAACAACCGCCTCAATAAACGCCCCGGCATGCTCCGGATCCACATCCGGCGTAATCCCATGCCCAAGGTTGAACACATGCCCGGAACCGGAGCCATAGCGCTTGAGGATATCGGCCACCTCCTGACGAATTCGCGCCTTCGGTGCATACAACATGGCCGGGTCCATGTTGCCCTGCAGGGCCACCTTGTCGCCCACGCGGGCACGGGCGTTACCAATGTCCGTGGTCCAGTCCAGGCCAACGGCGTCGGCGCCACAATCGGCGATAGACTCCAGCCACTGACCACCGTTCTTGGTGAAAACAATCACCGGCACCCGGCGACCTTCGCTCTCGCGAATCAGACCATCAACAATCTTCTTCATGTAGCGCAGGGAAAACTCTTCGTAAGCCCAGCTGCTGAGTACGCCACCCCAGGTATCGAAAATCTGCACCGCCTGGGCACCGGCCTTGATCTGACCGTTCAAGTAATCAATCACCGAATCCGCCAGATGATCCAGCAAACGGTGCATCACTTCCGGCTGGCCGTACATCAGCTTTTTGGCTTCGGAAAAGGTCTTGGAAGAGCCACCCTCAATCATGTAGGTGGCCAGAGTCCAGGGGCTGCCAGAAAAGCCGATCAGTGGCACACGGCCATTCAGCTCCCGGCGAATAGTGGAGACCGCATTCATCACGTAGTCCAGGTCAGACTCGGCATTCAGCCTGGGCAGTGCATCCACGTCCGCTTCCGAGCGGATGACCTTACGGAATTTCGGGCCTTCGCCGGTTTCAAAATAGAGCCCCAACCCAAGAGCGTCCGGAATGGTCAGAATGTCCGAAAACAGGATGGCGGCATCCAGGGGGTAACGCTCCAGCGGCTGCAGGGTAACCTCACAAGCCAGCGGGGTGTTTTTGCACAAACTGAGGAAGTCGCCCGCCTTGGCCCGGGTTGCGCGGTATTCCGGCAGGTAGCGGCCTGCCTGGCGCATCATCCACACCGGGGTGCGGTCTACAGGCTGGCGCATCAGGGCACGCAGGAAGCGATCGTTCTTCAGCTCGGTCATAGAATTTCCCGTTCTCGTCGGTAAAAATTGGTCAGAGACAATGGGGAGCAATGATACCCCGTTTGTACGAATAAAAAAGGGCGGCTTACCCTTAGCAAGCCGCCCTTTCTGACTCTGGTCAATCCAGCGTTAAACGTCCAGGTAGTCCAGGATGCCTTCGGCCGCCTGACGTCCTTCCCAGATTGCAGTAACCACCAGATCCGAGCCACGTACCATGTCGCCACCAGCGAAGATCTTGGCATTGCTGGTCTGGAACGGAAACTCGGCTTCTTCTGCCGCAGTCACCCGACCGGAGTCGTCCGTGTTCACGCCCAGCTCTTCAAACCAGGGTGCAGGGCTCGGGCGGAAGCCGAACGCTACCAGCACGGCATCAGCCGGAATCACTTCCTCACTGCCCGGAACCACTTCCGGACGACGACGGCCGTTTTCGTCCGGCTCGCCCAGCTCCGTGGTGACTACCTTTACACCCTCAACGCGGTCTTCACCGATGATGGCGATGGGCTGACGGTTGAACAGGAACTTGACGCCCTCCTCTTTCGCGTTGGCCACTTCCCGACGGGAACCAGGCATGTTGGCCTCATCGCGGCGATAGGCACAGGTCACGCTTTCGGCCTGCTGGCGAATGGAGGTGCGGTTGCAGTCCATGGCGGTGTCACCACCACCCAGCACCACAACACGCTTGCCTTTCATATCGATGAAGTCAGATTCCTTTTTCTCGAAACCCAGGCGACGGTTAACATTCGAAATCAGGAACGGCAAGGCGTCATAGACACCCGGCAGCTCCTCACCGGGGAACCCACCTTTCATGTAGGTGTAGGTACCCATGCCCATAAAGACGGCATCGAACTCTTCCAGGATCTTGTTCAACTGAACGTCTTTACCCACCTCGGTACTCAGACGGAACTCCACGCCCATTTCCTCGAACACCTTGCGGCGGCGAGACATGACGGATTTTTCCAGCTTGAACTCAGGAATACCGAAGGTCAGCAGGCCACCGATCTCCGGGTAACGGTCGAACACCACCGGCTTGACACCGTTGCGGACCAGAACATCGGCACAGCCCAGACCTGCGGGGCCGGCGCCAATTACAGCCACCTTTTTATCGGTCCAGGTAACGCTGGACATATCCGGCTTCCACCCGAGAGCAAACGCGGTGTCGGTAATGTACTTCTCTACAGAACCGATAGTGACCGCACCGTAGCCGTCATTCAGGGTACAGGCGCCTTCACACAGACGGTCCTGCGGGCACACACGACCACAGACTTCCGGCAGGGAGTTGGTCTGGTGGCACAGTTCCACCGCCTTCATGATGTTGCCCTCCGACACCAGCTTCAGCCAGTTCGGAATATAGTTATGTACCGGGCACTTCCATTCACAGTACGGGTTACCACACGCCAGGCAGCGATGGGACTGGGAGGCCGCATGGGTTTCGCTGAACGGGTGATAGATTTCCCCGAATTCCTTTTTGCGCTTCTTGGCAGGCACCTTCTTCGGGTCTACCCGCCCAACTTCCACAAACTGAAAGTCATTGTTGAGACGTTCTTTCATGTTGCCACTCTCATCAGCTCGATTTCGACGGGGGCCGCACCGGAATGCGGCCCATCAACCTTGTTTGACCTGCCCGTTATTCAGGGCGGGCGCGGGTGCTTGCCAGCAGGCTGCGAAGGTTCGCTGCCTTGGGCTTGACCAGCCAGAAACGGCCGATGTAATCGTCGAAATCTTCAAGTAGGTGCTCTGCCCAGGCACTTCCGGTTTCGGAGATGTGCTCCCGGATCACGCCACGCAGGTGATTCCGGTAGGCTTCCATGTCTTCACGGGAAATACGCTGGATCTCAACCAGTTCATGGTTGTATTTGTCCACAAAGGTGTTGTCCAGGTCCAGCACATAGGCGAACCCGCCGGTCATGCCGGCACCAAAGTTGTAGCCGGTGGACCCCAGCACGGTGACCAGACCACCGGTCATGTATTCGCAGCAGTGATCGCCAGCACCTTCAACCACGGCATGGGCGCCGGAGTTACGAACTGCGAAGCGCTCACCAGCGGTACCAGCAGCAAACAGCTTGCCTCCGGTGGCACCGTACAAACAGGTGTTGCCGACAATGGAGGTGTCCTGTGTCTTGAAATCGCTGCCACGGGGCGGCTTGACCACCAGCTTGCCGCCGGTCATGCCTTTACCCACGTAGTCGTTAGCATCACCCTCCAGAATCAGGTTCAGACCACCAACGTTCCAGACACCGAAACTCTGGCCAGCGGTGCCGGTCAGGTCCAGGGTGATGGGCGCATCGGTCATGCCCTGGTTGCCGTAACGGGCGGCAATCTCGCCAGACAGGCGTGCACCAATAGAACGGTCACAGTTGGTCACCCGGTAACTCCAGGCACCGCCGGACCTCTCAGCGATGGCAGCAGCGGTGTCCTGCACCATCTGCTCCGCCAGCTTACCTTCATCGAAGGGCTTGTTGCGCTCGATCTGACAGGTGTGCGGCTTGTCAGCCGGAATGTGGTCGTTCTGCAGCAGACGGGTCAGATCCAGCTTCTTCTGGCGCTCGGTATTACCCGGCAGACGCTCCAGCAGGTCAACACGGCCGACCAACTCTTCCAGAGAACGCACACCCAGCTTCGCCAGCCATTCACGGGTTTCCTCCGCCACAAAGCGGAAGAAGTTCATGGCCATTTCCACGGTGCCCTTGAAGTGCTCTTCGCGCAGATAGTCGTTCTGCGTGGCGACACCGGTCGCACAGTTATTCAGGTGGCAGATCCGCAGGTATTTACAACCCAACGCCACCATCGGGGTGGTACCGAAGCCAAAGCTCTCCGCGCCCAGAATCGCGGCTTTCACCACGTCCAGGCCAGTCTTGATGCCGCCGTCGGTCTGCAGGCGAATCTTGCCTCGCAGATCATTGGCGCGCAGCGCCTGCTGGGTTTCCGTCAGGCCCAGTTCCCAGGGGGAGCCAGCGTAGCGGATTGAGGTCAGCGGACTGGCTGCGGTTCCGCCGTCATAGCCGGACACCGTAATCAGGTCGGCATAAGCCTTGGCAACGCCCGCGGCAATCGTGCCCACCCCGGGCTCTGATACCAGCTTGACGGACACCAGCGCCTCCGGGTTCACCTGCTTCAGGTCGAAGATCAGCTGCGCCAGGTCTTCAATGGAGTAGATGTCGTGGTGCGGCGGTGGCGAAATCAGGGTGACACCCGGCACCGAGTAACGCAGGCGCGCGATCAGGTCATTCACCTTACCACCCGGCAACTGGCCGCCTTCACCCGGCTTGGCACCCTGGGCCACCTTGATCTGAATAACATCGGCACTACGCAGGTACTCAGCGGTCACACCGAAACGACCGGAAGCCACCTGTTTGATTTTGGAACGCTTGTTGGTGCCGTGACGGGCCGGGTCTTCGCCGCCCTCACCGGAGTTGGAACGACCACCCAGCGTATTCATGGCCACGGCCAGAGCCTCATGAGCCTCAGGCGAAAGAGCCCCCAGGGACATCGCCGCGGAATCAAATCGTGGGAAGATGCTCTCTACCGGCTCAACTTCGGACAGCTCGATCGGCTTGATGCCATCGCGAAACACCAACAAGTCGCGCAGTGTGGCTACAGGGCGCTCATTAACCAGGCCGGCATACTCCTTGTAGGTGCCGTAGTCACCACTGATCACGGCATCCTGCAACTTACCAACCACATCCGGGTTGAAGGCATGGTACTCCTGACCATGCACGTACTTGAGCAGACCACCCTGGGAAATGGGCTTGCGGGGCTTCCAGGCAACCGCGGCCAACTGCTCCTGATCCTGCTGGAAATCGAAGAAGTCGGCACCCTGAATCCGGCTCGGCACGCCTTTGAAGCACAGGTCTACCACATTGTCGGCCAGACCAATGGCCTCGAACAGTTGCGCACCCCGGTAGGAGGTAATGGTGGAGATCCCCATCTTCGACAGGATCTTCAGTAAGCCCTTGTTGATGCCCTTGCGGTAGTTGTTCTTGGCTTCGATCGGATCCATCAGCATTTCGCCGGTGCGAATCAGATCGTTCAGGATCTGGTACGCCAGGTACGGGTAGACCGCCGTGGCACCAAACCCGAACAGTACCGCAAAGTGATGCGGGTCCCGAGCCCAGCCGGTCTCAACAATGATGTTGGAATCGCAGCGCAGACCTCTCGCCACCAGGTGATGATGCACTGCGCCGGTGGCCATCAGGGCATTGATCGGAAGATCGCCTTGAGCCAGGTCCTTATCGCTTAGAATCAGCAGTACCTTGCCATCACGCACAACTTGTTCGGCTTCGTCACATACCCGACGAACCGCCTGCTCCAGGCCCTCTTCAGGACGATAGCTCAGGGCGATTTTTGCCACCTCAAATCCCGGACGATCGTTATTACTGATCTTCAGGAACTTGGCCGGCGACAGTACCGGCGTGGTCAGGATAATCCGGTTAGCATGCTCCGGAGACTCCTCGAAAACGTTCTGCTCTGCGCCCAGACAGGTCTCCAGAGACATGACGATGGTCTCACGGAGCGGATCAATGGGCGGGTTGGTGACCTGCGCGAATTTCTGCCGGAAGTAATCCGCCACATGGCGCACCTTGCTGGACAGAACCGCCATCGGGGTATCGTCCCCCATGGAACCGACCGCCTCCTGGGCACTCTCAGCCAGTGGGCGCAGCACCTGGTCCCGCTCTTCAAACGAGATATTGAACATCTTCTGATGAACCAGAAGCTCATCGGATTCCATCAGCTTGAATTCCGGGGTCGCCTGATTCAGCGTGGTCTCGACTCGCAGTGCATTGTCCTTGAGCCAGCGCTTGTAGGGCTGGGCTTTTTTGAGCCGCTGGTCAATATCCCCGGTATGCAGGACCTCGCCGGATTCGGTATCGATGGCCAGCATCTGACCCGGGCCAACCCGCCCCTTGGCGACCACATCGTCCGGTGAGTAGCTGTAGGTACCCACTTCCGAGGCCAGGGTGATGAAATCGTCCTTGGTAATCACCCAGCGCGCGGGGCGCAGACCGTTACGGTCCAGCATACAGAGCGCATAACGGCCATCTGACATTACGAGGCCCGCCGGGCCATCCCAGGGCTCCATGTGCATGGAGTTGTACTCGTAAAAGGCACGCAGTTCAGAATCCATGGTATCGACATTCTGCCAGGCAGGCGGAATCATCATGCGCACCGCCCGGAACAGGTCAACACCACCTGCCAGGAGCACTTCCAGCATGTTGTCCATGCTGGAGGAGTCGGAGCCAGTCAGGTTAACCAGCGGCTGCAGGGTCTGCAGATCCGGCAAATCCGGTGAGCTGAACTTGGCTGTGCGGGCGATTGCCCAGTTACGGTTGCCGTCGATGGTGTTTATCTCACCATTATGGGCCAGGAACCGGAACGGCTGCGCCAGTGGCCAGCGCGGCATGGTGTTGGTCGAGAAGCGCTGGTGGAAAACACAGATGGCCGTTTGCAGATCCGGATCACCAAGGTCTTTGTAGAAGTTGGCCAAATCCGCGGGCATCATCAGGCCTTTGTAGGCCAATGTCTTGTGGGAAAGACTGCAGATATAGAATTCCGGGTCTTCTGCCATATCTCGTTCAGCATGGCGGCGCCCGACGAATAGACTGATCGCAAATTCTTTTTCTTCCTTGCCGCCGGGCTCTACAAATACCTGTTCGATGCGCGGAAGACAGTCCAAAGCCATCGGCCCCAGGCAGCTGTCATCAACCGGCACCTCCCGCCAGCCCATAACCTCAAGCCCCTGATCTGTGAGCCTTTTTTCTATAGCTGCTCGACCTGCAGAAGCTTTAGCATCCTCCTTAGCCAAAAAAACCTGGCCAACTGCAAATAAGTCGCCAGGTTTTTTGCCGAAGGCTGCCTGAGCAGCTTTATAGAGGAAGGCCTTGGGGCTCTGAATAAGCAGGCCACAACCATCACCGGTCTTACCATCGGCGGCAATACCGCCCCGGTGGGTCATGCAGGTCAGAGATTCAATGGCTGTCTGCAACAGCTTATGGCTCGCTTCGCCCTTCATGTGGGCAATCAGGCCAAAACCGCAGTTGTCCCTGAACTCATCAGGATGATACAAGCCTGTCGTCATAAGCGTTCTCTCGCGTGTAAATGCTTCCCGCCAGCGACACTCTTGCACCAAATGAGTGCAAAAAATACGCTGACACCGAAAAAAAGGGGGAAGGGATTTTACACACGTGAAACTACGTATACAATTTTTTTCGTAGTCTTGGCCTTGAAATGCACCGGAATGGTGCGAGCATCAGTAATCCTCGTAGGGTCGAACCCAAGGATTCGAGATCCTCAGCACGTCGGGCAGACTAGCCGCCGCCGCCCCGGCCTCTTCTCGGCTAGAGTATTGGCCATAAACCAGCATAAACCAAGGTAAACCCTGGCGCTCACCCTTGGTGTAGCTCAAATTCGCATCCTCGGGCGCTCGACGCAGTACATTCAACACCGTTTGTTCCTGATTGCCTGCAACAAGCTGCAACGTCCAACCCTTACGCTGACGTAACTGGTCAAGTGCCACAAATTTAACGGGGTTGCCTGGCACAAACTCTGGCTCTGGCTCTGGCTCTGGCTCTGGCTCTGGCTCTGGCTCTGGCTCTGGCTCTGGCTCTGGCTCTGGCTCTGGCTCTGGCTCTGGCTCTGGCTCTGGCTCTGGAACAATTTCAGTTTCCGGTACAGACTGCGTCAATGCTTCAGCACTATCGCCCCGGCCAGGGAAATCAGGCTGATCCTGGCTAACGGGCAAAACCTCAGAACCCTGCCCAGACTCCTCTGTACCCGGACCAATAGTAATGCTTTTACGAACAGGTTCAGGCTCAACCTCGGCACCAGCCTGCCGCTGAACCGTGCTCTCATATTGCTGGGAAACAAACCACCAGGATGCCGCCAGCAAGACTAGCCCCAGCGCCGGCCACCGCAAATGCGCCAACGTGAAACCATCTCTTGACGAGGCCTTCGCCGAAGAAGGCACCATATCCAGCCAAACCCCAGGTGCAACGCGCTTGAGTCGCCCAAAGCTACCCTGGCTCAACACCTCCAGCTTTTTCAGCCGGGAGGTCGACAGCAGTTCAGAGAGAGAGCCGCCCGCCCTGTGAACTCTGGGTTCGAGATAAGCCTTGATGTCTTCCCGGCTCAACGGAGGCAGGTTCAGGTGATGCGCATGGGCGGAATCCGGGCGATCTTCCAATTGGTGCCACACCTGCTCGGTACCGGCCATAATCGGAACCGCAGAAACCGACCGCTCCGAGGCCACAAAGCCTGCCACCAGGAGATTCAGAACATCCGACTCAACCCGGTCTGCATCGTCGATCAGCAGTACTTGCCGATGACCTCGGCGGATGCCGGATTCAGACCAGCGAAAATAACGATAAACCGCCTCTCTGGGCTCAGAGTCTGCCGGTATCCCGGATTTTGCCAACTGTTTCAGATAGCGCGCCAGAGCCTGGCGACTGGTGAGCGCGGAAGCGGGAATGCGATGAAAATCAAGCCTTGAGGACTCGCTGCGCACCAACTCTGCCAATACCCGGGTCTTACCAGCCCCCGGCGCACCGGTCAGAACCAGCACCATATCCCCGAACCCACAAAGATGGCGCAACGTTTCCAAAGCATGCTGACGCATGGCATCCGGGAAAAACGGCGTTTCCATCTCGAGAGGATTGTCGCGCAGACCGTATCGCTGCTGGAGCCGGGGGAAAAGCCCCCCGCCATCGGTACTGTTCAAGGATTCTTGAGTCACACGCCGTCCCTGTTTCTGAAACTCAGAGCCCATCAGCCTGCCTGCGGCAGGAATGCCCTCAAGGTATCACGGATGTTGTCAGCGGAGGCGTTCTCGCTGATAAAGGCGTCACCTATTGCTTTCAGGAGAACCAACCGAAGCCGACCATCCACATTCTTCTTGTCTACCGACATCAGGTTCATGAAGTCTTCAGGCGTCATATCATCCGGCGCCTGCTCGGGCAAGCGGGCCCGCCGTATCAGAGCAACCGCCCGGGCCCGGTCATCCGCCGAGATCAGCCCCTCTCTCACTGAGAGATCGGCTGCCATCATCATACCCGTGCCCACGGCTTCACCGTGCAACCAGTTGCCGTAGCCAGCAAAGGTTTCAATGGCATGACCAAAGGTATGGCCAAGATTGAGGATTGCACGCAACCCGCCCTCTCGCTCATCGAGCGCAACAACCTCTGCCTTGCAGACACAGGAACGATAGATAGCTTCGCCCAATGCCTCCGCATCCAGGCGTAACAGGCTCTCCATCGACTCCTCAAGCCAGGCCAGAAACGACTCGTCCCGAATCAAACCATACTTGATCACCTCTGCCAGGCCTGCCGACACTTCCCTCTCCGGGAGTGTTTGCAAGCTGTCGGTATCGATCAGGACCGCCTGCGGCTGATGAAAGGCACCGATCATGTTCTTGCCAAGCGGATGGTTGATCCCCGTTTTCCCCCCGACAGAGGAGTCCACCTGGGAAAGCAGCGTGGTCGGCACCTGAATGAAGGGAACGCCGCGCTGGTAACAGGCCGCCGCGAAACCCGCCATATCGCCCACAACACCGCCGCCCAAAGCGACAAGGGTGGTTTTTCGGGTATGACGTTTCTCCAGCAGAGCATCAAAAATCAGGTTGAGGGTCTGCCAGTCCTTGAACTTTTCGCCATCGGGCAAGGTAACCATGTCGATGGTTTTCCCGGGAAAACAGCCTTTCACCTTCTCAAGATACAGGGGGCCAACGGTATCGTTAGTTACGATCATGACCTGCTGGCCTGCCACCCAGGGTGTCAGGTCAAACGAGCCCAGCAGCCCCTGCCCGATAATGATCGGATAGCTGCGCTCCCCGAGCTCAACCTTCAGCTCTCGAAGTACCTTGTGCATTATGCCTGCCCTCTTTCCGCCGCTGTCTTCTGTGGCGGGGCGTTTTAGGATTGATACGGTTGACCAGTTGCCGAACCACAAGACGGGGGCTTTTACGATCGGTAAACATAACGATATCCGCCAACTCGGTATAGAGCGGGTCCCGAATCGCAAATAGCCTGCGCAACACGCCTTCCGGATCGTCGTTCTGCAACAACGGTCGGTTCCTGTCCTTGCGTGTGCGCTCAACCTGTTGGTCTATGGAGGTTTTCAGGTAAACCACCACAGCGTTCTTTTTCAGCAATCCATGGTTTTCAGCACGCATGACGGCACCGCCCCCGGTCGCCAGCACCGTGCCCGTCTCGCCGGACAGCTCGTCAAGCATTGCGGTTTCACGCTGACGAAAACCGTCCTCACCTTCAACATCGAAGATCCAGGGAATATTGGCACCACATCGCTCTTCGATAATCCGGTCCGAGTCCAGGAATCGATAGCCGAGCTCCCTGGCCAGCAACCGGCCAATGGTGCTTTTTCCAGCCCCCATGGGCCCAACCAGAACAACACGTTTGGGCAAAGACATAATTTCCGCTCAACAGGTTTCAGGCGGGTGAGAATAGCATAAGGACCGGCAATCCATAAGCGGCTTGGAACCGGTGAACCACCCCTGAACGAAAAAACCGCCGGGGTTACCGGCGGTTTTTAGACTGCAGCGAGCTTATTGCAGTATGTCGTTCTTGATGATCTTTGGCGTAATGAAGATCAACAGCTCGCTACGCTCATCAATATGCTCGGTGCGCTTGAACAGTCGTCCGAGATAGGGGATGTCACCCAGGAAAGGGGTTTTCGTGGTCTGAGTGGCAACTTCAGACTGGAAGATACCGCCCAGTACGACAGTTTCGCCATTCGCTACCAATACCTGAGTTGTAACCTCGTTGGTGTTGATAGACGGGATACCCGCAGTGACTTCTCCTCGGGAATCCTGATTTACAACGAGGTCCATAATGATCTTGTCATCGGGTGTGATCTGCGGTGTTACTTCAAGCGAGAGCACCGCCTCTTTAAATTCCACGTTGGTTGCGCCGCTGGATGTCGCTTCCTGGTATGGAATTTCTTCACCAGACTTGATGGAGGCAGTCTGGCGATCAGCTGTGACAACCCGAGGCTGGGAAACCACTTCCGCTCGACCATCACTCTCAAGAGCCGACAGTTCAAGATCTACCAGGAAATCATCGCTTCCCCAACCGATAGCGAAGGATGAAGCCCCTTCACCGCTTACACCAAGATCAACACCCAGAGCGCCCGGGAAAGAAATCGTGTTGCTACCACCGCTCGCGGCATCTCGAGCTTCCTGAAGTGTTCCAAGAGAACCACCAACAGTGATCACATCATCACCATCGACGTTATAAGCCGCTCCCCCCCAACGAACACCCAGATCTTCCGCCACGTTAGTTTGGGCACGAACAATTCGAGCTTCAATTGACACTTGGCGAACCGGGACATCCCACGTGGATACCAGCCGACGGATTTCCTCAAGCTTCTCTGCCGTCTCACGAACGCTGATGGTATTCGTCCTGGCATCAGATGAAACAAAGCCACGGGAGGAAATCAACTCTGCATCTGCCTGAATCAGAGCAACGACGTCGGCCGCCTTGGCGTAATTCACCTGAATAATGTCCAGGCGCACCGGCGCTAATTCAGCAATCTGCTTATTGGTTTCAAGCTCAAGCTTTTCACGGGCCGCGATTTCTTCTGCAGGCGCAACCAGCAGGACGTTGCCGATCTGGCGCTTGTCCAAACCTTTAGTCTTGAGGATCAGATCCAACGCCTGGTCCCACGGAACATTCTGCAGGCGCAGGGTGATGCTACCGCCGACGGTATCACTAGCAACCAGGTTAAGGCCGGTGAAATCAGCAATCAGCTGAAGTACAGAACGAACTTCAATATCCTGGAAGTTCAGGGAGAGCTTCTCACCGGTGTACGGGAACTTCTCCTCGCGACGAGCTTCCGCTTCTTCCTGACTCAATGCTTCGACACTTACGGTGAATTCGCGACCAGACTGATAAGCGATATAGTCGTAGTCGCCCTCCGGTCGAATTTCAACTACCGCACTGCCATCCTCTACATACGTATCGATGCGCGTAACCGGGGTAGCAAAATCTGTTACATCCAGGCGGCGGCGCAGATCCGCAGGCACCTGAAGATCCGGCATGGTCAAGCGGATCCGGCCGCCCAGCTCATTCAGGTTAACGGTCGCCGTGTTACTTCCAAGATCGACGATGACGCGACCTTCACCCTCTTTACCACGACGGAAATCGACGCCGGCCAACGAGTTCGACGACGCTGGAGAATCCGTTGTCGTGCGCTGTGCCGGCTGAGAAGAGGTAGAGGCGGCGGCATCGGACTCACCGCCAATGGTCATTACCAGAGAGTTGTTGGTACGCACGGTGTCGTGAGGTACCAATTCAACCAGGTTAAAGATCAACCGAGTACGATCCTTGGTTTCCACCACGGTCACGCTCTGAGCATTACCTGAACCCAGAGGGATACTGCGCTGATTCAGAGCACTGGTGGTGTCCTTCAGATCTACCGCTATCCGGGCTGGCCGTTCTATGGTATAGCCCGACGGCTCCGGCGGCGTGCCATCAAACTGCATAGTGACTTCCAGCCGCTCTCCTGGCAGCGACGAAAACGACAAGTCCTGCAGCGTGACCGCGCTGGCCAGGCCGCTCCATAACCCGATGGCAATCACGCCTACGCAGACATTGAGTTTTTTGAACATCGCTAGCCTCGACCCTAAACCTGTTTGTTCGTGCATGTTTCTTGAATTCATACCGTTACCGCTCCTCAGCCTTCATCCAAAGACAGGGAGCGCGGGCGTTCTACCCAACCACCCCGGCCATTCGGAACGATTTCAATTAGTTCAATGCGGGTTTCACTGACACCCACAATACGGCCATAGTTCTGCCCCATATAATTGCCGGTGCGAACACGGTGAATGCCACCCATATCATCGCGCACCAACGCAAACAGATTGCCCTCAACCCCTTGAAGCGTGCCTACCATGGTCAACGACTTCAGATCAAAGTTCTCAAGCACCTCGCGCGGCCGATCCAGGTCCGGCTCAACGTCACTGACCGGCTGCTCATCAACCATCGTAAGTTGGACATCTACCGGCGGCTCAAACGGTGCGCGCCGATCTGCTGCCGAATAACTGAAGGCCTCGTAGGCCTTGAACTCCGGCAAGGGTTCCACGTGCCCTCGAGGCTTGGCCCGGGTATCTGCCATAAACTTGTCGAGATCCGAGAAACCGTTTCCCTGGGAACAAGCCGTCAGCAAAGACGCCAGACACACACCCAGCCAGGCTTTTCCCGCATGCTTTCCTGTCATGCTCATTCTCCAGCCCGGTAGCGGTAAGTACGGGCAACCACCTGCATGTCCAGCTGGTCTCCGTCTCCGCCCATTGGTTTAATGGTTAAATCGTGCAGTGTTACGATGCGCGGCAGGCTCGCCACACTGCTTACGAAAGAGGCCAGCTCATGATACGAACCTGACACTCGGATATTGATGGGAAGCTCGGAATAGAAGTCTCGCTGCTGCTCCGGCTGAAGCTTTACTTCCTGCAGCGCCAAACCGCTCCCTAACGCCGTATTGGTAATATCTTCCAGCAGGCCAGGCACCTCGGTTTCACTAGGCAGCTGACGCACCAGCGCTCCAAAGGTTTCCTCCATCTCTTCCATCTGTGCCTTGAAAACATCCAGGTTCGCCACCTGATACGCTTTTTGCTCGTAGCGCTGCTTGAGCTCCTGCTCTTGCTGCTCCACTCGATCAAGCTGGGCATACTGATCCTTGATAAAGAACCAGTATCCACCACCGAGTATCAGGCTGAAGACAATTAACGCCACGATAGCCTTTACCGGCGCGGGCCAGATACCTGCGTTGTTGAGATCAAGATCATTGATATCGAATTCGTTAAGACTTTTCAGAGAGTCCGCGAGGCTCATCAGTTATCCTCCCCTTCGGGCTCTGGTGTCCGTTGCTGGACAGAGAGATTGAACTGACTGTAGCCAGCGCGACGGCTGTCTGCTGCGGCCACATTAGTCAGATTGGGATTGGCAAACCATTCAGAATCTTCGAACTGACGCATCAGGTTCGAAATGCGGCTATTGGACTCTGCCATACCCACGATTTCGAGTCGCTCACCGGTTTTCTTGAGATCGGTGTAGTAAAGTCCGTCAGGAAGGGTTCTCACCAACTCATCGAACACCCGCACAATTACCGGCCGCTTGCCCTGAAGATCCTGAATCACCTGCATGCGCGCCAGCAACTCATCGCGCTGACGCTTGAGGTTTTCAATCTCCTTGATTTGCTTGTCCAGCTCTTTGGTTGCAGTCTCGATATAGGCATTTCGGGATTGCTGATAGGCAATCCGGCTGTCCATATCCGATTTCCAGAGGAAAGCCAGGCCACCCGCGATAATCACGGCGCCCAGTATCATCACGACAAACTGCTTCTGCTTCTCCGCGCGAAGCTCTTCCCGCCAGGGCCTGAGGTTAATCTTTGCCATCAGTCGAAACTCCTCATTGCCAGACCGCAGGCAATCATCAACGAGGGGGCATCATTGCTGAGCGCAGAGGCGTTGACCCGGGAACCCACCGCCATGTTGGCAAACGGATTGGCCACCAGGGTTGGCGTTCCGGTTTTCTCCTCCACCATTTCCGTGAGCCCCTGAATCGACGCTGTTCCACCGGCGAGCACCACGTAATCCACCGCGTTGTACTGACTGGCGCCGAAGAAAAACTGCAGCGCCCGTGCCACTTGCTGAACAACCGCTTCCCGGAACGGGGTCAGGACTTCCTCGTTGTAGTCGTCCGGCAAACCACCCTGCTTCTTGGCCAGACCCGCCTCTTCAAACGAAAGCCCGTAACGACGCTGAATTTCTTCCGTCAGCTGTTTTCCGCCAAAGATCTGCTCGCGGGTATAGACCGTTTTGCCCTCTGCCAGCACACTCAGGGTTGTCATGGTTGCACCGATATCGACGATGGCAACCACCAACTCCTCGCCCTGAGAATCAAGCTGGGGCTCAATCAGACTGTAAGCGCGCTCCAGAGCGTAGGCTTCCACATCGACAATCCTGGTTGTCAGCCCTGCAATTTCCAGGGCGTCTTCGCGGATATCGACGTTTTCCTTACGGCAGGCCGCCAGCAGCACATCCACCTGGTCCGGGTTGGATTCGGAAGGGCCCTGGACTTCGAAATCGATCGCCACTTCATCGAGGGGGTAAGGAATGTACTGATCCGCTTCCAGTGCGATCTGGTCTTCCATCTCAAACTCGTTAAGACCACCATCCATCTGGATAACCTTGGTGATCACCGCCGAGCCGGAAACAGCAACAGCCACCTGTTTCACACTGGTGCGTGACTTGGACGCGACACGCTTGATAACTTCCCCAACCGCTTCTACGTCTGTGATGTTTTTTTCAACAACTGCATTGGCCGGCAACGGCTCTACCGCATAGCTCTCGACCTTGTATCGATCGCCATGTTTTGACAGCTCTAGCAGCTTGACCGAACTGGAGCTTATATCCACCCCAAGGACGGCACTGGATTTTTTTCCTGGTAATCCGAACACGCGCTCACCCTATACCTGGTTAAATGCACCCGGCGTTGGAACCCCTGAACCACTCCCTGTAAAGGCGATCATTTCAGAGGCGTTCTATGTGTTTTTTATGTAAGAGAATTTCTTATTTATTCCGTCTACAATGCAATCTCTCGAATTTCGGGAGACATTGCAGACGGCGAGGCGACCGAACCTTCCTAAAGCAATTTCTCAAATAATAGACCTATATCCAACAGTTGTCAGAAAAAAATGTCTCATTTGTTGCGTACATCTCGCGTTTTTGCCTGGTTCTTTCTTACCGGCCTGAGTGTCGCCATTATTATTTCCTCAAGCCTGTATCTTTATCTTCGGCCCAATCTGCCACCGGTCGAGCAATTGCTGGATGTCCGACTGCAGACGCCTTTACGGGTGTATAGCAAAGACAACAGATTAATAGCAGAATTCGGTGAAAAGAGAAGGGCACCGATCACAATAGAACAGATCCCTACAATTCAGTTACAAGCCTTTCTGGCGGCGGAAGACGCGCGTTTTTACGAGCACTTCGGAGTCGACATTAAAGGCCTGACGCGGGCTGCAGTGGAACTGATCACCACCGGAGAAATCCAGTCTGGCGGCAGCACCATCACCATGCAGGTTGCAAAAAATTACTTTTTGTCACGCGACCGGACCTTCATCCGAAAGTTCAACGAGATACTGCTGGCTCTTCAGATTGAACGTGAACTGGATAAAAACCGGATTCTTGAGCTCTACCTGAACAAGATCTACCTCGGTAACCGGGCCTATGGAATCGCCGCCGCAGCCCAGGTCTACTACGACAAACCGGTGACAGAACTGTCACTGGCACAGATGGCAATGCTGGCCGGCTTGCCCAAAGCCCCGTCTGCCTATAACCCTCTGGCAAACCCGGAACGAGCCTTGATCCGCCGCAACTGGATTCTCGGCAGGATGAAAGACCTGGGCTACATCACCGAAGACGCCTGGTCTCTGGCCAGCAAAGCACCTCTGACCGCCAGCTATAACACCCGTGACGCCGAAGTGGACGCCGACCACGTGGCAGAGATGGCCCGGGCAGAAATGGTTCGCCGCTACGGGGAAAACGCCTACACCGACGGTTACAGCGTGATCCTGACCGTCGACAGCACCAAGCAACAAACTGCCACCGAGGCATTGAGAGCAGGCCTCGAAGCCTATGACCGCCGGCACGGATTCCGAGGCCCCATCGGACAGTTTGATATTGAAGGCCTGACCCCGGCTGAACTGTCGGACCAGATGCAGAACTACCCGCGGGTTGAAGCACTGGTACCAGCCGTTGTGACATCCATAGATGACGAAAAGGATGAAGTGAGAGTGCACACCCGGCGCCTGGGGCCGGGCGTTATGCCCTTTGACACCATGACCTGGGCACGCCGATTCCGCACCGAGAGCATCACCGGGCCCGAACCACAGAACCCTTCCGACGTGGTAAGCCCCGGGGATGTTATTTATGTAAAAGTTGACCAACTACCACAGATTGCAGACCCTGAAGCAGAGCCCGGCAGCGAAAACACCTCATCCCAGACTGTCACGGAACTGCAGGTCTCCCTGGCACAGGCACCCCGAATCGAGGGCGCGCTCATCTCCCTGGAAGCCAAAACCGGCGCCATTGAAGCTTTGGCAGGCGGCTACAGCTTCAGCCAGAGCAAGTACAATCGCGCCACCCAGGCAAACCGCCAACCTGGCTCCACCTTCAAACCATTCCTGTACCTTTCCGCCCTGGAGAACGGAAGAACACCGGCCACCATCTACAACGATGCCCCGATTGTGTTCGAAGACTCCGAACTCGAAACCGCATGGCGGCCACAGAACTCATCTGGTCAGTTCTACGGACCAACCACCTTGCGCGAAGGCCTTTACCGTTCTCGCAACCTGGTTTCCATTCGCCTGCTGAGAGACCTTGGCATCAACACCACCCTCAACTATCTTGAGCAAC
This sequence comes from Marinobacter sp., assembly GCA_029264995.1. GTDB lineage: Bacteria > Pseudomonadota > Gammaproteobacteria > Pseudomonadales > Oleiphilaceae > Marinobacter. The sequence continues at coordinate 4,129 of JAJUKC010000019.1, read as the reverse complement.
TCAAGCTCCCGACCGAAAACATGCCGCCCAACCTCTCACTCTCTCTGGGCAGCGGCCTGCTGACCCCCATGGAGCTGGCAAGAGGCTTTGCGGTGATAGCCAATGGCGGTTACGACGTACAACCCTACCTGATTGAACGAATCGAGGAATGGGACGGCAACGTAGTCTATGAAGCCCCGAAGACCATATTGTGCGACGAAAACTGCGACGCTGCCTCTACGCAGGCCGCCGATGCCGAACAACGCACTTCGGAGCAACCACCCGAAATTGAAGGCATGACACTGCCAGCCTCCGCTGCCGGGGAGAACACAACCGAACCACGAATCATGCAACGCCTGGCCGACGAACGATCAATCTATATCATGCACTCCATGATGCAGGACGTGGTTCGCAGGGGAACCGGGCGGCGCGCTCTGGCCCTGAACCGCAGCGACATCGCCGGCAAGACCGGCACCACCAACGAGCAGAAAGACACTTGGTTCGCGGGCTTCAATCACGACATTGCAACCACGGTCTGGGTCGGATTTGACCAACCCTCTCCCCTGGGTCGCGGCGAGTATGGCGCCAGTACCGCACTGCCGATATGGGTCGACTATATGAAAGTAGCACTGGCAGGCCAGCCAGCAGCCACCATGCCCAGGCCCAATGGCATCGTGAATATCCGGATCAACCCGGAAACCGGAGAAAGAGCTCGACCCGGCGAAGAAGCCGTTTTCGAGATATTCAAGGAAGAAGACGCACCCTCGCCTCTGCCAGCCGAGAGTATCGGAGGGAATGGCGACAATAGTAACGGGGACGACCTGTCACGGCAGATCTTCTGATCGGCCGTAGCCCCCAACCAGTAAGCACAAAAAAACCGGCGGGATCTCCGCCGGTTTTTTTTGAAGCCAGACTACATCCCGATCAGATGATGTCGTCCATAGACTTCAGCGGGTAGTGCGCAGGGTACGGATTGCGCGCAACACCGGAATCTACTGCAGCGCGGGCCACGGCGGCCGGCACTACTTCCAGCAGACGAACGTCCATCGGCTTCGGAATGATGTATTCCTTACCGAATTCAAACGCATCAACACCGTAGGCTTCACAGATTTCCTGCGGCACCGGCTCTTTGGCCAGTTCACGGATCGCGTTAACCGCGGCAACCTTCATTTCCTCGTTGATAGCGGTTGCACGTACATCCAGTGCACCACGGAAAATGAACGGGAAGCCAAGCACGTTGTTCACCTGGTTCGGATAATCAGAGCGACCGGTCGCCATGATCAGATCATCGCGGGTGGCCAGAGCCACTTCCGGGCTGATTTCCGGATCCGGGTTGGAACAGGCAAACACCACCGGGTTCGGTGCCATTTTCGCCAACTGCTCGGCAGACAGAAGATCCGGGCCGGACAGACCCAGGAACACGTCTGCGCCGTCGATGGCGTCGTCCAGAGTGCGCTTGTCGGTATCGTTGGCGAACATCGCCTTGTACTGGTTCAGATCATCACGACCAGAGTGGATCACACCCTTACGGTCGAGCATGAAGATGTTCTCAGAGCGCATACCGCAGCTGACCAGCAACTTCATGCAGGCAATGGCGGCCGCACCGGCGCCCAGACATACCACCTTTGCCTCTTCAATTTTCTTGCCCTGCAGCTCAAGGGCATTGATCATGCCGGCCGCAGTTACGATAGCGGTACCGTGCTGGTCATCGTGGAAGATGGGCACGTTACACTTTTCAATCAGCGCACGCTCAATCTCGAAGCACTCCGGTGCCTTGATGTCTTCGAGGTTGATACCACCGAAGGTATCGGCGATACGCTCAACAGTTTCAATAAACGCTTGCGGGCTTTCGGAATTAACCTCGATGTCGAAGACGTCAATTCCGGCAAAGCGCTTGAACAGTACGCCCTTGCCTTCCATAACCGGCTTGCTCGCCAGAGGTCCGAGATTACCCAGACCCAGGATAGCGGTACCGTCAGAAATCACGGCAACCAGGTTACCCTTGGCTGTGTATTTGTAAGCGTTCTCGGGGTCCTTCGCGATCTCGCGGACCGGTTCGGCAACCCCGGGGCTGTACGCCAGGGAGAGGTCGCGGGAAGTCTGGGTCGGCTTCGTGATTTCAACACTCAGCTTACCCGGCCGCGGTTTGGCGTGATATTCAAGGGCTGCTTCTTTCAGATCTTGAGACATTGCCACTGTTCCGTTTGTCACGTTTAAAGGTAAATCCCGCTGGAGCTCGCCCAACGGAGCGCGCCATTATGGCGCGCCCGACCCAAAACGACAAGCCGAAATCGAATATTTTGCGAACAGTCAATAGTGCATTTTGCGTATATAGCAAACTTTATTTTTCAATGGCGCACAAAAAAAGCGCCCAAAGGCGCTTTTTTTCAACATCCCGGCGCGGATCAGTCTTTCTTGCCACCGATACGGCTGCCGAAACGCTTCTGGAAGCGATCGATACGACCACCGGTGTCCATAACCTTCTGCTTGCCGGTGTAGAACGGGTGGCACTGGGAACATACGTCCAGCTGCAGATCGTGGCCGATGGTAGAACGGGTCTTGATCACATTACCGCAGGAACAGGTAGCGGTGATGTCTTCGTACTTCGGGTGAATACCTTCTTTCATGGCGAACCTCGTTAGGTCATGCCGCTACCTGATCACGGGGCATCTTAGCTGCCCAGGTGCCAGGCACCGCATGTTTGAATCAATTGAAAAGACCGTGCACAATCAAGCCCGGCCAGAAACAGACCGCGAATCTTACTGACAAACCCGACCACAGGCAAGTATCTTGCTCCCCGGAACCAGCCCGTAAACTACCGCCGGCGCCATACCGCCCGTTTTCAGGATACGCAGATACCGTGACACGGCCAGCAACCGCCCGCATCGCCCTCAACCGCCCGCTCCGCAGGCTGTTTGACTACCGGGTTCCGGATGGCCTTGAACTGGCCCCTGGGCAGCGGGTAAAAGTGCCTTTCGGCCGGCAAACCCTGACCGGCCTGGTGGTGGAAACCGGGGTTCAGCCGCCTGAAGGCATTACCCTGAAGCCGGTGGGCGAAGCCCTGGAGCCCTGGCCCGCCCTGCCCGAAAGCACCTTTCGGCTGTTAACCTGGGCCAGCGACTACTACCAGCACCCACTGGGCGAATGCCTGTTCACCGCCCTGCCCCCCGCCTTGCGCAAAGGCCGGCCCGCGCGGGAAAAGCCGGATGAAAGCTGGCACTGCACCGCCAGCGAACCCGCCCTGCCAGCCACCGCGCACCGCCAGCGGGCGCTGTTCAATACGGTAAAAGAAGCGCCCGGCATTACCACCAGCGCCCTGGTTCAGGCTGGCTTCAGCCGCGCACAGATTCGTGCACTGGAACAGAAAGAACTGATACAGCAGAAGGAAGCGATTACCGGCATAACCACAGCAGCGGAAGCCGACCTGCCCGCTCCGCAGCTGTCACCGGCCCAGCAAACAGCCGCCTCCGGCTTTCCGGAGCGCACCAGCGAATTCTCTGCCACCCTTTTATACGGCATTACCGGAAGCGGCAAAACCGAGCTGTACCTGTACTACCTGAAAACCCGCCTGCAAGACAACGAGCAGGCACTGGTGCTGGTGCCGGAAATCAACCTGACCCCACAAACCCTGGCCCGCTTCCGCCGCTACTTCGGCAACCGGATTGCGGTATGGCATTCCGCCCTGAACGACGGCGAGCGCTTGAGCACCTGGCTGAAAATCCGCAACGGCGAGCCGGTTATCCTGATTGGTACTCGCTCTGCCATATTGCTTCCGTTTACCGGGCTCCGCACCATCATCGTGGACGAAGAGCACGACAGTTCCTACAAGCAGGGTGAGGGCTTCCGCTATTCCGGCCGGGATGTGGCCGTATACCGGGCCCACCTGAACCAGTGCCCGGTGATTCTCGGCTCCGCCACACCCTCTCTGGAATCCTGGCACAACGCCAGCCAGGGCAAATACCAGCTCATCCGGCTGGAAGAACGGGCCGGCAACGCCAAGCCTCCGGCGCTGGAGCTACTGGACATCCGCAGCCGGCCACTGGAAGCCGGGCTGTCTCGCCCTGCCCTGACCGCCATCAAAGAAACCCTGGATAAAGGCGAACAGGCCCTGGTGTTTGTAAACCGCCGCGGCTTCGCCCCGGTAATGATG
>JAJUKC010000141.1 GCA_029264995.1 Marinobacter sp. | reverse complement strand
CCGCCTAAAGAAAAAACACGACCCCAAACTCGTCTACGAAATCTACCCGTGGGAGAAGCTGGTCGCCTACATCGAAACCCGCCAGGACATCGGTCCCGGACTTATGGCTACCCACACGGTTCTCACCCTGGCGATTCCGAAACCGGACGACCCGGAATCGGCCCTGGCCGCTGCCAGTATCAACGTCGGCCATGAAACAGCCGGCCTGGCCCAGTGGGAGTGTATTCGCCAGTTTATGGAAAACGGTCCCGAGGCCTGCCCGGATCCGAAAGAGGACGAAACCCTGGCCCACTACAAGGCCAAATGCCGCCAGGCTCGCAAAGAGATGTCCCTGTTACCCTGGCTGGGCAAGAAAGTGGGCGACTGGTTCTTCCAGCGATATCTGGCCCACATCATCACCGAGCGCCGCATCAAGACCCTGGCGCTGAAGCGCCTGCCAGAGGAACTGAAAGCCTGGTCCGCGCCTTTGCCCAAGGAACAGTGGGCCCAGCCATCCGAGGCACTGCAGAACCTGAATCAACAGCTCACCCGTGCTTACGAGCGGGGCCTGAAGTTTACCCAGATGGGGCCAGTGTCTGAATGGCAGGCGGGGCGCGAGGGAAAACAGCCACTAAAGCGAAGGACAGGTCGTTTCCAAGCCTGATTGTCTTATTGATTAATGGGCTGCTGTCGGATGCGGGAACCGATTGTTATCAGATGAAGGCGGCGCGGTCACCAAACGTTTATGGCAAGGTAATGAAGCCTCTCAGGATCAGCGTACAGGAACCCCCGATACACCGGCTATCGTGGTGCCGCGCCGTGGACATGTCGATGTGTTTTTCTCGGCCATACAGCTGACCGCGAAAAAGTGCAGCATGCTTATTAGCTGGGAAGATTACCGTAAACAGGTGATGCAGCGAGTGAGCTTGTCGGGTTACTGCCCCATCAACGGCAAGCCCCAGTTGTTGAGCCAGGCAAGTCTGGAATCGCTACTGACCCACCCGGACACTCAAACCGTGCCCATGGATGGGAAAACCCATTTACCCTCCTGGTACTGGACCCAGAATACGCTGGATACCGGCTCTGAGCCGTTCGCCCATCGATTGGCGGCTTATGATCTGGACCATGCCTATATCGTGGTTGATGATTTTATGGGCCACATCGACGACCTGCTGGATGCCTGGGCCATCGTGGATACCAACCATAACGCATGGTTGGAGGCTGAGGATGCGAAGTACTATCCGGCGCGCTTCATCAGCGATCTGATTCGATTGGATGACGAGCGAGTAGCCGAGCTGGCCCGCGCGTTTTCGGCGCAGGTTGAAGATGAAGATACCAGGGCATTGTTTGAAAAGGTTGCTCAGGGGAGCCGCGACCAACATGTCCGGTTGAAAGAGCTGATCGACGACTTCCCTGAATATCAGCAAAGCGCCCGAAAGGTCGCTGGCCCCAGCACCTATAGCTATATGCCGTCCGACCATGAACGGGTCACCAAAATGCGTGACGCTGCTAAAGCGCTGGCAACAGACATGGGACTGTCGCAGCGCGAATTGTTCAGTATCGTCGAGTCCATGTCGGACTATCAGTCCAACCTCGTTGAGGGCTCCGATTTCGCTGGTGAACAAGGCATTGCTGACCTGGTGAAGCTTGACGACATGAATGCCTATCTGGAACAGGCGCAGCAACACCTGTCGAAATTCTCCGAAGAGAAACGACGCATCGTCACGGATATCCAATCTTTGTTGTCCACCTTCTACCTTCATGGTCATCTGTATGACCGGAAAAGCAAAGACAGCTACATGTCGCTGTTGAAGATGGACAACGGTCTGATTGCGGTGCTCACAGAGTGGGCACAAGCATCGGGTGATTTTTCATTCCTGAAGCAATTCTACTTTGAGGAGATCGGGCATCAGCATTTGATCTCGCTGGATCTGAAGCCCGAGATTATCCCCGGCACGTTAAAAGACGTAATCGACGGCCTGAAAGCCATTATGGACGCCAAGCAAGCTCCGGCGGCATACAAGGAATGGGTTCAGCTGGTTGAGCGGAGCCCCCATTTGCAATTTCCATCTCTTTCCGAGGGCGCTGCCGCACAACTCAGCCACCATTTGGCCCAGCTCAACATTGCCGGGCGATTGGCGGTATTCGAGTTGGTACAGGCGGTGGATGCAGCCGATCTGCATGGCCGACTGAAGCAAGTGTTCGAACGGATGGATCCTGGGCTTCGAGCCCACATCTTCGAGAACCAGCGACTGTACCAGGTTGACCTGGAGATTGCAGATGCCGACAGCCTTGCCAGGCATGAATCTCTCGTGAAGGAAATCGAACGGCTGGCCAAATTGCGTGAGGAGGTTTTGGAGCGGGAAAACCGCCTTCAGCAGCGGCATAGCGAGGCCAGTACCCGAGACCGTCGCCGATACAAACGAGAGTACGATGAACAGATCCGAGCTATCCGAGCTCAAAAGCAAGATCTGACCAATCAGCTCCGTGAGCGAGGTTTTCAACTAATGGATACGTCCCCGGTTGAGGGGGATAACCACAGCGGAACTCTCCTGATTGCTGGGTTGACCAGGACCGCCTACGGCCGTGCGGTGCAATCTGAAGTTGATGAACTGCAACGCTTGAGAGAGCGGGGTGG
>JAJUKC010000030.1 GCA_029264995.1 Marinobacter sp. | reverse complement strand
TGCGGCTACACCTACTGTACCGGCGACATCATGGCCACCAACCCGAAATGGCGGCAACCGCTGAGGGTCTGGAAAGACTATTTCACTGACTGGATCGATAACCCCAAGGCCGAAGCCCTGCTCAACAGCAACATCTTCTTCGACCTGGACGGAATCTACGGCGAAACCGACTTTGCCGAGCAGCTGAAAACCCTGATTGTGGAAAAGGCCGGAGGAAGTCAGCGCTTCCTCACGTTCCTGGCCAGGAATGCCCTGAACCGCACACCGCCCCTGGGTTTCTTCCGCACCTTTGTGCTGGAAGAAGACGGCAAGCACCAGAAAACCTTCAACCTGAAACGCCGGGGCACCGCACCGGTGTCCGACCTCATCCGGGTGCACGCCCTGGCCTGCGGTTCCCGCTCCCAGAACTCCTTCGAACGCCTGCGCGACATCGCCAAAACCAAACTCATGCTGGACGACGACGCCGGCAACCTGCGCGATGCCCTGGAATTCATCTCCATCGTCCGTATCCGCCACCAGGCCCTGGCCATTGAAGAAGGCCGCGAACCGGACAACAACGTACGCCCGGAAGACCTGTCACCATTTGAACGCAGCCATCTGAAAGACGCCTTCCAGATCGTCAGTAACGCCCAGAAGTTCCTGCGCTTCCGCTACAACGCCGGAGCTACCCGGAATGTCTAGTGTCCCGTCTGGTTAATTCGTTAACCTACTGCGAGACGCTGGCGGCGCTGGCCAAGGCGCCAGTCCGCAGGTGTGGTGGTTCCACATCAAGGGCTGGCAACACAGGTCCAGAGCCGCCAGCGTCTCGCCCTGCGGGAGCGCCTGAAAGCCTTGAGAGCCGTGTTGCGGCGACTCGATTTGGAACCACCAAACCTTCGCCACCGCGCCTTGCTCTCAAGGCTTTCAGGTGCTCAGTAGGTCAACGAATTAACCAGACGGGACACTAGCGTGATCAAAAGCGGCAACAGCAAACAGAACTGGCCAGAGAATTACCGCAAAGGCGCCGAACAGGCAAAAGACGCCAGAATCCGCGCCTTCTACGAAGCCGGCTGCCCGGCTCCGGACACGCCCATCCGGGACGTCCCGTTACTGGCCCTGGACTTCGAAACCACTGGCCTGGAAGCCGACCAGCATTCCATCGTCAGCATCGGCCTGGTGCCATTCACCCTCGACGGCATCCAGCTCGGCCAATGCTGGCACCAGGTGGTTCGCCCCAGACTGCCCCTGCACAAAACCTCGGTGACCATCCACGGCATTACCCACAGCGAAATCGAAAACGCCCCGGACCTGGAAGACGTTCTCGACCCACTGTTCGAACACCTAAACGGCCGCATTCCCGTAGTGCACTACCGCAACATCGAACGCCCGTTCCTGAACACCGCCCTGCAATGGCGCCTGAACGAACAACTCCGCTTCCCGGTGATCGACACCATGGCCATCGAAGCGCACCTGCACCCAAACCGCAATCCCAGCCGCTGGCAGCAACTGATGGGCAAAAAACCGATCTCCATCCGCCTGGCCGACAGCCGGCTCCGCTACGGCCTGCCCCACTATGCCTCCCATAACGCCCTGATCGACGCCATCGCCACCGCGGAACTGCTGCAGGCCCAGATAGTGCACCACTTCAGCCCCGATACGCCCATAGGCGATTTATGGGTGTGATTCAACAAGCACTCTGATAACAACTCTGGGTTTGGTATGAGCGGCCGGGGTGTTCCCTCCAAAAATTTCGGAGGCCATGGATGGCCGGAGAGAAGCGCACATGGATGTGCTCGTAGCGGTTTTTGGAGGGGACACCCCGGCTGCTCATGCACCTCACCATGCAGGCTATAAACCAGACTCGTGGACTGCCAGCCATAGCCCCAAGCCCCGGCAACCGATAGAATGTCCCCAAACCAGCCAAAGGGACCGAAGTGACCACACCAACCACCAAAACCACCCCCCTGGACGCCTTCCGCCGCGCCAGAAGAATGTGGCTAAAAGGGGAAAAAATCAGCCTGGCCGCCCTCGCCGACGACCTGCACATAGGCCGCGCCACCCTGTTCCGCTGGGTTGGCAACCGCGACCTGCTGATTGGTGAAATCCTGTGGTCCCTGTACGAGCCCCTGTACAAAGAAGCCCGCGCCGTTACCCCCGGCCATGGCGTAGACTACGTGGTGGGCGTATTCCGCCACATCAACATGACCATTCTGCACTTCGCCCCGCTGCGAAAATTCCTGCATCAGGACCCGGAATACGCCCTGAAAATGCTCACCTCGTCCCATTCCACGCTGCACGCCCGCACCGTGGAAGTGAACACCCGCCTGCTCAAGGACGAAGTGCGCGCCGGCCACCTGAGCCCACCCATGAACATCCAGAGCCTGTCCTACTTCATGGTACGCATCGCCGAGTCCTGCCTGTACAGCGACATCATCGGCGGCCGCGAACCCCGCGATGAAGAGCTTGAGGATGCCTGCACTGCCGTGCGCATCCTGCTGGGCGGAAAGGTCTGAGACACTCATAGAGCTGGAAACCTGGCCGGCCTGAGATTACTCTTTGCTGACATCCACAGGAAATCATCAGCAAGGAGTGCACCATGAACCACCGTAACACCCAACCGCGCCTCAGCGTGCTACAAGCCGGCCTGCTGCTACTCAGCCTGGCCCTGGCACCGTTGGCCCACAGCGAAAACCTCACCGAAGACGATGTCACTTCCTTCATCGCCAGCATGGAAGCCATGCAACCACTAATCGACAAACATCAGGACTTTATCGAATCCATCGAAGATCCGGCCGACAATGAGCGAGAAGTGGATTTCGCCCGGATGATGTCCTCGATGGTAGACGAAGTGAAAGGCCATGAAATGTACGACGATCTGGACGACCTGGTCGATGACTTCGGATTCTCCAGCCCGGAAGCCTGGGCCCGCAAAGGCGACCGCATCGTCAGCACCTGGTTTGCCATTGAAATGGAAGCCCAGCCCGATATGGCTCCGGATATGGCTGAGATGGAGCGCGCCATTGCCGAGATGGAGAACAATCCAGACATGCCCGAAGCCGCCAAAGCCCAGATGCGCGAAATGATGGAACAGATGATGGCAACCGTTGGCAGCGCCGCCCGGGCAGCAGAGGACGTCAGCGAAGCCGACAAGCGGGCCGTAAGGCCCCACGTCGAACGCCTGAAAGCGGTGATGGAAGCCGAAAACAACGACTTCGAATGAAAAATACGTTCAAAAATAGAAAAACCCCGGCGCGAATCCCATGCCGGGGTTTTTTGCTAGCAGCTTCCCGGCATCAAACCCGGAACTGCCCCACCTGAGCACTGAGGCCCTCGGCCAGCTTGGCCAGTTCCTCACTGGCGGCGGACACCTGCTCGGTTGAAGTCGCACTCTGCTCGCCCACATCGCGAATCAGCGTGATATTCTGATTGATATCCTCAGCCACCGAGCTCTGCTGCTCGGCCGCGGTGGCAATCTGGCTGTTGTACTGGCGAATTTCTTCCACCGCCTCAGCCATCTCCCGAATGGTGGTTCCGGCCACTTCGGCTTTCTCCAGGGTTTGCTCGGCCAGTCTGGTGCCCGCTTCCATGTTATGCACGGAACTCTCGGCACTGTTCACCAGATTGTTGATCAGGGTCTCGATTTCCTCGGCCGACGTCTGGGTACGCTGGGCCAGCGAACGAACCTCATCCGCAACCACGGCAAAGCCCCGGCCCTGTTCACCAGCACGGGCCGCTTCAATGGCGGCATTCAGGGCCAGCAGATTGGTCTGCTCCGCCACGGATTTGATCACATCCAGCACGGTTACGATGTTCTGGGTATCGCTCTGCAAGCCACGAAGCTTGTCCATCACCTCGCCATTCTTGGTGTTGAGGTCAGTGACATACTCCAGCGTCTGGTTGACCGCAGACTGGCCCTCGGTGGACTTCTGGCTCGCGCGCTGGGCAGCCTCGAAGGCAGCTTCGGCACTCTTGGCCACATCGTTAACGGTAGCCACCATTTCATTCATCGCGGTGGCAACCTGATCAGTCTGATCTCGCTGCTCGGATACACCCTGGCGGGTCTGGTCGGTCACCGCTGAAAGCTCTTCGGAAGAAGAGGCGATGTTCGAAGCGCCGGTGTCAATCTGCTGAATCAGATCGCGGAGTTTGGTGACCATGGTAGAAAACGCTGCAAGCAGAGTACCGAACTCATCACTGCGATCGGCCTTCACCTCAACCGTCAGATTACCGGAAGCCACCTCATTGGCTACGTTAACAGTCTGGCGGACAGGAGTGGTGATGGAACGAATCATGACCCAGGCGATCACAACGGCGACAATGAGTGCTACAACTGTAACAGTGATCAACAGGGCAACCGCACTGCTGAACTGTTCCTCCATCCGCTCGACCTGAACTTCCTGGAGCTCAACAGCCTTATCGACCATGGATCTTGCGGTAACCCTAAGCGCTTCCTCAACTGCAAGAATTCCATCCGGTCGGCCACTCAGTCTCCGGGCAAGCTCATTAAGTTGCTCTTTGTAGACCTCCACATTTTCAACAATGAAATCGACCCGATCATTATCCGCTGGCACCACAAGTACATCCTTAAGCGGTAACAGAACTTCTGCTGCCTGATCAGCCAGTGTCGCTGCCGATTCGAGATACTCACTATCCCGCCGAAGCTGGAAGTTCTTTTCCTCAGTACGGGCATCCAGCAAAAAACTCTCGGCAGAGCTTGCGCCGGCAACAATCAACGAACGCTGGTGGTATGCGTCCAGAGTGTTAATCGCAATGATGGCAACAAAGGCGGTAAGAAGCACCAGCACCGCAAAGCCGGCGCCCAGTTTCTTCCCCACTGAAACATCATTCAGCTTGGAGAGGATCGACATGCACGATTCCTTAATGTCTGTGGTCGTTGAGTTCTAGCAGGCTAAGTGCAGCCCATAAGTGTTTTACGGAAGCACCACCCGGATCTTTAGATAAAAGACGCAAATGTGACCAAGATCAATGAAAAACCTGTAACAAATGGTTTTCGAGTTAAACAAAAACCCCGATGCCGTCTCCAGCACCGGGGTTTTCTCTTGCCCGCCGACGCAGGCCGCAATCACGCTGTCAGGTTGTAAACAAACACGATCGCCACGGCAATCGGCGTCACAAACCGGATCAGGTTGTACCACAGGCTGAACGCTCCACCCTGCAGCGCCAGGTCGCTCTTCAGCGATTCCTTGGCCACAAACCAGCCCACAAAAATGGCGGTCAGCATACCGGACAGCGGCAGCATGATATTGGCAGTGAAGTAGTCCAGCAGGTCGAAGATGGTCTTGCCTTCAAACGCTGCAAACATACCCAGCGGCGTAACGTCAGCCCACACGTTGAGTGACAGAATCGAAGTAACGCCCAGCAGCCAGCAGGCACTACCGGCTACAACGGTGCTGCCCATACGGCCCAGACTGGTTCTTTCCTCAACCCACTCAACCACCGGCTCCAGCAGGGAAATGCCAGAGGTCCAGGCAGCAAACAGCAGCAAAATGAAGAACAGGGTGCCGAACAGGCTACCCATCGGCATGTTACCGAACGCCAGCGGCAGGGTCTGGAAGATCAGGCCGGGGCCGGCACCGGCTTCCAGGCCGTTGGCAAACACCACCGGGAAAATGGCCAGGCCCGCCAGCAGTGCCACCACAGTATCCATGATCGCAACACTGACGGCGGTGCGGCCGATGGAGACATCACGGCCCAGGTAGGAACCGTAGGCCATCATGATGGCCATACCCAGGCTCAGGGTGAAGAAGGCGTGGCCCAGGGCAACCAGTACGCCTTTGACCGTCAGTGCCTCAAAATTCGGGGTGAACAGGAAGCTGATCGCCTCACCGAAATGGCCGGTAGTCGTCGCATAACCAACCACCAGCAACAGCAGCAGGAACAGCGCCGGCATCAGGATAGTGACCGCGCGCTCCAGGCCGCCTTTCAGGCCCCGGGAAACCACCAACACCACCAGTGCCATGAACACCGTGTGCCAGGCCAGCAGCTGGATCGGGCTGCCAAGCAGGCCACCGAACAGCTCACCCACGGATTCTGCGGTACCGCCGGTGAAATCGCCCATCGCCGCGTGGCCAATGTAGGACGCCGCCCAGCCACCGATGACCGAGTAGAACGACAGAATGATGAACGCGGCCAACATGCCGACAATGGCTGACACGCGCCAGGCCGGCGAAGCCAGGTTGCGCTCCGCCACCAGGCGGAAACTGGTGATGGGGTTATGACGACCGTTCCGGCCGATAAACACTTCCGCCATCATGATGGGAATACCGATGATGGCAATACAGAGCAGGTACACCAGAACGAAGGCACCACCGCCGTTCTCGCCGGTGACATAGGGGAACTTCCAGATATTACCGAGACCAACCGCGGAACCGGTGGCCGCCAGAATAAACGCGAACTTGGAAGACCAGAGTCCGCGAGCCCCGTTCCCGCTGTCTGCTGCGGAGTTGGACTGAGTCATGTGTTTGCTTCCTGTGCTTTTGGCTGAGGAAAATACGAATTGTCAGATCGCCCGGCACGACGTGCGGGCTGTTGGGGCGGGATTCTGCCAGCACTGGCAGCATGATGCCAGTGCTGAGGGGTGCGTGCCGGGAGAATTCATCATTCCCGGCGCGGCCCGGAAAAGCTAATCAGCGGGTTTTACTGACAAATCTAGCAATCAGGTCTTTAAGGCCACCGGCCATCTGGCTCAAGGTGTCGCTGCTCTGTTTTGCCGCATCCGCCTGTTCATCACTCTGGTCAGCCAGGCTGGCAATATTCACCACCTGGCGATTGATTTCATCCGACACCTGGCTCTGCTCTTCAAACGCCGCGGACATAGTGATAAAGCTCTCGGAGATGCGATCCACCGAGCTGACGATGGCATTAAGCGCATCGGCCGCGCCCTGCACCCGGTTGAGGCCATCACTGGCAATCTTTTCGCCCGCGCGCACGGCGCTCACGGTTTCATCCACCTGGGCACGGAAATCTTCAATCACCTCGTGTATGCGTACCGTCGACTGCCGGGTACGCTGTGCCAGCGAGCGCACTTCATCAGCCACCACCGCAAAGCCCCGGCCCTGTTCTCCGGCCCGGGCCGCCTCAATGGAGGCATTGAGGGCCAGGAGGTTGGTCTGATCGGCGATTTCGCTGATCAGGTCCGCCGCCTCGCCAATGCTCCGGGTGGATTCGCCCAGCCGGCCCACCGAGTCACCAATGCCCTGAACCTGGTTTACCAGTTGCTGGATAGCGCCCAATGCCTCACCACTACGCTCGCTACCCTCATGGGCCTGGCGATTGGCCTGTTCCGCTTCCCGGGCGTTGTGAGTAACGGATTCGGCCACTTCCTGGATGGAGACGGTCATTTCGTTGATGGCGGAGGCGGTCTGGTCCGTTTCGGCCCGTTGGCGGGCAATGGCCACCGCACCTTCGCTGATATAACCATGCGAAGCCCGCACCTGCTCCAATAATTGCTCAGCCTGATCATCAATGCGGGCCAATGCGGTTCGGATTCGCGCCTCCTCACTCACCAGCAGCAATGCCAGCCGCGACATCAATCCACGCTCATCACTGTAGGTGCGGGCGACGATGGGGTCCTGGAAAGCATCTGGGCGCAGCGCCAGCAGGCCCTTGAGCCGGTTGGAAATGGAGGAGAACACCAGGCCAAAGCCCAACATGTGGCCCGCCACCACCAGAAGCACGGCCAACGTCGGCTGATCAAGCGCCAGAGCGCCCAGGCTCAGGCCCAGGGATAATGCAAACGGCCAACCGGAGCGTGCCATGGACAGCGCCTGGTTGCGCCAACCCGACGTCAGTCGACCTTCGGCAATCTTGCGATACAGGCGCTCTGCCCGGGCAATCTGCTCCCGGGTAGCCGCGACACGAACCGATTCATAGCCCACCATCTGGCCATTCTCCCAGATTGGCGTGGCGTAAGCGCTCACCCAGTAATGGTCACCGGACTTGGCCCGGTTTTTCACCACCCCCATCCAGGCTTTGCCGGCTTTCAGGTATTCCCACATATCGGCAAACACCGCCGGGGGCATATCCGGGTGCCGGATCAGGTTATGGGCCTGGCCGATCAGTTCGTCCCGGTTGTAACCGCTGATGGTGACAAAGTCATCATCGCAATAGGTAATCACCCCTTTGAGAGTGGTGGTACTGATCAGTCGCATACCGTCAGGTATGTGGATCTCACGCTGGGTGACAGGCAGGTTCTTGCGCATGGGGGAACTGTTTGTCCGTTGGTTCAAAAAATTTCACGGCAACAGCTTAGTTATAGCTATATATCAATGAAATAGCGAATAGGTTACGCCGCGTCCTATTCGTGTAACGGCAACAGGGCACGGCACTTGAGAAAAAATGCAGATAGCTCAGGATGATGCGACCAGCTTTGCCCTGGGATGATAGCGAGCATTCACCCACAGAGAGAACCCGATCACCACCCCACCAACGGCCAGGCGCAGCAAATCTGCATCCCGGTTCCAGATCAACAGATTCACCAGCAGGCCGGCGGGCACAAGGGCATTATTCATCACCGCCAGGGTGCCGGCATCCACCTTGCAGGCGCCGCGATTCCACAGGTACAACCCCAGGCCGGATGCCGCCAGGCCCAGCCAGCCAAGAATGCCCCACTGCAAGGGCGTTGAGGGCAACTTGTCCGGATTACCGAAAATCAGGAACGATGGCAGGGCGATAATCAAGGCGCCAAAGAAGAAATAACCGAAGGTGCGATACCCCGGCAGCGCCAGAGGATAACGTTGCATCACGTGCTTGTAGCCTACCTGCCCGGCGGCGAAGGTGAAGTTGGCCACCTGCAGCAACAGGAACCCGGTAATGAAATCCTCACTGAGGCCATCATATCGAATAATACCGGCCCCCAGTGTGGCAATGGCCGCGGCCAGCAAGGCCACCGGCGAAAACCGGCGGGCCAGGGCATCATCCACCAGGGTCACGTACAGGGGGGTAAAAATGGTGAACAGCAACACTTCCGGCACCGTCAGGTAACTGAACGAGCGATACAGGCACAGATAGGTGATGCCGAACTGCAGCATACCGGTCACCAGTATGCCCAGCTTCATCCCGGAGGGAACGCCGCGCCAGCGGGTAAACGGCAGGAACACCAGGGCTGCCAGCAAGACCCGGCTCAATACCGCGAAGTCACTGTCTACACGGCCAGCCAGGAATTCGCCGATCAGGCTGAACGAAAATGCCCAGAGCACGGTAACCAGAACCAGTAAGACCATTGATTGCATCACCCCTGTTGTATATGCCGGGCGCCTACTTTACTGCTTTACGGTGGGTTTTGCAGCGGTGGCAGGCGGGGAAACCCCTATAAGCGGGAGTCTGCCGGTTGAGGTACCATGGCCGGTCCTGCACGAGTGCCACGTTACTATCCCGGAAAGACCAGAGCGCCATGGACGAAACCCATCAGCCATTACCCGAAGCCCGCCAGCCGCTGATTCAGCGCACGCTCGCCGAGTGGAAAACCCTGGCCCTTCTGGGCGGTCCGATTCTGATTGCCCAGGTGGCACAGATGGCCAATGGTGTGATCGATACCGTGATGGCAGGCCACGCCAGTGCCGAAGATCTCGCGGCCGTGGGTATCGGCAGCAGCCTGTGGATGCCGCTTTTCCTGTTCTTCATGGGCATGCTCGGCGCCTTGCAGCCGATCATTTCCGGCTACAACGGTGCCCGTACCACCCACAAGATCATGCCCGCCACCTGGCAGGGCATCTACATTGCGGCGGCCGGCACCGTGGTGATGGCGCTGTTGCTGACCAATGTCCATCCCGTCCTGGCCCTGCTGAAACTGGATCCGCACACCGCCGGCATCACCCAGGGTTATCTGGACGCCTTTGCCTGGGGCATACCCGCCCTGCTGCTGATCAACGCCCTTCGGGGCCTGACCGACGGCCTGGGACATACCCGGGTGATCATGGCGTTTTCCGTGCTCAGCACCCTGATCAACCTGCCACTGAACTACATCTTCATATACGGCAAACTCGGGCTGCCCGCCATGGGTGGTGTCGGCTGTGGCTGGGCCACATCCATCTCCAACGGTGTCGCCGCCATCGCCATGCTGATCTACCTGAACCGCAGCGAGACCTTCCGCCAGTTTCATCTGATTGCCGATTGGGTGAAGCCCGACTGGGCTGGCATTCGCTACATCCTGCGCATCGGCGTGCCCATCGGCTTCACCATCTTCGTGGAAGCCAGCATGTTTGCAGTAATTGCACTGTTCCTGGCACCGCTGGGGCCAGTGGTGGTTGCCGGGCATCAAATTGCCCTGAATGTGGTATCGCTGCTGTTCATGCTGCCGCTGAGCATCGGCATGGCGCTGACCCTGCGGGTGAGCTTTCTGGTGGGTGCGAGGGCCCCGGATTCCGCCCGGCTGATCTCCCGCAGTTCGCTGATTCTGGCCTCGGCCATCGCGCTGCTGTTTGCCACTCTGCTGTTCGTATTCTCCGGCGCCATTGCCAGCCTGTATTCCGGCGATGCCGAGGTTCAGGCGGTCACCATTCGGCTGCTCACCTTCGCCGCCATGTTCCAGATTGCCGATGTTATCCAGGTAACCTGCATCAGCGCCCTGCGCGGCTACAAGGACACGCGCATTCCCATGTTTATCATGCTGTTTTCGTTCTGGGGGGTGGGCCTGCCGCTGGGGTATGTACTGACGTTCACCGACTGGCTGTGGCCGGCGCTGGGCGCTGCAGGCTTCTGGGTAGGACTGACCGCCGGGCTGACCTCCGCCAGCCTGTTACTTGGCTGGCGCCTGTTTCGTTTTCAGCCACCACCGGTTGATGAAAACAATCAACCCGCAGCCCTGGGCACCGGCTCCGGCATCGGCTGACCAACCTCCTCCGCATAAACAATCCGGTCACGCCCGGTTTCCTTGGCGGTGTATAGCGCGTTATCGGCCCGGGCCAGCCAGCTATCCACACTCTCGCCATGGCCCAGCAGGGCCACGCCAAATGAGGCGGTTACCGGCCCGCCGGGGTGTTTCAGGTATTTGCGCAGCACCTGCTGAAGATTGTTCATGACCGCCCTGAGGTTGACGCCATCCACACCTGGCAACAGCAGGACAAACTCCTCGCCACCATACCGGAACAGCTGGTCGGAACGGCGGGTATTGCTCTCCAGCAGGGCCACCAGCTCGGTGAGCACATCGTCACCTACACCATGGCCATACTCATCGTTAATCTTCTTGAAGTGGTCGATATCCAGCAACACCAGAGCATAAGGCAGGCCGGAACGCTCGGCATTGGCCGCGGCCACATCCAGCTCTTCATCCATGGAACGGCGGTTCTTTACGCCGGTCAGCGGGTCGATGGTGGCCAGTTGCTCCAGGCGCCGGCGCTGGCTATGGTTGCGGTGGGCAAACACATAGGCGCAGGCACTGACCACCACCGCGGTAGTGGAGAATGACCACATCTGTTCCTGGCTGCTGAAGGCCAGCCCTACCACCATCATCGCCAGGATAGCGGACAGGTTAATACCCACCGCAATTCTCGGGCCGACCAGGAAGAAGGTGGTTACCAGGCAGGGATACAACCAGAACAACCCCGGGTCACCCACAATGCTGCCAACCACCACAGCACCGTAGGACGAAATAATCGCCATGGCCAGGCCCGTCCTGCGGGTATCACCCGTTAACCAGGCGTAAGCCATACTCGACGCAATACCGCCCAGAATCGCGCTATCCACCACGCCCGCCAGCAGGTTGCCCTGCATAAACCGCAGCACCGCAAACGGCGTGATGCCCACCAGCCCGCTGATGCCCAGCAAGGTAATGATGGATAAACGAAAATCGTTTTTCAGACGGTGAAACATGCAGCCCAGGATCCGACAAAAGTCTTATTTAGCATCCAAGAATAGCGCAAGCTTTTCAAACGGTCGTTCCAGGGCAACGATTCTTAACAAATCTACCACCAAAGGCGACATAATGTGACCTGCATCACGCTTTGCTTTTCTCTAATATTCCAATGTAATCCACTTTATAATCGTCCAGGCAACGATCATTAGCTTCAAACCTATTGGCCAGCCATACTATCGCGTACCGCCGGCAGAACCAGGAACATTGTGTCTAACTCACTGATAAGAATAGCCCCCGGAGCACTCACCATCGGCAAGCCCCTGCCCTGGGATGTTTTTGACGCGGAAGGTAACGTCCTTCTGCGTCAGGGTTATGTGATCCAGACCAATACCCAGCTTGAACAACTTTTCGAACGGGGGCGATTCAAACCGCGAAAGATCGAGCGGCCGAAAGAGGAAGCGTTTGAAGACCTGCGCCAACGGAATCCGTTTGCGGAATACGGCGACCTGCTGACCACGCTGGAAACCACGCTCAAGGCCATTACCTCGGAAGACCCCACCGCCCAGAAGCGCCTTCTGGGCCTGTGCCGGATGCTGGATAAAACCTGCCAGGAAGCTCCCGACCCCAGCCTGGCGCTGGTGCACCTGTACTCCATCAGCCCCACCATCCATGAACAGATCCTGTTCTACGGCATCCTGTGCCATTTCATCGCCCGCCAGTTCGGGCTGGAGGAAAAGCGGGCCACCCTGCTGACCGCCGCCGCGCTCACCGCCAACCTCGCGCTGGTGCCAGTGGCCGACCAGCTCAATGCCTCCAACAAGGTGCTCACGGACGACCAGCGCGCGGTGATCCGCAAACACCCCCTGCGCAGTATCGACGCCCTGAAGTCTGCCGGCATCAGCAACAAGCTGCTGCTCCGGATTATTGCCCAGCACCACGAACAGGCGGATGGTTCAGGCTATCCGGAGGGCCTCAGTGGCGGGGAAATCCTGCCGGAAGCCGAGATTCTGGCGCTTTCCGAGCGCTATGTGGCCATGATTACCAGGCGGGCCTACCGCAACCGTATGAACATCACCGAGGCCCGCAAACTCATCGCCACCCTGGCAGATGGCAAGTTCCGGCCGGCGATTCCGCGCTCCTTGCTGCAGGTACTGGGCGATCATCCCCCGGGCATGCTGGTCCGGCTGGTCAACAACGAGGTTGGTGTGGTCACCCGCCGGGCGGATCGTACCCGAGGACCTTTCGTGAAGGCGATATTCGGCCCCCGAGGCAATCGCTACAACGGCACCTTTGAGCGCGATACCAGCCTGCTGGAATACAATGTGCGTGCGCCGGAAGAGCCCGAGATCATGCCATCCATGGACTTCAGCATGCTCTGGGGCTTCCGCTCCTGACTCAAGTCAGACCCAGTGCCCGGGCGTGATGGTTCAGGTGGTCATCAATAAACGAGGCGATAAAGAAGTAGCTGTGGTCATAGCCCCGATGCATACGTAGGTTCAGGTGATGGTGGAATTTCTCGCACACATCGGCCAGGGCATCCGGGTTCAGCTGGCTGTCCAGAAACTCGTCGGCCGTCCCCTGGTCCACCAGTAGCGGCAACCGTTCCTTTGCGGTCGGAATCAGCATGGTGGCATCCCAGGCTTCCCACGCCGACTGATCGTCACCCAGGTATCCGGTAAACGCTTTCTGGCCCCAGGGGCAGGCCATGGGATTGGCAATTGGTGCAAAGGCCGATACCGATTTGTAATACCCCGGGTTCTTCAAAGCCGCAATCAGAGCCCCGTGCCCACCCATGGAATGGCCACTGACCGAGCGTTCGCCGTTCAACGGCAGCTCGTTTTCCACCAGTTGCGGCAGCTCCTTGACCACATAATCGTACATCCGATAGTGCGGCGCCCAGGGCTGCTGGGTAGCGTTCACATAGAAACCGGCTCCGGAGCCGAAATCATAGCTGTCATCTTCGCCGGGCAGATTCACCCCTCGGGGACTGGTATCCGGGCAAACAATGGCCAGGCCCAGCTTTGCCGCCAGTTTCTGGGCACCGGCTTTCTGCATGAAATTCTGGTCGGTACAGGTGAGGCCAGACAACCAGTACAGCACTGGCACATCTTTCGACTGAGCGCCCAGGGCCACAGGAGGAAGAAACACCGCAAATTCCATGTCGCATTCCAGGGTAGCGGAGGTATGGCGATAGCGGCGGTGTTCGCCGTCGAAACAGACGTTGGTGGATAACAGGTCCATAGCTTCCCCCGGAGTTACAGGTATGGTTGGTAATCAGTCTTCAGCACCGGCATAACTGGGTTTATCGACACTGAAACCGGACTTGGCAAATTCCGCCAGAATGGCAGTACGGGTTACGATACCAACCAGTTTGCCATGATCAACCACCGGGTACACTTTCGGCTTGCCGGCCCCCAGATTCTGGGCCAGATCCACCACCGACATGTCCGGTGATACCGTCATCGGCTGCCGGAACATTACGTCATCCACAATGGGGTCACCTTCGTGGTGGTAGTTGCTGACCAGCAGCGAGTGTATACAGTCCTGTTCCGAAACAAAGCCCAGCACACGGCGATGGTCATCCACCACTGGCAAACCGGTGACGTGATTGGCCAGCAGGGCTTTCACCACCTTGGTGACCGGCGTGCCACAGCGTATCGGTTCAATGTGGTTCCACATCACTTCAGATATTTTCAATGAGCGCATCGACAACTCCCTCGCAGACAGAATGACGGTGCCCGATTGAGCACTTCCATACCCTAAACATAGGCAAAGCACGCAGAAATGAAAAACCGGCGTTATGAAATCGGTTTACATCGGATAATTGTCGACTAAACTCAATGGGTTATGCCCTTTCAGGGCTCAATAATCCTGATTCATCCGTGGTAAACAGTGGGAGAACCCATGGAAGCCATTTCCAATTTTGTAAGTGAAATCAACGGACTGGTGTGGGGCCCTCCCATGCTGGTGATAATTCTGGGCGTCGGCCTGTTTCTGAGTATTGGCCTGAAATTGATGCCGATCATGAAACTGGGGGCAGGATTCCGCCTGATGTGGAGCGGCCGCGCCCGCGGCGACGAGGACGACGGTGACATTCCCCCGTTCCAGGCCCTGATGACCGCACTGTCTGCCACCGTGGGTACCGGTAATATTGCCGGCGTTGCTACCGCAGTCTTCCTGGGCGGCCCCGGTGCGCTGTTCTGGATGTGGCTCACAGCCCTGGTGGGCATGGCCACCAAATACTCAGAGGCGGTGCTGGCGGTCCGTTTCCGGGAAGTGGACGAGCGCGGCAACCACGTGGGCGGGCCCATGTACTATATCCGTAACGGTCTGGGCAGCAAGTGGGCCTGGCTGGGCATTCTGTTCGCGGTGTTTGCATCGGTCGCAGCCTTCGGTATCGGCAACACGGTTCAGGCCAACTCCGTTGCCGATGTACTGGAAACCAATTTCGGCCTGCCCCACTGGGTTACCGGTGTGATCCTGATGGCACTGGTGGGCATGGTGCTGATTGGCGGCATCAAGCGTATCGGCCAGGTGGCCAGCGCGCTGGTACCGTTCATGGCGGTGTCTTATGTGCTGATTGGTCTGATTGTGCTGGCCATTAACGCCAACCAGATTCCGGAAGCCATCAGCATGGTATTCAGCTATGCCTTCAGCCCGGCCGCGGCCGAGGGCGGGTTTGCCGGTGCTGCGGTCTGGGCTGCCATCCGCTTTGGTGTCGCCCGGGGCATCTTCTCCAACGAAGCAGGGCTGGGCTCTGCCCCCATCGCCCACGCTGCGGCGCAAACCAAGAACCCGGTCAAGCAGGGCATGGTGGCCATGCTGGGCACCTTCATCGACACCATTATCGTGTGTTCCATCACCGGCCTGGTGATCATCACCTCCGGTGCCTGGACGTCGGGCGAAACCGGGGCGGCACTGACTTCCCTGGCCTTTGAAACCGGACTGCCGGGCTTCGGCAACTACGTGGTGGCGATTGCCCTGGCGATCTTCGCGTTCACCACCATCATCGGCTGGTCTTTCTACGGCGAGCGCTGTATTGAGTTCCTGTTCGGTGTGAAAGCCATTCTGCCTTACCGGGTACTGTGGATTGTGGCCATTCCGGTGGGCGCCACCATCAACCTGGGCTTTATCTGGCTGGTGGCCGATACCCTGAACGCCATGATGGCACTGCCCAACCTGATTGCCCTGCTGCTGTTGAGCCCGGTGGTGTTCAAACTGACCCGGGAGCACTTCGACAAGCAGAAGGCTCTGGGCGTGGAGTAATACCCTGTCTATGCAAGACGCTCATAAGGATGTGAGCGAACCGTTGGATGCGCCAGATCAAGTCGCCCTTGTAACTGGCGCATCCATCACCACAGTTACTCGTATACACTGATCAGACAACAACGGCGGGCAACGCCGGCGCAATACACGAATTTGCCAACAACCGTGTCGAAGGAGAGTAAGTATGAGTCTGCGTCTTGGAGATACTGCACCGGATTTTGAACAGGATTCCACCGAGGGCCGCATTCGCTTTCACGAGTGGCTGGGCAATAGCTGGGGCGTGCTGTTTTCCCACCCGGCCGACTTCACCCCGGTGTGCACCACCGAGCTGGGCCTGACTGCCAAGCTCAAAGACGAGTTTGCCAAGCGTAACGTCAAGGCCATTGCCTTGAGTGTCGACCCGGTCGATTCTCACCACGACTGGATCAAGGACATCAACGAGACCCAGGGCTGCACGGTCAACTTCCCGATCATTGCAGACCACGACCGCAAGGTGTCCGAGAAGTACGACATGATCCACCCGAACGCCAACGACAGCCTGACCGTGCGTTCGCTGTTTATCATCGACCCGAACAAGAAGGTTCGGCTGATCATCACCTATCCGGCATCCACCGGTCGTAACTTCAATGAAGTGCTGCGGGTAATCGATTCCCTGCAACTGACCGACGAACACAGCGTGGCCACACCCGGCAACTGGGAGAGTGGCAGCGATGTGGTGATTGTGCCGTCCCTGCAGGATGAAGATGAGATCAAAAAGCGCTTCCCGAAAGGCTACAAAGCCGTGAAGTCCTACCTGCGGATGACCCCAGACCCGCGTTCCAACTGGAGTGGCGACTGATACATCCGCTGCAAACAACAAGGGCAGCCAAACCGGCTGCCCTTTTTTTATGCTTGAGAGTACCCGCGGGTACTGCCGTTCCGATCAGAACGCCGGAACAACCGCACCTTCATACTTCTCCATGATGAAGTCTTTCACCGCATCGGATTTCAAGGCATTAGCCAGCTTCTGCATGGCTTCGTTGTCCTTGTTGTCCGGACGGGCGACCAGGATGTTCACGTACGGCGACTCAGAGCCTTCAATCACCAGGGCATCCTCAGACGGGTTCAGGCCCGCTTCCAGCGCGTAGTTGGTGTTGATCAGCGCCAGGTCCACCTGGTTCAGGATGCGCGGCAGAGTCGCCGCTTCCAGTTCCTTGAAGTCCAGATCTTTGGGGTTGTCGGCAATATCACGCGGGGTCGCAGTGATCTTGCTTTCATCCTTCAGGGTAATCAGACCCGCTTTCTGCAGCAGCAGCAGAGCGCGGCCGCCGTTGGTGGGGTCGTTGGGGATGGCCACAACCGCACCTTCTTTCAGCTCGTCCAGAGACTCGATCTTGCTGGAGTAGGCGCCGAACGGCTCCACGTGAACGCCGGTCACGGTCACCAGGTTGGTGCCACGGCCGTCGTTGAACTCATCCAGGTACGGCTGGTGCTGGAAGAAGTTGGCATCCATACGCTTCTGGTCAACCTGGATGTTGGGTTGCACATAATCGGTGAACACTTTCACATCCAGCTCCACACCCTGTTCCGCCAGGGCCGGCTTCACAAATTCCAGCAGCTCGGCGTGGGGTACCGGGGTGGCGGCTACGGACAGTTTTTCTGCCGACGCAGCGGTCGAAAAGGTTGCAACAGCGGCCAGGGCCACCAGAGTTTTCTTCAGGTTCATAACAAATCTCCTGCGTTAATTATTTACGACTGAAATACAGAACCAGGCGATCGCCCGCCATCTGCAACACCTGCACAAAGATCACCAGCAGGGCCACAGTAATCACCATCACGTCGGTCTGGAACCGCTGGTAACCGAACCGGATTGCCAGGTCGCCAAGGCCGCCGCCACCAATAACGCCAGACATGGCTGCGTAAGACACCAGGGTAATGGCCGTTACCGTAATGCCCGCGATAATGCCGGGAAGTGCCTCCGGCAGCAAGGCACCGAAGATGATCTGCCGAACATTCGCACCCATGGCCTGGGTCGCTTCAATAATGCCCCGGTCCACCTCCCGCAAGGAGGTTTCCACCAGGCGGGCAAAGAAGGGCGCACCACCAGCCACCAACGGGGGAATGGCGCCAGCCACTCCCAGGGAGGTGCCGATCAGCATCACCGTGAACGGGATCATCACAATCAGCAGGATGATGAAGGGCACAGAGCGCAGCAAGTTCACAATAAACGACAGGATGGCGTAGGCCACCGGCTGTTCCAGCAACTGGCGCTTGCCGGTCAGGAACAACAGCACACCTATGGGCAAGCCAATCAATACGCTGAACAGCAGCGACATGCCCACCATCACCAGGGTATCCCAACTGGCCCAGCCGATCTCGGCCCAGTCCACGTTGCCCATCAGGCTTTCCATCAAGGCTTCCATCAGCGCACCACCTCCACGTGAACTTCAGCGGCTTCCAGCGCTTTCATGGCAACCTCCAGATCGCCGCCCACCAACGACAGGGTCAACTGGCCGTAAGGCGTGTCCTTGATATGATCAATCCTGCCCGAGAGAATACTGAAATCCACACCGGATTCCCGGGCAACACTGCCCAGCAGCGGTTTATAGGTGGATTCCCCCTTGAAGGTCAGGCGCAGGATACGGCCCTCGGCTTTCTGCAGATCTTCCTGCAGCTCATCCCGGTCCACATTTTCGCTCTCGAACACAAAATCCCGGGTGGTGGGGTGCTGGGGGTGCAGAAAGACTTCACTGACCGGCCCCATCTCCACCACACGGCCGGCATCCATCACCGCCACCCGGTCACAGACACGGCGTACCACATCCATCTCGTGGGTAATCAGCACGATGGTCAGGCCCAGTTCCCTGTTGATGTCCGCCAGCAGCTTCAGTACCGACTGGGTGGTTTGTGGGTCCAGGGCGCTGGTGGCTTCATCGCACAGCAAAATGGTCGGCCTGCAGGCCAGGGCGCGGGCAATACCTACCCGCTGTTTCTGCCCGCCAGACAACTGGGACGGATATTTGTTGGCATGATCGCTCAGGCTCACCCGGGCCAGCAGCTCATCCACCCGACTGCGAATTTCGGCCTTGGAATAAATGCCCGCCAGTTTCATCGGGAAGGCAATATTGTCAGCCACCGTCTTGGACGACAGCAGATTGAAATGCTGGAAAATCATGCCCACTTTGCGTCGAAACGCCCGCAACTCTGCGGCGCTGTAGCGGGTGATGTCCTCGTCGTCGATCAGGATGCGACCGCCGGTGGAGGGTTCCAGTTTGTTGATCAGTCGGACAAGGGTGGATTTTCCCGCGCCGGAGTGGCCGACGATGCCGAACACCTCACCGGTCTCGATGGTCATACTGGTGGGATGCAGCGCGGGGATCGCCCGGCCAGCCACCTGGTACGACTTTTCTACCTGGTCAAATACAATCACGATCAGTGCCTTGCAGATGCGTCGTTAAAACCGGCGATTATAGCCTATTCAGGGGGCAAACCCGAATCCCGCCCGGTGGCCGGCAGGTGGGTAGTTGCCCTTACACCAAAAGGTACCTGACAGACCCGTCCCGGCTCAGCTAAACTCGTATCCACAAAGAACATTAACAACTGTCCACCATTCCGAGGCGCGCCCCTTCCGTGACTACTCCGTCCGAAACTTCGCCCTCAAGGATGAACTCAACCCAGGCATGGGTTTCCTACCTGAGCAAGGTAGAGTTGCCGGTTTTGGCCAACACCCTCCGGCAGATCAACGAACTGACAGACAGCCGAAACAGCACCGTCAATGAGTTGGCAAACGTGATTCTCAATGATGCCCAGCTCACCTCTCAGGTGCTCCGGTTATCCAATACGGTGTTTTACAACCAGACCCGCACCCAGGTCAGCACGGTCAGCCGGGCCATCACGCTGATCGGCTTTGATGCCGTGAAGTCCATGGCAATTTCGTCTCTGATTGTCGATTCCCTGCTCAAACGCAATGATCGCCCCCACCTGCTGAGATGCCTGGCAAGGGCGATTCATGCCGCGGTGCAGGCCCGCTGCCTGATGCCCAAACGTACCGAGCACGCTCTTGAAGAAGTCTTTATCGGCGGTTTGCTGATGAACATCGGGGAACTGGCGTTCTGGTCCTGCGAAACCGAGCAGGCCAGCGAGCTTGAGGAGCGTCTGCGGCTGGAAGAACCCCCGGTCGAAGCCCAGAAAGCGGTACTGCATACCACGTTTACCGAAATTACCCGCGGGCTGGTGGATGCCTGGTCCCTGGGGCCGTTCATCAAGGAAGTGGTGGCGCCTGGCCAGGCCAACTCCATGGCCAGCAGCCTGGTCCGCAACAGCGTTGAAATGGCCCGGGTGTCCGAGAATGGCTGGAGCGGCGCCGACATGGACAAAGTGCTGGAGAAGCTCTCTGGCGACATCGGTGAAACCCCCGCCGCCATCCGTGACCAGCTCAAGGTCAATGCCCAGGAGGCCACGAAAGTGGCGGTTTCTCTGGGCATCCCGCAAGTGACGGCCCTGCTGCCGGGCAACCAGGAATCGGCCCCCGACGCCCAGGCCATGGACTCCGATCTGCAACTGCAGATTCTGCGGGAGCTGACCCAGACCCTGGCGGAAAAACCGGACATCAACGAGGTCTGCCAACTGGTGATTGAGGGCGTTCACCGGGCCATCGGCATGCAGCGGGTAGCTCTGCTGATGACGGAACGCTCCGGCGAATTGCTGGTACCGCGCAAAGTCGGTGGCCGCGGCACCGAAGAATGGCGTGAGCACTTCATCATCAAGAAAGATAGCACCGGCCCACTCGGGCCACTGCTACCCCATGGCCCCTGCGCCGTCTATGAACCGCGAAAGCAGACCGAAGGGGTGCCATACGATCGCTGGCTGGGGAAAGTACCGGCGCTGACAGGTTCGCTGAAAGCCAAGGGCCGGTTGGTAGGTTTGTTCTATGCGGACAATGCGGCAGCAGGCTATGTGCCATCGGAACAGCAACTGGCGGCATTTGGCCACTTTATCCAGAACGCCCAGTTGTGTCTGACCCTGATGTCAGTACGCTGACATCAGGGTCAGCCTGGCACAAACACTAGTGCAGCGAGCGCATCTGCCTCGGATAGAGGGCCGCACTGACTTCCGGTTCTTCCAGCAGATCCGCCAGTTCCCGATCCACGTCGGTTTCCTCGCCCTCATCGGGCAGTGGCTCGAACAATGTGCTCAGCCAGGAGGCCACGGACGGCGCGTTGTCCCGATCGTAATCGGTAGACAGCGCCTTGATCCTGCGGAAGCCGATGATGCGCTGGTGGCGTGGGTCGCGAATCTGCTCGAAGCCCCGCCAGTAAATGCGATCACGGGTATGAAGTTGGACGAACAGGGTGTCGATGGGGCCGCTGTCGTCATCCTGTGCATCGTCATCAGACGCCACTTGCTCCGGTTCGGGCTGGCCTTCGGCCGGTTTGCGGCGGATAGTAGTCCAGGCCGGGTAGAGTACCGCGACCGCGTCGGCCTCCACATGTTCCCTGGCTGCTCTCAGAATAAGCCCCCAGCGAGCCTTGTCGGCATCGGTCTCCAGTGAGTTGATGGGAAGGTCGTAGCTCTGATCACTGGACAGGACAATCGCCATCATCGGGGCGTCCAGTTCCCCCATGGCTTCAGCCTGCGCTACGGATACCAGATCGTCGATTGCCATCGATTGGTTCATAAGATGCTCGCCTCCTCGATGCCATCAGGGTGGTCAGGAACCGGTGTCCCTGACTTACAGCATAGCCTGTTCCACATGGAAAGATAAACGTGGAGTTGGCCACCGCGGATCACAACCCCCGGAGAAGGTTTTTTTCTTCAACCTCAGAAAGCATCCTCAAGGCGCTCGTAGTTACTGAACCACGGATTGGCCTCTTCCAGCTGGGCTGCCACCTGCAGCAGGCGATCTTCACCACCGTGGGCGGCTCCGAACTGCACACCCACCGGCAGCCCGTCACGGGTCCAGTGCATGGGTACCGACATCGCTGGCGTACCCGTGAGGTTGGCCAGCTGGGTGAATGGCGTCCTGGCCAGGCTTTCCAGAGCCATCTGGTCCACCTGTCCACTCTTGTGCACCAGCTTTCCGGCTTTCAGACCGAGCATCAGCCGCGCCACCAGTTTCAGGTGAGCCGGTGTGTCCATTTGCCCGATCCGGGCCGGTAACTGGCCGGTGGTGGGACACAGATAAAGATCAAAACGGTCGAAAAAGGCCCCCAGAGCCCGGGCGAAATCGTTCCACTGCTGGCGCAGGCGAACATAGTCTGGCAGCGGCATGGTGCGCCCGAGCATGCCCAGCAGCCGGGTTTCCAGCTCAAAGTCCCGATCGGTGGCACCGAATTCGGTTTTCGCGCGTTCCATAAGCGCGGATACCTCACCGAAATACAGCGCCAGGTAGCAGCGGGCCAGGGCCAGCCCATCAAACTCCGGGCGAGCATACTCTACATCGTGGCCCAGGGATTCCAGCAGGCGTGCCGTTTCTTCAACTGCGGCGACGCATTCCGGCGCCACCTCGGTGTCATAGGGTGACGAGGTAAATACGCCGATTTTGAGGCGGCCCGGTGACTGCTGCATCAGGTCCGCCCAGGGGGCCGATGGCTGTGGAATAGTAAACGGATCGCCACTGGCCGGACCGGACAGCACATCCAGCATCGCGGCGCTGTCCCGGACCGTGCGGGAAACCACATGATCGGTGGACGCTCCGGTCCAGGCCTCGCCAGCGTATGGGCCAACCGAAATCCGGCCCCGGGACGGCTTCAGCCCGAACAAGCCATTGTAGGCGGCCGGAATACGAATGGAGCCACCGCCATCGTTGGCACCGGCCATGGGCACAATGCCAGCCGCCACCGCAGCACCAGAACCGCCGCTGGAGCCGCCCGGCGTGCGCTCGGTATCCCAGGGGTTACGGCTGGGGCCCCACAGCGCCGATTCGGTCACTGCCTTGAGGCCGAATTCCGGGGTTGTCGTGCGTCCAAGAAAAACCAGCCCGGCCTCCCGGGCACGTCGCACAAACTGGGAATCCCGCGTGGCGACGTTCTTCACCAGCGCCCGGCTGCCGTATGTACAGGGATGCCCAGCCTGCTCCTGTGCCAGATCCTTGAGCAACAAGGGCACCCCGGCGAAGGGGCCCGCTGCAGGAAAATCCTGATCCATGGCCTCGGCAAATTGCGGGTGGCAGATGGCATTCAGGCGTTGGCTCACCTTACTGGCACGGTCGATAGCAGCTTCGGTCACTTCCCGGGAGGTGACTTCACCCCGGCGAATCAGATCGGCCAGGGCCGTGGCATCGTAACGGAGATATTCGGACGGTTTCATTGGCAACCCTGCTTGTTGTTCTTTGGCGAAAGTCCCCTGGACATTCCCGTTATAAACCGGAAACTCAGGAGCTTACGCCAATACCAGAGTGAGTTCCATGAGCCTGATCGTATTTCCGGAAGCCCTGAGCACCAGCGTGATTGTATTCCTGCTGATGGCTTCAGCGGTCACCTCCATGATCACCGCCACCCTGGGCGCCGGCGGCGGTGTCCTGCTGCTGGTACTGATGGCATCCTGGCTGCCACCGGCGGCGATCATTCCTGTTCACGGCATGATTCAGCTGGGTTCTAACAGTGGCCGGGCCTTACTGACCCGGCATCATATCGACTGGAAGGTGATTGCCGCCTTCGCCCCCGGCGTGCTGGCCGGTGCCGGACTGGGTGCCTGGTTGCTGGTGGATCTGCCGGCTCATCTGTGGCAACTGAGCATTGCCCTGTTCGTGCTTTACCTGTGCTGGGGCCCCGGGTTGCCCAAGGCCTCTTTTGGCCCGTTCGGCGTATTTATCGCCTCTGCCATCACCAGCTTCGTGAGCCTGTTCGTGGGCGCTACCGGCCCCCTCGTAGCGGCGTTTATCAAGCAGATTCACACCGACCGCTTCCGCACCGTCGCCACCTTTGGCACCGCCATGACCCTGCAGCACGCCCCCAAGGCCCTGGTGTTCGGGGTGGCCGGTTTTGTGTTTTCGGAATGGCTGCTCTTTATTCTGGCCATGATCGCCTGCGGTTTTGCCGGCACCTGGCTCGGCTTGCACCTGCTTAAATCCATCAACAACCGGTGGTTCCACACCGCCTTCAATCTGGTGCTTACCTTGCTGGCGTTCCGCTTGCTCTGGCAGGCGGCCGGCTCTGCCGGCTGGCTTGGCTAACGCCGGTCGCCTTCGTCCGGCAACGGAATCGACACCACGCAATTCCGGCCCCGGGATTTGGCGATGTAGCAGCCTTCATCAGCCCGTGACATCACCTCTTTCGGGCCGTTGTCGTGAGCTGAAACCGGCGTCAGGCCAATACAGACGGTGACGCCGAACTGGCGACCATTCCGGCAATGGTTGATCTACGCTTGAAATTCTACTGATAATCGTTATTATTTAGGTCTATTTTCGTCTCGCCGGGAATATCTGTATGGATTCCATTACTGCCACTTCCGCATCGCTGTTCGACCACGGGCCACTCGGCCAACTGGTCGAAATGGGCGGTCCAGTCATGATCGTTCTGATCGCCATAGCTGCCATTGGCGTGATCACATTCTTCTACCTGATGCTGTTCGGAGCCTTCTATGCCCCGCGATTTACCCGGAAGTTGCGCTACCTGGTTCAGCAATGGCAGGCATCCCCGGCCCAGACTTCCCCGGAAAAGATCAGAGCCGACGCCGGCTTGCTCGGGCGCACCAATCCGCTGATGCATCTGCTGGTCAACACCATGACAGCCAGCAAGTGCAATCCGAATATCAGTGCTGTAAGGGAAACCGCCGTAAGGGATGCGCAAGCGGCGCTGGAACCTTTCGAGGCTCCGTTAAAAATCATCGAAGTGATTGCCGCTCTGGCCCCCTTGCTGGGCCTTCTGGGTACCGTAATGGGCATGATGGAAGCATTCAGCGCGATGGCGGCGACCGATGGTCGCGCCAACGCCAGCCAGCTGTCCGGTGGTATCTATGAGGCGTTGACCACGACGGCCGCAGGCCTGGTGGTAGCCATTCCTTTTGCGGCGCTGGCGGCCTGGATTGAGTTCCGTCTGCGCCGGATTCACAAGACCATCAACAGTGCCCTTGTCAGCGTCTTCAACGTGTTGCCTGGCGACGAAACGGCCACAGCGGCAGACGTGGCCACACCGGCAGCCGAGCCCCGCCCTGAGAGGGCACCAGAGGCGGATCGGAGTTATTCGGTCGGCGATAATCAGCGGCTGGCACATGCAGCTGGTTGACCCCCGGCCAAACCGCCCGATTCCCATCCGGATAACACCACTGATCGATGTGGTGTTCATCCTGTTGGTGTTCTTTATGCTCACCACCCGATTGCTACCGGTAGATTACCTGGAACTGGCGAACAATACCGGCCAGCAGAGCACTGCCACGGGTGAGCCTCTACCAGAACTCAGAGTCAATGCCGATGGCACGGTGCGCTGGAAGGAGAAGGATCACACCCTGGCGCAGTTACTGTCGACGCTGAACGTTGAAGGTGTGAGTGAAGCCAATCTGGCCACAACACCCGATACCAGCCTGGCCCATTTCACCCGGACCCTCAGTGCGCTGGATAACGCTGGCATTGAACCTCACTGGAAGCGTGCGAACACGCCTGACTCATGACAGAACTGGTTCCACCCCCATCAACCTCTGGCAAGGGCCTTCTGGAACGCGTTGAAGACGCGTTGCTGCCTTTGATCAATCTGGTGTTTCTGCTGCTGATGTTTTTCATTGTGGCCGGACAACTCACCAACGAGCCGCTGCCAGAACTGCCTGGCACCGAGCAGAGTCCGGATCAGCAGGCACCCGAAGCCGACATGATGGTTCAGGCCGATGGCCAATGGCAGGTCGAAGGCAAGCACCAGACCCACGAGAGCCTGCTTGCCGCGTTGCCTGCTCCTGATGAAAACGCACCGCTGAAAATTGCTGCGGATCAAAGCCTGACCATGGCCGATCTGGAGGACTTGCTGAGGATATTGGAAGAGGGCGGTTACTCCGACGTTCTGCTGTTAACGGAGCCCGCAACATGACAACAGCAGGTCGACTACCGAAGGCCCTGTTCCTGGTCATCGCTATTGTCGCAACGGCCGTTGCTGCGGTGCTGGCCGCGCCCGAAAAAACACTGGAAATGCCGATTCTGGGCGACAGCGCCGTGAACACCGCGCCGGCAATCAAGATCAGCCTCGCTGGAAAGAAAGCGGTAGAACCAAAACCGGAAGTCGCCCCGGAACCCCAGCCCAAGCCAGAACCCAAGCCAGAACCCAAACCAGAGCCAAAGCCGGAACCGAAACCGAAACCTGAACCGGAGCCGGAACCCGTGCCAGAACCAGAACCTGAGCCTGAGCCTGAGCCTGAGCCTGAGCCTGAGCCTGAGCCTGAGCCTGAGCCAATACCAAAACCTGCCCCCACACCGCAGGAGCCAGAATCCAGCACCACCGAGGCCATGGCAGAAAGCTCCGAACAACCTCAGGGCGAACAAGCGGACAGTAACACCAACCAAAGCGCGGTACCTTTACAGAATGCCGGTCAGTCATCACAGGTAGACAGCTACCTGAGCAAGCTCAGCCGGCACCTGGCACGCTATTACGAGTATCCTCGCCGTGCCCGCCGGCTGGGCCAGGAGGGTACGCCGGTGATTGTCTTCGAATTCCGGCGTGATGGCTCGCTGGTGGAACACTCACTGCGCGACAGCTCCGGGCACCCACTGCTGGACGACGCCGCTCTGGCCATGCTGGCGCAGGCCGCGCCACTGCCAGCCGTGCCGGACTCCATGCGCGGCAAGTCCTTTACCTACGCTCTGCCAGTCCGTTTTAATCTGCGCTGACTCACTCCCTGCCAGGCACCAAGGAAAGGCAGGGCGCACTCTGCCGGTGCGCCGGCCAGCACGGCAGACACGAAACCGCAACCGATACCCTTACTCAACCTGTTGATTCTTAAATTAAACCCTGAAAGCTTCCAACACTGGCACACTCTCTGCTCAGACATCCTCAGCAGATAGCCTGTTCATCTTCATTCAGGCTGCCCGCGCACATTCTGTTCAGACGACGGCGTCTACTCATTCCTGTCCCTACCAGGCAGGCAATGAGGGCGCCGTTTTTTGTTGGCTCCAGATAACCAGAAAGCGATCAGGGGAACACACTATGTCTTACATCATGCCTTCGGAGTTCGTCACCAAGATGGTGGACGCCGGTGAATCGAAAATCTACATGGCCACCCGGGATGTCCTGATCCGGGCCTTCATGGCCGGTGCCATCCTGGCCCTGGCCGCGGTCTTTGCCATCACCGTCACCGTCCAGACCGGCAGCCCGCTGGTCGGCGCACTGCTGTTCCCGGTCGGCTTCTGCATGCTCTACCTGATGGGTTTCGACCTGCTCACCGGCGTCTTCATGCTCACCCCACTGGCCCTTCTGGACCGGCGCCCGGGCGTGGATACCCGGGGCATTCTCCGTAACTGGGGCTGGGTGTTCCTGGGTAACTTCGGCGGCGCCCTGACGGTTGCCACCATCATGGCCTTTGTCTTCACTTACGGTTTCAACACTGAAGCCGGTGTGGTGGGCGACAAGATTGCCTCTATCGGTAAGGCCCGTACCCTGGGTTATGCCGAACATGGTGTGGCCGGCTGGTTCACCATCTTCCTGCGGGGCGTGCTATGCAACTGGATGGTGTCCATGGGTGTGGTGGGCGCGATGATCTCCACCACGGTCCAGGGCAAGGTGCTGGCCATGTGGATGCCGATCATGCTGTTCTTTTACATGGGCTTCGAGCATTCCATCGTCAACATGTTCCTGTTCCCGTTTGCCCTGATGATGGGCGGCGAGTTCGGTATCATGGACTACTTCATCTGGAACGAGATCCCCACCGTTCTGGGCAACCTGGTGGGCGGCTTGTCCTTCACTGGCCTGACCCTGTACGCCACCCATATACGCACTGCGCCCAAGCGCACGCTGGCAGCGGACTACCGCGCACCAGCCAGCACCCGCAGCGCCTGATCACGGCTGAAGCCCCCGGTGCCGCACACACCGGGGGCTTCACTGGTTCATATCCATGTCCAGCACCCAACAGCTCACGATAGAAGCCGGGCAGTTCAGCAGCGCCGGCCGGAAACCCGTCAACCAGGACTTCCACGGCCTGTTGATACCAGACAGTCATCAGCGCCACAGCAAAGGCATTGCGGCCGTGATCGCCGACGGCATCAGCTCCAGCAATGTCAGCCAGGAGGCCAGTGAAGCGGCGGTGGCAGGCTTCCTGAGCGACTACTACTCGACCCCCGAGAGCTGGTCGGTGAAACAGTCGGCCGAACGGGTAGTTCGGGCCACTAATGCCTGGCTGCACGCCCAGACCCGGCAAAGCCGTTATCGCTACGACCAGGACCGGGGCTACGTCTGCACCTTCAGTGCCCTGGTGCTGAAATCCGCAACGGCGCACCTGTTTCATATAGGAGACGCCCGGATTTACCGGCTTCAGGGCGACACCCTGGAACAATTCACGACCGACCACCGGGTCTGGCTTTCGGCCGAGGAAAGCTGCCTGAACCGGGCCCTGGGGCTGAGCCCGCAACTGGACATCGAATATCGCAGTGTCGCCCTGCACCGGAACGACGTATTTCTGATGATGACCGATGGTGTATACGAACAACTGTCTGCAGGGGATATCACCAGATGCCTTGCAGACTGCGGGGACAATCTGGATCACGCTGCCCGGGCATTGGCGAACCTGGCACTGGAGCGGGGAAGTGAGGATAACCTGACCGTTCAGGTACTGCGCGTACTCCAGTTACCCTCTCGGACACAGGACGTCAGCGCCCAGGAGACCTATCGCGAACTGCCCTTCGCGCCCGAGCCCGCACCCGGACAGGTGCTGGACGGGTACCGGATCATCCGGGCCCTGCACATCAGTAGCCGAAGCCACGTTTACCTGGCCGTGGATGAAAGTTCCGGGAAGCAAGTCGCAATCAAGTTTCCCGCCATGGAGTTACGACAGTACCCGGACGAACTGGAGCGATTTGCCACCGAACGCTGGATTGCCCAGCGCGTGCAGAGCCCCCATGTGGTCGCCATCTTTGCCCCGGAGCGCCCGCAAAGTTGCCTGTACCTGGCCACTGACTATGTGGAAGGCTGTACCTTGCGGCAATGGATGCTTGACCACCCTCAGCCAGACCTGGAAACCGTGCGACAACTGGCCGAGCAGATTATC
>JAJUKC010000133.1 GCA_029264995.1 Marinobacter sp. | reverse complement strand
TGCCCGCCGTATCATCGCTCTGTTCCTGCTCACCGTGGCCACCGCGGTGGCCTGTCACTCCGTGCTGCATCTGCCGCCGGTGCTGGGGATGATGACCGGTCTGGGCTATCTGCAATTCTTCGGTTATTTCCTGCGCCGGACACTGCCGCGCTCCTTGGAGAAGAAGCGCCGCCATTACCTGCGCCGTGGTGATGACAAACGCCTGTCTCAACTGGGCAGCATCGTGCCTTTTGATGTGTTCAATCGTGTGGCGCGGGCGGAGTGGGACACCTTGCTGTTCTTCTATGGCGTGGTGATGTGCGTGGGCGGCCTGGGCTTCATGGGTTACCTGGGCATGTTATCCGAGGCTCTCTATACCGGCTGGAACGCGACCTGGGCCAATATCGCTTTGGGCCTTATTTCCGCGGTGGTGGACAATATTCCGGTGATGTTCGCGGTGCTGACCATGGAGCCGGAAATGTCCCACGGCCACTGGTTGCTGATCACCCTCACCGCCGGCGTCGGCGGCAGCCTGCTGTCCATTGGCTCCGCCGCCGGGGTGGCGC
This sequence comes from Marinobacter sp., assembly GCA_029264995.1. GTDB lineage: Bacteria > Pseudomonadota > Gammaproteobacteria > Pseudomonadales > Oleiphilaceae > Marinobacter. Next base: position 3,203 of record JAJUKC010000133.1, on the reverse strand, counting down.
TGATGGGGCAGGCACGAGGCCTTTATACGTTCATGGGCCACCTGAAATGGAGCCCGGTGATTGCGCTGGGCTACGCCGCCAGTGTGCTCGCTCACCTGTGGTTGAACGCGGAAAGCTTCACCGTTTTCAACTAGTCGAAGTCCTTCTCGCCGGAATCGCGGCTCTTGTTCCACGCAAAGAGCCGCTCTTCGGCAAGTTTCCACGGCGGCCGCGCCGTTCTGTCCTCTGTGGGAGCCAGCCTGCTGGCGAATCGGCTTTGGTATGAGGCTATTCGCTTGCAGCGGCCCGCCGCCCGGACGAGCTCCCACAGTGGCTGCCTGGCACGATCAGCGCCGTCTTTTCATCGCCCATCCGATGATTACCAAGGGCACCGCCAACCCCACCCACGACACCACATCCAGGACGCCATCTCCCAGCAATGCCGCGATCAGGCCGATCAGGCTGGTGAGGGCGATCAGTACAGGCACCGCGAAAATGCGCGCCGGCGTATTGTGGCGCCGGTTGGGTGACAGCCGGCTCATGAGGCGCCTCCCATGGGGGACGCTTGTGTCTGGCGGTGTGCCGCGCCAGCGACGGGGGAGCGGCGGGCGAGCCATAAGTAAAGGCCACTGATCAGCACCACGATGGTGATCACGTCGAGCAGCGCCCAGAGGATTTTCAGCGGGAAACCGCCATAGTCACCGAAATGCAGCGGTCCGGACAGCGCCAGGGTCTTGTTGTACCAGGGCATCTCACGCATGGCCGCGAACGCTCCGGTGCGGGCGTCCACCAGCGCTGGCGTGACGATGTGAGAGGTCAGCGGTGTGTTGCCGTGCAGAAACACCGCGTAGTGATAGTCCGTGGACCAATCGCCGCCGGGAAAAGCCACGAACTGCAAGGTCATGTCCTCGGCGGCCTCGCGAGCCTGGGCCACGGCGTCGTCCAGGGAAGCCATCTCCCGCGGAGTGGGCACGGCGGCGCCCTGATAGCCGTCGGTGAGATCGGCCAATGACCGGTTTTGCCAGGTTTCCAGAATCGGGGTGGCAAGGGTGTTGACCACGCCAGTGAGGCCCACCACGGTGAGCCAGGCCACGGTAACGATGCCGAGCAGGTTGTGATAGTCCAGCCATTTAAGCCGCTTTGAGTGGTTGTATCGCAGCGTGCCGAAGTCCAGTTTGCGCATGAACGGGGCGTAGAGCACCACGCCGGAAACGATGGCGAGCACCAGCAGTACCCCCATGGCGCCCAGGAATAACATGCCGGGCAAGCCCAGGAACAAATCGGTGTGCAGCTGCAGAACGAAATCCATGATACCGCCTTCGTGCCCGGGCACCAGCTCGCCGCTGGTGCGGTCGAAGGAAGCGAAGTGCATGTCGCTGGCGGCGGCGTCCGGGGTGGGGCCGGTAGTGACGTTGACCACCGGCCGGTCGGTATCGAAGCTCATGAACAGGGGCACCTCGCCAGGGCGGTGGGCGAGGGCGGCGTCGAGTAACTGATCCAGAGACAGTAGGGGACCGTCCGGATTGGCGGGTTGCCAATCGCCGCTGTCCGTCAGCGCGTCGATCTCGTCATGAAAAATCAACGGCAGGCCGGTGAGGCACAGCATCAGCATGAAGGCGGTGCAGATCAGACTAGTCCATTTGTGGATGGCGGACCAGAACGTCAGGGTTTTCTGTTTCATAGAGGAGAACTGCCTGGGCGCCCGGGGCGGGGCGCCTGGGTTGTCGGGTTAGTAGTCGAGGGTCGCCGACAGCAGGACCGTGCGGGGTGCGCCGACGGTCAGGTAGCCGGCGCCCGGATAACCGCCGGCCGAGGCCCAATAATCCTCGCCGGTGACGTTCTCCACCCGCCCGCGCAGGGTCAGGAACATGGAATCATTCAGCGCGATCAGATAGCGGGCGCCCAGATCCAGCCGGGTCCAGGAATCCACTTTCTGGGTGTTGGCTTCATCCGCGTATTGGGAGCTAGTGTGGATCACCCGGCCATCCAGCGCCAGATCCGGTAATTGCGGCACCCGGTATTCCAGATTCAGGTTGGCCTGGGTTTCCGGTGAGCCGATGGCGTCGTTGCCGTCCACATCCGCGTCCAGGAAGCTGACGCCACCGAGCACGGTGAGGTCACGGGTAAGGTTGCCGTAGGCCATCAACTCCACGCCAGTGTTTTCCTGATCATAGAGCTCTTCGTAAATGTTGGCGTCATTGAGACCGGCTACCGGCTTGCGGCTGCGATACACGGACAAGCTGCCGCCGAGACTTCCGCCATCGTATTTCACGCCGACTTCGGCCTGCTCGGTTCTATACGGGTCCAGTACTTCGCCGATGTTGTCGGCCCCCGCCGATTTAAAATCACCACCAACCCGCTCGCCTTTCTGCAACCCCTCGATATAGCTGGCGTAGACGGAAACGCTAGGCGTGATCTTATAAAGCACGCCGACGGTGGGAGTAACGGCTTCTTTGTCATAGCTGGAGGCCAGCCGGTCGCCGGACTCATAGTCATAGGCGTAATCCTTGAGCGCCTGGTAGCGCGCACCGAGGGTCACCAGCAACCGATCTCCCAGCATCGACAGCTGGTCGGCCACCGCGACACTCCGGAAACGTGTCCTGATGGTACGGCCCGGATCATCAAGGTCGCCTCCACCGACATCGTTGAGGGACGGACGGGCGAGAGGGGTAGGGTTGTAGATGTTGCCGCTCAGGCCACCGATATCGGAGTAAGCAAAGGCGTTATTGGACTTCAACTGGTAGCTGGCGCCACTGACGGTGACGCTGTGACCCACGGCCCCGGTCTGGAATGTGAACCGCACGCCGGTTTCACCGGTTCGCACCGAATCTTCACGGGCGGTATCAAACCGGTAAGCGGTGTAATGGCCCATGGCATTATCAACCGTGGGATTGGCAAAAATCGAATCTTCTTCGCCTTCCCGGGCCCCAAAGGCCGCCCAGGCAGTGATGTTGTCGGTAAAGTCGTACTCGGCGCGCAGAGTGCCGAACAGATCGTTGGAATCCGAATAGGTCCAGGACTGGCCGATGGACTCGTCCGCATCCGGAGCGTCCAGGATCGGAACTCCGGAGGCGAAAGTAATGCTCGGTTGCCCGCCGTCGATACGGTGCTTCTGGAACCCCAGGTCGGCGGAGACGCGCAGGGCATCACCACGGTAATCCAGGCCGATATGCGCCATGGACAGTTCCGACTCCTCGCCGTCCACGGCGGTGTCACCGTCACGA
>JAJUKC010000039.1 GCA_029264995.1 Marinobacter sp. | reverse complement strand
GTAAAGTTGAAGGGGTGTTCTGTTATTTTTTACATTTTATGTAATTGTTTTCTGTGGTGTTTCAGGTTTGCAACTATGGGCAATGATTAGTCATTATAAACCTCAGGTTTCCTGCGCCACCCAGACAAACCCTTCTTTTCTCAATGGATGTCATCCTTGTTTGGTAAATCTCTCCGCACAGCCCGGCCTGTCAGGGGGGCTCAATAGGTTTCAAAATTCTCCGACAGACCTGATTGCTATGGAACTTCGACTGAGGGTACACTCATTGTGTACACGGATAGGGTGAGAATCATGCAAACGATCAATGTTCGGGAAACTCGGGAAAAGCTCTCAAATCTCTTGGACGCGGTGGCCGCAGGAGAAGAGGTTGTGATTCTGCGCCACGGCAAACCAGCCGCACGCCTGACCGCAGCCTTGCCCGAAAAGATTCAGTTTCCAAACCGTTCGGAACTCAGGGCATCTCTGCCACCCGTCCGGGAAAGCTCTGCCAATGCGGTGCGAGAACTTAGAGACGAAGAGCGCTATTAATGTTGTACTTCGATACCAGCGCCGTTCTCCCCTACTACAGACAAGAGCACGCTAGCGATCGTGTTCAGGCATTGCTTGAGTCGCAAACCCAGCCGGTTCTTATCAGTCATCTGACGGAAGTTGAGGTGGCAAGCGCACTGGCCCGATGGGTTCGGATGGGAGAGCTCAGCGAACCCCAAGCGAACCGGATCGAAAGTGCATTCCACGATGATGTCAGCCATGGGCGCTTCAGCCTGTGCCCCATTGAAACCGCTCACTATAAACGTGCCAGCCACTGGATCGGCACAAGGAAGACTAGTTTGAGAACGTTGGATGCACTTCATTTGGCATGCGCAGAACATCACCAGGCTCAACTAATCAGTGAGGATGAAGCGTTGGTGAACGCGGCGGTTTTCTTTGGTATAGACGCCCGACTTGCTTGAGAATGGGAATGATCTGTTCTTCGGTGAATCGATGTCGCCAATGAGATACCGGCCTTGGCCTGAAATCTTCAAGTGAATGAAAAAATGGGGAAATAATGGAGGCGCGGGTCGGAATCGAACCGGCGTACACGGAGTTGCAGTCCGCTGCATAACCACTCTGCCACCGCGCCGGGGAAGCCTGGATTCTGGCTTTTGCTCTCAGGAGGCATTGAGAGACTTGGAGAAATTGGAGCGGGAAACGAGATTCGAACTCGCGACCCCAACCTTGGCAAGGTTGTGCTCTACCAACTGAGCTATTCCCGCTCTAATGTTTCAGAAGCATTGCCTCGTCAACGGCTGCGTATTCTACGGATTCCGCCTTCGCCGTCAACACCTTTTTTTCAACTTTCTGTTTTTACTGACAATCTGAACAAAGTTTAGCCAGCAAGGATTCAGGATCGATCCCCGGCCTGCGCTGTGGCATTTCGCGCACCCGCCAGCTGCCCGGCGGAATCGCAGTTCAGGTAACTGGATGCCTGGAGCCATTTCTGGTCGGGATAATACTTGAATACCAGCTGCCCGCCCTTGAGCTCGTCTACCACGGTTTTGATGATCTGGTTGTCTACCGCCGGGCAGCCATGACTGCGGCCGATTCTGCCGTACTTTGTGACCCAGCTGTCCTGAACATAGTCGGCACCATGGATGACAATTGCCCGCTGGCGAGCAAGGTCGTTGAAGCCGGGCTCCAGTCCATCAAGGCGCAACGAATAGCCGTGGGAACCCCGATAGGATTCGGCGGCTTTGAACAAGCCGATGCTGGATTGGTAACTGCCCTCGATATTGGAGAAAGCGGTTGCCTCAGCATTGCCCGAGTTTTTACCGTGGGCCACCAGATCACGAAGGATCAACTCGCCTTCGTTCAGATCGAACAACCACAGCCTTTCTTTAGAGGACGGCAAAGAGAAATCGATCACCGCCAGCCTCTCTGGCATGGCCGTGCCATTGCTGATGGCACAACGAGTTGCTTTCAATGCCGCTTCGAGAACCTGTGGGCTCAGCTTGGGTGCCGCGGAGGCCAGGCGACCAAACATTTCATCATTAACGGATTGGGCGTGGCCTGCGGCCGATAACCCAAGGGAAAAAAGCGCGCCCGCAAACAGGGCGGAAATCTTTCGCAGTTTGTGATGCTTGGGCATCAACTTTACCTCTCAACTCGAAGCTGTTTAAATCGGTAGAACAAAAAATGCCCCATTCTACCAATAAAAAATGAGACACCCGTCATCGCCGTACAAAAAATAAACAAGCGGTAATCAAACATACGAATTCCGGGGTGTGGCTCGGGCGTGGTAACATTGGCCTAACTCAACGGGGTGCCTGGAAGGGCTGAGACCATACCCGCGGAACCTGACCCGGTTAATACCGGCGTAGGGATTGAGTCGCCACCTTTGGTGGTGTTCGCGGCATGGCACCCCCGCTACTGAACAAGGTGCCGCTGTATGTTTTCACGCTTGATTCCCGCACTTCTCGCCGTGTCGCTGCCTGCGATGTCCGCTGCCGAAGAACCGGCCGTCCTGAATGTGTATACCCATCCATCCTTTGCCGCCGAGTGGGGCCCGGGGCCCGCTGTTAAAGAGGCGTTTGAAGAACAATGCGGCTGTTCCCTGAATTACACCGTGCTGGACAGCGGCGGAGACATTCTGCAAAGGCTCCGGCTGGAAGGAAGCTCCACACCGGCAGATGTGGTTCTCGGGCTGGATACCGGCACCATGGAGACCGCGCGTCAAACCGGCCTGCTGGGCCGCCACGGCCAATCACTGGAACGCCTGGCACTGCCCGTTAACTGGGACGACGACACCTTTGTGCCCTACGATTGGGGATATTTTGCTTTTGTCTACGATACCGAGCAGCTGCAAGAGCCGCCCTCAAGCCTTGAGGAACTGGTGAACGCGCCAGACGATCTAAAGATCATTATTCAGGATCCGCGCACCAGCACGCCCGGGCTCGGCCTGTTGCTCTGGATGCATACCGTCTATGGTGATGAGGCGCCAGCAAAGTGGCAGCAGCTCAGCAACAAGATTCTCGCCACTACCCAGAGCTGGAGTGACGGGTATTTCTCGCTATTCATGAATGGCGAAGCGCCCATGATCCTCTCTTACAGCACCTCACCTGCCTATCACATGGCTATCGACAAAACTGACCGTTATCAGGCGGCCCGTTTCAATGAAGGGCATTACCTGCAGGTAGAAGTCGCCGCCCTGGTGGAAAGCTCCGACAACAAGCCCCTGGCCAGGAGCTTTCTGGACTTCATGCTGACGGCGGACTTCCAGCGCCATATTCCACTGAAGAACGTGATGTATCCTGCGATTGATCTTGGCGATGAATTGCCAAGCGTTTTCGACAAGCTGATTGCACCACCCGAAGCCCTGTATATGGACCCAGCGAAGGTTGCCTCCATACGCCGACAGTTGGTGAACGACTGGCTTGATGCATTGACCAACTGATGTGATGTCACCGCACACGAAAGCCGCCCCCTTCAGCCATCCAGGCTGGCAACTCTGGCCCGGCCTTTTACTCGGCACCGCGCTGTTGCTGCTGGTGGCACTCGGCCTGGGGAGCATACTGCGGGAGGCCGGCGAGCTGGACATAGGGCCCTCGCTGGCAGGTTCCTATTTCCAGAGTGTGGTTGGGTTTACCCTCTGGCAGGCCTTGTTATCGGTCGTGTTGAGCCTGGCCCTGGCGCTCCCGGTGGCGACTGCCCTGGCCCGCTACACAGGCTTTCCCGGACGCACTCTGATTCTGCGGCTGATGGAGCTGAGTCTGGTATTACCCACCATCGTGGCAGTCTCCGGCATCATAGCGGTGTTCGGTCGGCAGGGCTGGTTCACCGGCCTACTTAATATCTGGCTTCCTGGAAATGGGTGGAATCTTTATGGGCTGAGCGGCATTCTGCTCGCCCACGTGTTCTTCAATGCGCCATTGGCGGCCCGAATCCTGTTGCAGGCGCTGGATTCCATACCCCCGCCACGAATGCGAACCGCCTCTCAGCTTGGGCTCGGAGGCTGGTGGCTATGGCGTGCGGTGCACTGGCCCGCCATCAAACCGGTACTGCCCGGCGTGGCGGCACTGGTGTTCACGCTCTGCTTCACCAGTTTTGCCATCATCATGACGCTGGGCGGAGGGCCAGGAACAACCACCCTGGAAGTCGCCATCTATCAAGCACTGCGTTTCGAGTTTGATTTCGCCCGTGCCGCTTTGTTCGCCATGCTGCAGTTGTTGATCTGTGGCGGCCTCTGGTGGCTGGTTTTCCGGAAGCATCTGGACACCGCTGTACTGCCAAACCGCCGGTTATCACGCCCGGTCCCTCTGTTTGCACGGCCCTGGCAAGGGTTTTCAGCGGGTCTGCTGTTGCTGATTTTCACGGCCTTTCTGGTCGCGCCACTACTGGCCATTATCCTGCGCGGTTTACCGGCGTTATGGCCAACGGCGGATACGCCTTCGATTTACCAGCAGCTATTGCCGGCCACCGCCCGCAGCCTGTTAATCGCCATTCCAGCCGGGCTCGGCTCGGTACTCGTTGCCTTGCTAACCCTGGCAGCCGCCAACCGGGCTCGTCGGCGCTGGTTCGCCATAGTGCCGACCGTCACCGGCTATCTCCCCTTGATCGTCCCGCCTCTGGTACTGGGAACCGGGCTTTTTATTCTGTTAAGGCCGCAATTGGGAAATACCATGCAGGGCTGGTTCCTGGTGGCGCTGATCAACGGGCTGATGGCCGTGCCGTTTGTGCTACAGATACTGCGCGGGCCTCTCACAAGCCTGGATGCCGGATCACTCCAACAGGCAGACCAGCTGGGTATTCTGGGCTGGTATCGATGGCGATGGCTGTATTGGCCGCATCTGCGCCGGCCTGTTGCCCTGGCCCTGGCGTATGGTGTGGCGTTATCTCTGGGTGACTTTGGTGTTATCGCCCTGTTTGGCAGCCCGGGCAAACCTACCCTCCCGGTTTTGCTTTACCAGCAACTGGGTAGTTACCGGTTAGCGGAAGCCGCGGGTACCGGGCTCTGGCTGTTGGGGCTACTGGTACTGATCTTTGTGTCGCTCTCCCGTGTTCCCGGCGTTAAGTCCAGAACAACTTCCGCCGCGAGCCAACCACTGCCGGAGCCTGAACATGCTTGAGATCAAAGATCTGGCCTTCGAGTATGGCCCTGACGGCCATCTCTGGCGATTCGATTTTTCCGTGCCTGCCGGCGAATGTCTGGCCATCCAGGGCCCCAGCGGTTCCGGCAAATCCACCCTGCTCAGTCTGGTTGCAGGTTTTCTCCCGCCAGCCAGCGGCCGGATTCTCTGGATGGACAGGCCCATTCAGTTGCTAAAGCCCTGGCAGCGCCCGGTCACGAGCGTGTTCCAGGAGCATAACCTGTTCGAACACCTGAATGTCTTTACCAATATTGGCCTTGGCATTCACCCCGGCCTCAAGCTGGATGAATCTCAACGCCAAGCCATTGAAGCCGGGCTGGAACGCACCGGGTTAGCAGGTTTCGGCCCCAGAATGCCTGGCGAGCTTTCCGGTGGCCAGCGCCAGCGCGTTGCCTTGCTACGAGCCATCCTGCGGCGCCAACCATTGCTTTTGCTGGATGAGCCGATGACGGGCCTGGACACCGAAACCCGGAAGATTCTGTACGCCATGCTGTTGGAAGAGAAAGCCCGGGGCATCACCATGCTACTGGCCAGCCACGATGAAGAAGAGCGCAGAATACTGGCAGACAGCCACTGGAATCTTTAAGCTTTCAGAGAACTCAAACAGGGACTCCGTGACTCCGTGGCAAATGAACCCGGCCTATCTCAGCCACTTGGCGCCCACACTCCCGGTAATGCCGAACTCGGTGGTCATACGCTGAAGTTCTCCGGCGACTGGATACTAGCCCACTATTCAGCCCTGGATCGGCAAGCAACTGCCCTGAAAGCTCGCGCAGCCGGCTGCAACCCGGATTTTTCCGGCCTGGGTCGCCTGGACACCGCCGGCGCCTCGCTGATGGTGAAATTGCTTGGCAGCGACGCTCTGATCAGCGCTCTGGAACGAGCCGAATTGCCGAATGAACAGCGTGCCCTGATACAGGCGGTTTCTGAAGCCATGAACCAGCCGTCGGCGGAGGTCGCAACCGTTAACCCGGTCGTGGCGTTCCTGGCAGAAACAGGAAAAAAGGTGACCTCTCTGGGGCAGCTTATCTGGTTGTTGGCCGGGTTCATTGGCCAGACGCTGGGCACCCTGTTCTACATCCTGCCCCGGCCTAATCGCTGGCGTTGGACGCCCTTTGTGGCCGCACTGCATGACACCGGCCTGAATGCCCTGCCCATTGTGGCCTTGCTCACCTTTCTGGTTGGGGCCGTGGTAGCGTTTCTCGGCGCGACGGTTCTTGAGGACTTTGGCGCGACTATTTACACCGTGGATCTGGTGGCGTTCTCGTTCCTTCGGGAGTTCGGCGTACTTCTGGCAGCCATCCTGCTGGCCGGCCGAACCGCCAGTGCATTCACTGCACAGATTGGTGCTATGAAGGTCAATGAAGAACTCGACGCCATTCGCACCCTGGGGCTCAATCCGGTGGAACTGTTGGTGGTTCCCCGGGTGTTGGCGATGATGTTCAGCCTTCCCATTCTCACCTTTATCGGCATGATCTCCGGGATGGTTGGCGGGGCCATGGTTTGCGCTCTGGCACTGGACATTCCACCCAGTCAGTTCATTGCCATTGTCGAACGGGACATTGCCCTGAAGCACTTCCTGGTCGGCCTTGGCAAGGCGCCGGTGTTCGCGTTTCTGATTGCCGTCATCGGTTGCCTGGAAGGCTTCAAGGTGGCGGGCAGCGCACAGTCTGTCGGTGAACACACCACCTCAAGCGTGGTGCAGTCTATCTTTATGGTGATACTGCTGGATTCCGTGGCAGCGCTGTTTTTCATGGAAATGGGTTGGTAAGGCATGGCAGATCATCCGGTCATACAGGTACGCGCACTCGACAACCGGTTCGGTAGCCACATCGTTCATGAGAAACTCGATCTGGATCTTTACCCCCGGGAAATCCTTGGGGTGGTCGGCGGCTCCGGCACCGGCAAGTCAGTTCTGTTGCGCAGCATTGTTGGCCTTAATCCGCCATCCGGCGGACATATCACCGTGTTCGGTGAAGATTTGACGGAACTATCCGCCACGGAGCGCTCCCGCTATGAGCAACGTTTCGGGGTTCTGTTTCAGGGCGGCGCCTTGTTCACCTCGCTGAATCTTGAGCAGAACATCGCGCTGCCGCTGATTGAGCATGCCCGGCTGTCGCGGGCCGAGGCGGAAGAACTGGCCCGAATGAAACTGGCCTTGACCGGCCTGCCACCGGAGGCCGCCAAGAAATACCCGGCCGAACTCTCCGGCGGTATGGTCAAGCGCGCGGCACTGGCCCGGGCGCTGGCGCTGGACCCGGAAATCCTGTTTCTGGACGAGCCAACCGCCGGTCTGGACCCGATTGGCGCTGCCGCCTTTGACGAACTGATTGTCACCCTTCGCAACGCACTGGGCCTGACGGTGTTTCTTGTTACCCACGATCTGGATACCCTGTACACCACCTGCGACCGTGTTGCGGTTCTGTCTCAACGCAAGGTACTGGTTGCCGATACCCTTGAAAAGGTGGCACAAACCGACGACCGCTGGATTCAGGATTACTTCCACGGCCCCCGTGGCCGCGCGGCGATTGCTGCCCACAACAGGCTAACCGAACAGGAGCCCGGTTAATGGAGCCAAAGGCCCATCACGTTATCATCGGATTCTTTACCCTCGCGGCAGTCAGCGCAGCCTTGCTGTTTGCCTTGTGGCTGGGGAAATCCTCCACCGACAACAACTGGGCCTATTACCGGATCGGGTTTGATCATCCGGTTGGCGGGCTGGCCAAGGGCAATCCGGTGCTCTATACCGGCGTTCCGGTGGGCGACGTGCTGGATCTCACCCTGGCGCCGGACAACCCTGCCCATGTGCGGGTACTGGTGCGGGTGAACCAGGACATTCCGGTACGGGAGAATACTCGCGCAGGCCTGGTACTGGCGAACATTACTGGCAGCATGAGCATACAGTTTACCGGAGGCACAACAGACAGCCCCATTCTCGAAGGCCACAAAGACAATCCACCGCTGATAGCCGCCGAGCCTTCCGCCTTCAGTAACCTGCTGACCAACGGCGAAGCCATGCTCGGTAAGGCAGAACAGCTGCTGGAGAGTGCCAACCAGCTGATGTCCGAGAACAACCTGAGCAACATTGCCGAAATTCTTGAAAACACTCGCCAGGCCAGTGAATCCCTGTTGGCCAGCCGGGACGAGCTGGAAGCGCTGATGGCCCGATTCGACGCGGCCGGAATACGCGCCGAAGAAGCCGCTATCAAGGTGTCTGCCGCAGCCGACAGGTCCCGAGAGGTACTGGATGAGCGGGTAGAACCGGTTCTCCTGGCCATGTCCAGAGCGCTAACCACCCTGCAACCTACCCTGGACCGGCTGGACACCCTGACCGGCGATAATGAACTGGCGCTGGACGCCGGCTTTCAGGGTCTGGGAGAAATCACGCCGGCACTGCGGGAACTGCGCAGTACCTTGCGCAACCTGAACTCGTTTACGCGCAGACTGGAACAGGACCCCACCGGAACCTTGTGGGGCGGCGCCGGCATTAAGGAGTACGAACAATGAAAGTAGTATTCGCTCTTGCCTTGAGCCTGATTCTGGCCGGCTGCACGGTATTCCCGGTACCCGAATCCCCACGCTTGATGGAGCTGGCACCAGCAAGCGACTTGCCAGCATTTGGTCAGGCGCTGCCCGCCAGCCTTCGGGTAGATACGCCACTGGCTTCTGACCCACTGGACAGCACTCGTATTCTGATCAAACCGTCGGCGTACGAATACCGGGCACTCGCAGGCGCCCGATGGCGGGAGAGTATTCCCGTGGTCGTTCGCGATCACCTGCTTGAAACTTTCCGGGCAAGTCGGGCGTTCGAGAATGTAATGACTGACACCAGCCCGGCCACGTCGGAGTTAACTCTGATCTCCGAGCTGACTGGATTTCATGCTGAAAACGGCGAGAATGGCACCCGGGTGGTGATCAGGCAGCACCTGCAACTATTGGACAACCGAACCCGACAGAGTTTGTGTGTAAGGGATTTCGAAACGACCAGTGTTGCCGCCAGCACCGCCCTGGATGATCTCATGAAAACCTTCAGCGCCGTCGCCAATGACGCCGCAGGTGCCACTGTGAAATGGGCATATAATTGCGGCGTGGGTCGCTAAGGACGATGGAGCTGTTTGCTCAATTGGTTTTTCAACGATAGAATTCGCCCGGTTCCAGGAACGGAACGCTTACGCCAACTTCTTCACAAGGATCGTGCCATGTCCGCCATCCCCGGCCTTGAGTTTGTCGATAACACCAATCAGCGCACCCCCTGTGTACTGCTTCTGGATATTTCCTCCTCCATGTCTGGTGAACCGATTCGCCAGCTGAACGAGGGTCTGCGAGCCTTTGCAGAAGAGCTAAAATCCGACCCGGTTGCCTCGCTACGGGTTCAGGTGATGGTGATTACCGTTGGTGGCCCGGAAGACGTGCGCATCGTCCAGCCCTGGACAGACGCCGCAGACTTTGAGCCGCCCTATCTCCATGCCAATGGCCTGACACCTCTTGGTCAAGGCATGGCCCTGGCACTTGATGAGATTGCCAGCCAAAAGGCGGTCTACGATGCCAATGGCATTTCCAGTACGCGCCCATGGGTGATTATGCTGTCCGATGGCTGCCCCAACGATTACGGCTGGGAGTCCTACGCCGATCAGGCCCGTGCTGAGGAAGAAAACAAGCGGGTCATCATTTTTCCCGTGGGGACCCGAGGTGCAGACTTCGAAGCGCTCGGTCGTTTCTCCAGCAAGACCCCTAAAAAACTCAAAGGCCTTCAGTTCCGGGAACTCTTTGTCTGGCTGAGCCGCAGTATGTCGACCGTCTCAGCAAGCGTGCCCGGAGAAAGGGTGAGCCTGCCAACCACGGATTCCTGGGCAGAAATCGAGGTCTGACATGGCCTTTCTGCACGGTGGTGCGTCTGCCACAGGTCGCAGCCATCTGGATAAAGGCACATCCTGTGAAGACGCCTGGCAGGTCATCGAGACTGAAACATCAATTGCCGCCTGCGTCTGTGATGGCGCCGGATCTGCCAGCCATTCTGCCCGGGGCGCAAACCTGCTGGCATCTTCCGTTTGCCAGGCAGTGATTGCCCGTGCTGACCACCTGCACTCTCCAACGTGTGTTCTTGCTCTGGTCGAAGCCATCGAAGCGGTGCGCCAAACCTTAGCAGCCGAAGGACCCCTGGCGGACTTTCACGCCACCCTCTGCGGCGTGGTGATGAACAAAGAACAGAGCCTGGTATTCCACCTTGGCGACGGCGTTGCCATGGGCGTCAATTCCGGTGACTGGGATGATTTTGTGGTCAGTGAACCGGAGAACGGGGAATTCGCGGAGACGACCTACTTTTTCACCCTCCCGGGCTGGAAAGATCACCTTCGGGTGTTCACCGCCCCCAAGCGTTATAGAACCTGGTTTCTGATGTCTGATGGAGCGGCGAGCTTCGCGGCCAAGACATCACCCTGGCGCCCCACCCCGAACTTTATGAAGCCCGTTCACGATTACCTCACCATGCTTCCCGACACCCACGCCAGAAACCAGGCGTTAATGAGCACCCTTGAGTCGCCGGACACCGACCGCATCACCACTGATGACAAAACCCTGGTATGGATCGATGATAAAACGCGGCTCTGAACTGGTCCTCACCTATCCCGACAATAGAAAAGAGCGATTCCGGCTACGTGGAAAACCTCTGAACCGCGGTGCTGACGGTCTTATCTATGCCATGCCCGGAAAACCGCTGGCGTTAAAGATCTACCACGAACCAGACAAAGACCCGGAGCGGCCCGGGAAAATACAGGAAATGCTCGCGTCTCCTCCAGACGATCAGGGTCTGACCCACTTTGCCTGGCCTGTAGCCCTGTTAACAAACAGCAAGGGGGCTTTAGTCGGCTACGCTATGCCGCTCCTGCCCATGGGTGACTACGTTAGCCTGGACCTGCTGCTTAACCGGAAGGGCCGTGAGCTGGCCCGGCTGCCGGAATCCAGAAATCTCAGAATTACCGCCGCCATTAATCTGGCCAGACGTGTAGCTCAGCTCCATGCCCGAGGGCACTGCATTATCGATCTGAAGCCGGCCAATCTGCTAGTGCATAAGCAAACCGGCGATGTGGTTGTGGTGGATTGCGATGGCTTTGCTATCCAGGGGGACCAGCAGTTTATACCTGGCCACCAGTACACCACTGGCTATATTGCCCCCGAAGCCTGGCAACGGGGGGCCAGCCCCGAGGAGCTCGGCCAGCCTCAGGACCGGTTTGCGCTTGCAGTTATTATCTTTCAGCTGCTTAACGAGGGTCTTCACCCCTATCAAGGCGTACCGGGCGACCGCCAGCGCATCCCGTCCGATATTCAGGGGCGAATCGGCGAGAATCTCTATGCCTATGGGCGTCAGTCATCCGGGAAGATCAAACCTTCGCCCTGGAGCTTGCACAGAGACTTCCCGGAAAGCATTGCCAAAGCATTTCACCACAGTTTCCGCTCTGTTAATCATCGCCCCAAGGCGGAAGACTGGGTTGAAACGCTGAACGAGGCCCAGAAAACACTACGTTCCTGTCGTAAAAATCGCCATCACGCTTTCTGGAAAGATAACTGCCCGCTGTGTGGCCGTGACTCCGTCGAAATCAAGGTAAAGAAACCTCAGCGAAGGCCACGGAAGACGCGCCACAAAAGAAGGGCAACAACACCCAATCCCTATCAGCAGCAGTTGGCCCAGACCATTGCACGTGCCTATCAAGCGCAGAATAACCCGCCGGCGAGTGCCGGTAACTCATCATTTTTCAAGGTGGTCAGCGTGCTGTTCGCGGTATTCCTGGCGGTGGGATACGCGGTGCATCTTTACGGCGAACATACTGATCGGGCTGAACGAATCAAAGAACGACAAAGGGTGGCCGAGGCAAACGAAAGCAAGCCAGAAAGCCCCAAAGCGCCCAAGCCAGAACCCAAATCCTATGGATGGAGGGAATTCGGACCCCGTGCAACGGGCATCTCGGTGCATCAGAGCACACACACTTTACCGAAGTCGCCCGCGCTCCTCAGCCCGGCTGAGCGTAGACAAAATCCACAGGAACCCCACAGCGCCCCGTATTTTGAGCTCGGATCGTTTGAGACTCACAGCAGTATTCCGATGCTCTCATTCTCCCCGACTGACCCAGTATGGGATTTTGCGGTGGCCAAACCAGTCTCCCTGATACACCTAAGCGCTCGCACCAGTGAATTCGCGGACACCGGCATTCAATACCCGATAAAACGCACCTACCGGTTAAAAGACTGGTATGTGCACCCCGCCAGTCAAGCCCTCTATGCCCGGGAGTGCGGCTTTCAGATGAACTGCTATCAGCTGGCCCGACTAAGCAGTGAGGGTGAAGAAACCCTCTTCCCGGTGACCGAGACTCCGGTCAATGATGGTTCCGGCAGGCGCAAGGGGGTTGCTCCCTGGTACTTCGCAGTGACCCGCGATGAAAGCCGTATCATTATTGCAGCGCCAACGAAATTGCTGATTTATTCAGTCGGTTCATCACAAACGCCTGTCGCCACCCTCGACTATCCCGGTGACGTCACGCATTTGGCCATGTCCGATCTGGCCATCACCCCCGATGGCACCAAGCTCTTTGTTGCCTTCTCCCGTTACCGAAACTTCGGCCAGGAGTACGAGGCGAATGTACTGGAGTTTTCAGTGAATGGATCGGAGATCGACTTGACCACCAACTTCGGCGCGCTATGGCCAACAGACGGCACCATACCTGCCGGGTCGGTTGAAGTCAGTGACGATGGGGGCACGCTGGTGATTGGTCATTACCGAGATCTCCAGGATGACAACACAACGTATGAATACCTTGGCAGCCCCATCAATGTGAAAACCGCACTGGCCGGTGTCACAGCCTGGAAACGATTGCAGGAAGCACCGCAGTGGACACCGTGGAATGACATTGCCCTGCCTCGCAGAAGCCCGATTGAGGCGTCAGATAACCCGGCCTCGTTCAGCCTGTCGCTTGGGAAGGTGATGCCAGGGGCCTACCGGTTTAACGAGGGCTTCCAGCTTGCCCGGGACGGCAGCCGTCTACTCAGTGGCATTGAGTACGAACACATTACGCAACGGCAGACAATTGCCCGAGCCTGGGTTCTCGATCTGCAGGAACCTGAGCCGGTGGTACGGTACCGGATAGAGCGAACGCTGAACCGCTCATTCAGAGTGACCGGGAAAATCGCACCGTTCGCAAAGCTGTCAACCAATGCAGACCGGGCCATCATCGGCTGGGCAAGCTATCCCGGAACGACTGTGCTCGGGCAGATCCGCGAAATGGAATTAGCGCTGACCAGTTTTCTGCTCAGGAAATAAATCCGCCCAGGCCGCTTTCAGATAAAGCACCATGGACCACAAAGTCAGCACTGCCGCGATGTAAAGCAGGCCGATGGCCACATAAGCCCAGAAATTACCCGGCGGAAACGCCAGCAACCCCACAATGGACGCCATCTGAGCGGTCGTCTTGATCTTACCGATATAGGACACGGCAACACTGGCGCGACTGCCCATTTCGGCCATCCATTCACGCAGCGCGGAGATAACGATTTCACGACCGATAATCACGGTGGCGGGAATTGTCAGCAGTACCGCCGAATACTCTTCGATCAGGACCGCCAGCGCCACTGCCACCATGAGTTTGTCGGCCACCGGATCCAGGAAGGCGCCGAACGGCGTACTCTGGTTCAGCTTGCGGGCCAGGTAGCCGTCCAGCCAGTCCGTCAGACCCGCCAAAGCAAATATGATGGCGCTGACCAGGTAGCTCCACTGCATGGGCAGGTAAAAGATCACCACAAACACCGGAATCATCACGATACGGGACATGGTCAGTATGTTCGGTAAATTCATGGTGTTCCTATTGGTCATGCAATGCTGCGTAAATGGTCTCTGCCAGTGTTTTGCTGATGCCCTGCACTTTGGCCATTTCGTCAACACTGGCTTTTCTGAGTTCCTGGATGCCACCGAAATAGCGAATCAGTTCGCGCCGACGCTTGGGACCAACCCCTTCGATGCCTTCCAGTGTTGACTGGCGGCGCTTTTTGTCTCGCCCGGCCCGGTGTCCGGATATGGCAAAGCGGTGGGATTCATCCCGGATATGCTGAATCAGGTGCAGCGCCGGAGAATCCGCGGGTACCCTGAACACGGCACCTGTTAAAGCATCGATCAGCTGTTCCATCCCTGCGCGCCGGGTCACACCCTTGGCGACACCAATCAGAGGGATGTCGGAAATTCCAAGCTCTTCAAACACTTCTCGAGCAATGTTCAACTGGCCCTTACCACCGTCGATAAACACCAGATCTGGCCGCTTGCCCTCACCGTTCACCATCCGCCGGTAACGCCGGGTGAGTACCTGTCGCATGGCGGCATAGTCATCGCCGGCGGTTATGTCCTGGATGTTATACAACCGGTAATCGCTTTTCAGTGGCCCATTCTCGTCGAAAACCACACAGGATGCGACGGTATTTTCCCCATGACTGTGGCTGATATCGAAGCATTCCATACGGGAAGGCGTTTCCGTCAGCTCCAGCAAGTCGCGCAGGGCCAGCAATCGGCGATACACGGTTTCTTTACTGGCGAGATGTGTCAGCAGGGTTTGCCGGGCGTTGGTCATCGCCAGCTCCAGCCAACGCCGGCGCTCGCCGCGTACATTGCCACGAATTCGGGTTTCCCGGCGAGCAGCTTCCGACAGGGCCTGGGACAACAATTCCTGGCCGTCTACCGCCACCGGCACCAGGATGTCGCGCGGAATCTCCCGCCGGGTGTCGCCACCGAAATAGTACTGGCCCAGAAACGAGGCCAGCAATTCGCCTTCGGTCTGTTCCAGGGAATAGCGAGGAAAGTAATCCTTGGTACCCAGCACCCGCCCGCCACGAACAATGATGACCACGATGCAGACCACCCCGGCATCCTGGGCAATAGCAATCACATCTGCATCACCGCCCTCTCCGTCTACCGATTGCTGCTCCTGAACATGGCGAAGGTTGTTGATCTGGTCTCTGTACGCCGCGGCTTTCTCGAATTCCAGCGCCCGTGATGCATTCTCCATGGACCGCATCAGATCCTGGATAATCGCCGGGTTCTTGCCCTCCAGGAACATGCTGGCGTGCCGGATATCCTCCTGGTAGTCCTCCGGGCTGATAAAGCCGACGCACGGCGCCGTGCATCGGTTAATCTGGTATTGCAGGCATGGTCGGTTTCGATTTCTGAAATAGCTTTCGCTACAGGATCTTATGCGGAAAACCTTCTGTAGAATATTAAGACTTTCCTTGACCGCACCCGAGCTGGGAAAGGGCCCGAACCAGGTGCCACCGCCCTTTTTGGTGCGGCCCCGCCGGAAGGTCAGCGAGGGATAATCCGAGTGCGAGGAGAGGTAAATGTAGGGATAGGACTTATCGTCCCTCAGCAGAATATTGTAGGGCGGCCGCAGCGATTTGATCAGATTCTGTTCCAGCAGCAACGCCTCTGTCTCGCTGCCGGTAATAGTAACTTCAATGGCCGCAATCTTGCCGACCAGAGCTTCGGTTTTCGGTGCCAGGCCCGACTTGCGGAAATAGCTGCTGACGCGCTTGCGAAGGTTGCGGGCTTTACCCACGTAGAGGACGCCGCCGGTATCGTCATACATGCGATAGACACCGGGGCGTTCTGTCAGTTGTTTCAGGAAATTCTGGCTGTCGAACTTCCCGGGAGATTGCTCGGGGTCAGACCTTGTCGGCATCCAGCAATCCAAGCCTTACTGCCATCAGCGCCAGTTCCACATCACTGGAAATCTCCAGCTTTTCGAAAATCCGGTAACGGTAACTGTTGACGGTTTTCGGGCTCAGGCACAGCTTGTCAGAGATATCCTGAACCTTCTGGCAATCCACCACCATCATGGCAATCTGCATTTCGCGCTCAGACAGACGCTCGAATAACGACAGTTCGCCGTCTTCATCCCCCTCCCCCCCAAGCTGTTTCAACGCCATTTTCTGGGCAATTTCGGGGCTGATGTAGCGCTGGCCGGAATGAGCCTTGCGAATGGCGCGCACCATCTCCTGGATGTCGGCACCCTTGGTAATGTACGCAGTAGCGCCGCTTTGCATCACTCGGGCCGGATAGGGATCGTCTGCACAGGCGGTAACCACGATAACGCGAATGGAATCATCAATACGCAGGATGCGCCGGGTCGCCTCAAGCCCGCCGATACCGGGCATGCGAATATCCATCAGGACAATATCCGGACGGTTTTCACGCACGCAGTCAATCGCCTCTTCGCCAGAGGAAGCCTGGCCAATGACGTCTATATCGGGATTGTCAGCCAGCATGCGGGTGATACCCGAGCGTACGAGCTCGTGGTCATCAACAACCAATACCCTGATCAAAACTCACCTCGCCGTCAGGTATGAGGAAACAGGCCGATTGTAACGGTTAGCAGCGTCAGCCGGTAGGCGACATGAAAAAAACTGCCGGAATGGGCAGTTTTATCACATAGCATTGCCGGATGGGGAACCCAGGCCGGCGGTGTTCTCAACCGGATCGAACCAGACCACCAGGTCTCCCCTGCGCACGGCTTCAAGCACGCGCTCGCGCTCTGCCAGAGGACTTTCGGTGTCATTCAATCCGTGATACCGGGTGCAGTATTCCTCGGCCAGCCCCTCGAGCTGATCGGCCGTCAGCAGGCCCGTGTCTACCACAAATTTCTCTTCTCGCGGGTCCGGCTCGGAAGGCTGCACTGCATCGTTACTCATAGAACCTCAAGTCAGTCGCTGTATGTTACGGTTTTATGAGCCAGACAAGAACCCCCGTAGATGAAGACACATCATCACGTTTCTGGCGAGCGGGTGCGGAAACGGGCGATGAGATGCCTCATGCCCACCGATTCCTGCCTTAGCGCCTCACTGACAAGGCGGGTATCCTCCACATTTCGGGTCAGGGTTTCGGCACTTTCACCGAGGGCCTCCGTCCGGCGTCCCACCCGGGCGATTTCGCCGCGCTGCAAGGCAACCGCGCCCTGCACACTCTCACTCTGACGCTGCAGCTCATGGAACTGGGCCGCCAGGCCTTCCAGGTGTGCCCTCAGGGCATGCAGGTTAGCGCGGTTCATTTCGCCAGCGCCCGCCATCTCCTCCAGCAGCGAGTCTGCATTGTTGGCACCGATAACAAGATCCTGAACCCACTGGCGAATATTGGTGGTGGATTCCGAGGTACGGCGGGAAAGCGTGCGCACTTCGTCTGCCACCACGGCAAATCCCCGGCCGTGTTCGCCCGCCCTGGCTGCTTCAATGGCCGCGTTCAGGGCCAGGAGGTTGGTCTGCTCGGCAATATCAGCGATCACACCGGTCACTTGCTCGATTTTTCCGGTTGCTTCTATCAGCGTAGTCATCGACTCGGATACCCGCCCGATCACCTCTACCGTATGGTCTGCCCCCTTCTCACTGTTGGCCAGGCCCTCACGGACTTCACTGTTGGCACTGACCGCCTGCATCACCGTGGCCGCTGACTGTTCGGTGGCCTGTTCGATCTGGGACGCCTGATCCGCAATCGAAGCCATAGACTGAGCGACATCGGAAATCTGGCGGCGCGTGCTCTCGGAGGTTTGCTGCAGCGCTTCCGCTCCGTTATCCAGGCTGGCAGAGCGAGCATCAAGCCCTGAAGCCGCTGACCGAACATCCTCAACAAAGACCTCAAAGCGCCGGACCAGTTGTTCAATAGCGCCGGCCACTCCAGCAACCTCGTCACGACCTTTCACCGCCAGGGTCTTGGTTAGATCAGCGTTCTGTTCCATGGCGGACACATCCCGGGACATGGCCTGCAAGCGAACGATTACGGAACTCCGTAGCCAGATTGTCATCGCGACGACTACCGCGAGAAATACCAGGGCGCCGCCAAGCAGAAATCTCTGCTGCTCTGCCAGAAACGTCAACAGTTCCGAGGCGCCCACAGTGACACCGTCCCTGCTGGCCCTCTGGCGCTCGCTTATCGCCGCCAGCATGGGCTCCAACGCCGGGAACAGTTGAAAATCAACGATTTTGCCCACTTCATAATAGCTGCGCTGGTCAATGCCCTTGTTCATATCCGCCATCAGTGCCACGACCCGGTCATAATTCTCGCGATTCTCCCATGACCAGGTTCCTAACCCGGGATTCTGCTGAATCTTCTCCCAGTGCTGCGGAATTGAACGTTCCAACTCCGTGAACAAAGGATCGATTTCGTCCCACAACAAAAGCTGCGCCTTGATCTTGTAGGCCAGATCCTGCAGCAGACGGTGGTCCTGCTCCAGATCAACCAGCATCCAGGATTGCTCCAGGGTCTCTCCCACCAGTGCCTGAGAGGTATGTTCAGCTTTCGCTATGATCATCCAGGCAATGAAGGTAAGGCCGGCAACGGCAGCCACCGACAGCAACGCAAACGCCAGGATTCTGGCGCGAACAGTGGTCAGCATAAAAACTCCGATCAGGTGTATCCGGCCGGAGGGTATGCCCGTTTTATGACACTTTTATGTATTTAAAGGCGCCATTTTTCCGGTACTACGTTTGGCGATCTTCAAATATGCCCGGCAAATCACTATCATCGCCTCACTATCATCGCCCTTTTATTTCCGTTCGGACGCTAATGAATCACCACGCCTTCAAGCTTACTCTGCCGATTCTCTTTGGCTACATCCCCCTGGGCATGGCCTTTGGTGTGCTGTTTACCACGCAACTGGATTATCCCTGGTGGATTGCTCCCTTAATGGGTCTGGTTATCTATGCCGGTTCCGGGCAGATTCTGGCGGTCAGCCTGCTGGCCGCCAACGCCGGACTGGTTGAGGTGGCCGTTGCCATGTTCGTACTGAACGCTCGACATCTCTTCTACGGGTTGTCGTTGCTGGGGCAATTCCGCGGTGCCGGCTGGCGTAAGGCGTATCTGATTTTCGGTTTGACTGACGAAACCTATTCCCTGCTCACCAGCCGCCCCCGTTCGGCCAATCGTGAACTGGAACAGCATGTGGACTTCCGGATAACCGCCATGAACCAGGGCTACTGGATTGTCGGATGCACATTAGGTGCCGTACTTGGCAAGACTGTCGCATTCAACAGCACGGGCATCGAGTTTGCTCTGGTGGCGCTGTTTATTGTGCTCACAATCGAACAGCTGAAAGCGTTGGGGGATTCATTTCCGGTGTGGGCAGGTGCCGCGGCAGCTGCACTGGCTATGATGCTGGTACCGGCAACCCATCAACTGATTGCCGGCATTGTTCTGGTAACCACGGTACTTCTGCTGCACTACCGGAAGTACCGCACCGACACTATGGCAGGAGAAGCAGATCGTGGGTGAGAGCAGCTACCTGGCGGCATTTATTGCCATCTCCGCACTGGCCACGTTTGCGACCCGGGTGGTGCCGTTCCTGTTCTTTGAAAAACACACGGACCATCCTCTGGTGAAACACATCGGGCGCTTTCTGCCCGCAGCCGTGATGGCATTGCTGGCAACGGTATTTCTGCAGAGGTCTGCGGACTGGCAGACACAGGCACCTGGCGCAGATGCACTGATACCCGCATTGCTGGTGGTTGCGGTCCACCTGTGGCGCAGAAACGCCCTGCTTTCCATCGCCACTGGCACTGCAGCCTACATGGCTATTCAGCAGTCCGGCATTCTGTAAGGCCCCCTCGAATCAGGGGGTGCCCTCAACATTGGCCACCAGCCGGGAATCTTCCAGGGCGGCGGTACGGTGCTTCACTACGCCCTTGTATTCCGGGCTTTCAATCATCGCCAGAAAGGCGTTGATAGACGGATAACGGACCAATAGCACCTGATCCCAGGATTCGTCGGGCGGCGCAATCAGCGAACCCACACTGCGGCCGGACCAGATTACCTCTGCGCCAACCGAGCGCACGCATTCTGCCGCTTCGTCCATATACCGCTTATAGGCATCCCGCCCCGAGCAGTTTTCTGTG
>JAJUKC010000008.1 GCA_029264995.1 Marinobacter sp. | reverse complement strand
CTACACTTTGGTGTCCAGTAAGGAAATTTTAGCCTCTCGTCGCGCGAAGAGTCCCGGCAGCACTTTGCCGCCACCATAGACCCATCGACGCAGCTCTGTTGCGGCTGCACCCCAGTTGTTGTCGATGGGCACCGCGCCATCATCCAGGTAGCGCGTCAGCGCTTCCTCCAGCGCCGGACCATGTTGGTGTTGAGACCGTTATCCAGCGAAATCCGGGAAACAGACGCCCCGGGCTTCAGACATTCGGCGACGATACGAGCCTTCAGCTCTTTAGAGTAACGACGACGTTTTTGGTAGGGCTTGGTTACGCAGAAAAGAACTACTGGAATGCTCAAAAATCCGTGGCCAAAAACACTTGACCACTACAGTGGCCGCATATAGGCTTTCCTCACACTGGAGTGACAGGGCCGTGGAAGCGGCGGACAGGGAGGCATGACACATGTCCAGAGGAACGCTCCGTGGAGCGGACAAGCGGCAGGGGGTCACCGATGTCCAGCTCTGACGAGGCGCAGCGTACGTCGGCGAATCCTGGTCGGACCGCTGCGGGACGGGACGCGCGGCAGCCCGACTCGCGACTCCAGATCGGTGCGTTGCTACTCGGCATAGCCCTGCTCGTGCTTGGGACCGGACTGGCAGGGACGCTTGTTGGTGTGCGGGCCGGGTTGGAAAACATGGGGTCGCAGACCATCGGCGTGATAATGTCTGCCTACTTCGTGGGCTATGTCGCAAGCTCGCTCTTGGTCCCGCGATTGGTGAATGAGGTAGGGCACATTCGCACCTTTGCCGCCTTGGCTGCCATTGCCTCTGCGGTTTCTTTGGCTTTCGCGATCTTCGTTTCGCCGTTCACATGGATAATGCTGCGTGCGATCCATGGTGCGTGCTTTGCAGGACTGCTCATCGTAACCGAGAGTTGGCTCAATATCGCTACCGAACGCAATTCTCGTGGCCGAGTTCTCGCGATCTACGGTATTGTGGTCTACGGTGCATGGGCGGCAAGTCAGCCGCTTCTGAGCCTGTCGCCACCATCAGGCTTTGTTTTGTTTTGTCTGGTCTCTATCTGTCTTTCTTTGGCACTGGTACCTATCACCTTGATGCGGGCAGTCGGACCTGGCGTGGTCGAGGCAGGGCGGGCCAGTATACGTCGGTTGTTCACGATCTCACCGGTCGCGATTGTGGGTGCGTTCGCAATAGGCTTGGTCACGAGTGCATTCTTTGGCATGGCACCGACATTCGCTCAGAGAACCGGCATGGACGACGGAGAAATCGCAGCCTTTCTGAGTGTGACGTTGATTGGGGCATTGCTGCTGCAATGGCCGCTGGGCTGGCTGTCGGATTCTGTGGACCGTCGCCTGGTGATTCTGGGGGCGGCGTTAGGAATTTGCGTATCCGCGCTTGGGCTCGCCTGGAATACAGACGGAGGTATGACTTCGCTGCTTCTTTTATCCTTCTCGCTCGGTGCCTTTGCGTTACCAGCCTACTCACTTTGCCTCGCCCATGCGAATGACGGCGTCGATGCGGCGGAAGTCGTCAGTGTCTCCAGCGGCTTGATATTGATCTTCGGACTCGGTTCCACGGCGGGGCCATTCACGGCCAGCCTGGTAATGGAGGCGATGGGTCCCGGGGGCCTTTTCCTGTTCATGGCTGCGGTAGCGCTCGTTCTTGCGCTTTACGACATATTTGTTCTCGTGACGATTCCAAAGATCGCGAAACGTCGCAAGTCGTCGTTTGTTGCGATGCCTCAGACCAGTCACGCGGCCACGAGGTTACACAAGCATCGCACTGGGAAGGACTCCGGTCGCATGGCGCCGCAATGATAAGCGTGACCACAATAGGCTTGTCGCGCTCGACCGTCCCGCTGTATCTCGCTGCCTTGCAATGGGAGCAAATGGGGGAAAGAGTATGTTTACTCCGAATTCCATTCCCTATCAGCAACAACCTGGCTTTCAGCGCACCTACCGCCAGGGCCGCCTGAGCCTGGGTCTTTTCTTCCCCCTCGAAGCCTTTACCGGCGATATGCCGAGTATGCTCGACCAGGTCAGCTTGGCCCAAGATGCCGAAAAGCTGGGTTTCTCCGCCCTTTGGTTTCGCGACGTGCCGTTACGCGACCCCAGCTTCGGTGATTCGGGCCAGGTGTTCGATCCCTGGGTCTACCTGGGCTTTATGGCAGCACATACTCACTCGATTGCGCTGGGTACTGCGTCGGTCATCCTGCCAATCCGTAATCCCCTACATACTGCCAAGGCCGCAACGAGTGTCGACCAGTGAGGTGGTGGTCGCCTGTTACTCGGCGTGGCTTCCGGTGACCGTCCTGTAGAGTTCCCAGCATTCGGTGTCGACCCGGAGCAACGCGGCAGCCTGTTCCGCGAATACCTCAAGGTATTTCGCGAGGTACAGCTCAGCAGTTTCGTGCCTATAACCTGGTCCGGCGGCACGCTTGAGGGAGCCGATCTGATTCCCAAGCCGACCACGGCGGAAATACCTTTCTTTGTCACTGGCCATAGTCGCCAGACGCTGGAGTGGATCTCCCGCTACAGTCGTGGGTGGATCAGCTATCCGCGCCCTCCGAAGGCTCAGCAAGTCGTCGTCGATAGCTGGCGCACGGCGGTTCGTGATGAATGTGGTGAGCTGTTCAAGCTCTTTACCCAGTCGCTATACCTCGACCTCACAGATAACCCGCAAACACCGCCACGGCCGATCCACCTGGGATATCAACTGGGACGGCATCACCTGATTGCGCAACTACACATCTTGCAGGAGGTCGGCGTAAATCATGTGATTATCAATTTGAAATACGGCCAACGCCCCGCCGGTGAGGTAATTGAGGAAATCGGTCAATTCGTTTTACCTGACTTCGCCATGTCGACATAAGCCGGTCAGATACTGTACGGAGGAGGCTCAGACATGTAAACAATAGTTACGTTTGTTGGAATCGTCCCACACTTCACGCAGTATTGCTTATACTCCGAATGACACGCAGCCTAACCTTCTTGTCTGTTAAAGCTGTGCTGTGCGAGAAAGACTCACCAAGCAAGGATGAATGATGTACGACCTTATCGGCGATATTCACGGTCACGCCACTGAAATCAAAGCCCTCCTCGCCAAGATGGATTACCGCGAAACAGACGGCGTGTGGCAGCACCCCGAGCGTAAGGTCATTTTCCTGGGTGACTTTGTAGACCGCGGCCCGGAACAGGTAGAGGTCGTAACCATTGCCCAAAACATGGTCGAAAAGGGCCACGCCCTGGCGGTCATGGGCAACCATGAATTCAACGCAGTAGCCTGGGCTACGGAAGACCCGCAAAACCCTGGTGAACATCTTCGCCCCCATACCGAAAAGAACCTGAAGCAGCACAGAGCCTTTCTGGAGCAAGTAGGTGAGGGGAGCGAGCTGCACCACAGTATGATCGAGTGGTTCAAAACCTTGCCGGTGTATTTGGATTTACCGGATTTCCGGGTAGTACATGCCTGCTGGCACCCGGAGCATCTTGCGGCCATAGCCAAGTACACCGATAAAGAAAATCGGTTACTTCCTGGCACCTGGGAGGCGGCAAGTCGAAAGGGCTCAGAGGCGTACGAGGCTGTTGAGACCCTGCTCAAAGGCTTGGAAATCCGGTTACCACCCGGACACCATTTCCACGACAAGGATGGTAATCCGAGATATGACATTCGAACTCGCTGGTGGCAGCAAGAGCAATTAACTTACCGAGATCTCGCCATGGTACCTGGGTCGGAGATCGCCAAGATTCCCCATGCTCCAGTCGAATCCGATGTGCTTCCGGGCTATGACGGTGAAAAACCGGTTTTCGTGGGGCATTACTGGATGTCTGGAACTCCAGAGCCTTTGAGTGAGCATGTTGCTTGCCTTGACTACAGCATTGCCGGAGAGGGTAAGGGGAAACTCTGCGCATACCAAGTTAATGGAGAAGCGAAACTCGACGCAGATAGCTTTGTCTGGGTCGAAAGTGGCCGTTAAAAGATACGCTCAGTTAACAGTTAGCCAATTGGCATAGGTGAACATGCAGACCTATCGTGAGTTGTTGAAAATTGTCTGGCTGAGGTCTGGGGTTTTGGGCCAAAAACACGTAACGTATCGTTGTTTAATATGAGCGTTTTCTTTGCTGTTGCTGGCGTTTCACTTGCCACTGAATATCTCCTCACATTAGAAAACCAAATGCGCAGGCCAGCGGAAAGGGGCTTACGCCCATAAATTACGGCCTGGGAGATATTAGGAAAGGGTGGGGCGAGTCGTGATTGTGTCGTGACGAGTTTTACCAGATTTTTCCCGATTTAGGAAAATCAATGGGTTACATTTGTACGTTCCGTACACGACATTGGTTGATCTTAATCGATCATTAGTCTTTTAAAACAGTGGGTTACGCATTTCTGGGGAGGGAGGAAATGGTGCCCGGAGGCGGAATCGAACCACCGACACGGGGATTTTCAATCCCCTGCTCTACCAACTGAGCTATCCGGGCGTGTTGAGCTGTGTGCTGCAACGGGGCGCTATTAAACCGGTTTAGGGTTTGGGAGTCAAGGCCGGCCGGCAAAAATTTTCGGAAGTTTTTGCCGGTTGTTCAGGCCTTGATCAATCGTCTTATTTTTCAGGCGGTACGTAGCCTTCGGCCTGATCGAACGGCTCGTTGTTGAAGAACCGTTCCATCTGCGCCTGCAGGTATTTCCGGTTGTTCACGTCCATCAGGTTCAGGTGTTTTTCGTTGATCAGCATGGTCTGCTGGTTCTGCCATTCTTCCCAGGCCAGTTTGGATACGTTCTCGTAGATATCCTGGCCTTTGGGGCCGGGCATCGGGGGCATGGCCAGGCCTTCCAGTTCTTTCTGGTACTTGCGACAGAATACAGTGCGGCTCATGTCGGCTCCTGTGCTGAGGTCAGTATGCCGGCATGATAACAGACCATCCGGCACCTTGGCTTGGTTACAGCAGGGTGGCTTGCTCGGATTCCGTCAGCAGGGTGCGGATCGGGGCTGGCAGTCCCAGGCTGAGGGCTTCATCCCGGTGCAGCCAGCGCAAGCGGTCGGAATCGCCAACCTGGGTGTTACCGGCTACGGGCAGGCGTACTGGTTGTATGTGCAGATGATAATGGCTGAAGGTGTGGCGAAAACCGCTGATGGGTTCCGGGCTGTGGCAGTTCAGCCCCAGCTCCCTGGCGCAGGCGTCCTGCAGTTCATCTGAGCCATAGGCCGGGTCAAGTTCGGGCAGGCTCCACAGGCCGCCCCAGATGCCGCTGGGTGGTCGGCGTTCCAGTAGAATTCGGCCCTCTGCATCTTCCAGGATCAGCATCCAGGTGGTTTTTTCCGGTTTTTCCTTCTTCGGCTTTGAGCCGGGGTACAGGCGGATCTCGTCACGGGCGTAGGCCAGGCAGCCATCCTTCACGGGGCAGGCCTCACACTCGGGTTTGCTGCGGGTACACACCATGGCGCCCAGGTCCATGATCGCCTGGGTGTAGTCTTTGATCCGGGCTTCCGGCGTGTGGCTCTCCGCGTGCTCCCAGAGCTGGTTCAGCACGGCAGTCTGTCCCGGCCATCCGGGAACGGCATGGTAGCGCGCCAGCACGCGTTTTACGTTGCCATCCAGAATGGTTGCGCGTTTTTCAAAGGCCTGGGCGACAATGGCAGCGGCGGTGGAGCGGCCAATCCCTGTGAGGCTTTCGAGTTGCTTCTGGTCGGCCGGGAATTCGCCGCCGAACTCATCCACTACCTGTTTTGCGGCCTTGTGCAGGTTGCGTGCCCGAGCGTAATAGCCCAGGCCGGACCAATGGCCGAGAACATCATCGACCGGCGCCGAGGCGAGGGCGTGCACATCGGGAAAACGGGCCATGAAGGCTTCAAAGTAGGGAATCACCGTGGTTACCTGGGTCTGTTGGAGCATGATCTCTGAAACCCACACCCGGTAAGCGTTGCGGTTGTGATGCCACGGCAGGTCGTGCCTGCCGTGTTGGTCGTACCAGCGAAGCAGTTTGTCGGCAAAACGGTCCGGCATCAGTTGAACAGTCCCTTCAGGGCGTCCTTCACCTTTCCGCCGGCATCCTCGCCCAGCTTTTCTTTCAGTTTTTCCTGCACCTTCTCTTCTGCTTTTTCTTTGGCGCGATCCACTTCTTCGCGGGCTTTTGCCTTGGCGGCGTTGGCTGCAATGTCTTTCAGGGTGTCCCGGAAGCGGGAGCCGTCAAACGAACACAAGCCGGCCGGGTCTTCGGCGAAGTTGCCCCGGCATTCCACGGGAATGACCACGTTTTCCACATACTCGGTCACGCGGCAGGCTTCGTCCCGGTGAATTTCACCAACAATGCGCAGGCCGAGTTCGTAGTCCAGGTCGGTTTGCTCAAGATCTACGGTGCCGTTGCCCTCCAGTCGCATACCGGCAAGCGCAGCGACAAGGTCGGTGTTGTTCAGGGTGTTACCGTCGATTTTCAGTGTGCCCCGCATGTCGTTGAACGGGGTAGTCGTGCTCCAGTCGGTGGTCGTCAGGGATTCCTGGTTGGCAAGGGCGATACCCTGGCAGGCCATACGGGTCAGGTTCATCTGGCGGAACTCGCCTTCGGCCAGGTTGAAGCTGATCTCGCCGTTGGCGTTTTCACGCAGCGCAGAAATCCGGTTGCCGGTGGTATCGACAGCCACTTTCAGATTGGCGCCACCAGAGAGCATGTCTACCTCGGCCAGATCGGTTAACAACGGCAGGGTCTGTACGTTGGTCACGTCCGAGCGGATTCGCCATTTCGGGTTGTCGGTACGGGCGTCGATGGTGGCGTTGGCGCCAAAGCTGCCGTAATAGAGCTTGCCGCTGAACTCGTCCACTTGCAGCAGTCCATCTTTGGCGGTGGTGCTGGCGGCGATGTCGTTGATGGTGAGGTTGCTGACAATCAGCTCGCCCAGGCCGAAATCAATGTCCAGCAGCAGGGTGCGCAGGGTCTCCAGTGGCAGCAGGTCGGTTTCAGGCTGTGATGCCCCAGCTGTTTGAGTGTTGCTGTCGGTCTGTGTGTCCTCGTTGCCTGCTCCTTGCGAATCGCCTTCGGCCGAGGGCGGCAGGTAACGATCAGCATTCAGCTTGTCACCCTCTAGGTCGAACACCAGCCCACCTGTGGCGAGGTTGTAGCTGCCGCCACCGTTGAAGCGGGTATCATCCAGGGTAATGACAAGGTCAGACAGCGCGACAACGCCGGGCTCGCCACCGAGATTGGTCGACAGCGCGATCGCTTTCAGTACTTCACGATCCGTGGTTTCAATGGCGGGTTGTCCCAGATTGTTGAGAAGCTCCTTCAGGGAAAACTCGGAAATCTCAATGCGACCGTCCAGAGCCGGTTTGTCGCCAAAGCCTTTTACATTCAGGTTGGTATTGAGGCTCAGGTTGGCCAGGCTGGCGGAGAAGTCGCTCAGGGAAGCGGTTTCGTTTTCCAGGTTGGCGGCCAGGGAGCCGGCCAGTTCTGCGGTCACCGATTCGCCACCAAACGGCTCGCCCGACATATCAAATACCGCGTTCAGGCCAGATACCGCAAATTCGTTGAGCGCCTGGTTTGCCTGGATGCGGGCGTTTATGCTGCCGTCTACGGCAAACTGTGGCTGGCTGGTTTCAACGCGGAAGCGGATATCCAGGGGGAATTCGGAGCCCAGGGTGATATCACTGGCGGTCACGGTGAAGTCTTCCAGCGTAACGGACTGGCCGGTGCTCAGATCGTTGTAGTGAACGCTGGCGTTACTGATTTCAACGTTCTCGACATTAAAGTTAAGAGCCTCGCCGCTGGCGGATTGTGGCTCAGGCTCGGCGGTTTCCTGGGCGGGTTGTTGTTCGGCAGCATCGGTGCCGGCCTCTGCGGTGGCGGTTTGCTCCCGCATTATCCGGGCCCAGTTGCCTTCGCCCTGCTCGTTAAGTTCCAAGTGGGCATCCAGGCCATTCAGCAGAAACGTGTTTACCTGCGGAGACATGGCAATCAGAGACCAGAAATCAATCTGGGCAATCAGTTGCTCCAGTGCGACAAACCTCTCTCCGTCAAGGTTGGCCTCTACCTGATTCAGCTCCAGGCCCAGGGGGATGAAAGACCAGCCAATGTCGCCCTCCAGCATCAGGTCCAGATTGGTCTGCTTCTCAACAGCCGCTTCAATCTGGGGTTTGTAATCGTTGGGGTTGATCACCGCAACCGCAATGGCGACGGCGGCCACTGCCAGTAACAGCAGCGCAATAACGGCGTAGATCGCATAGCGGATAACTTTCATGGCTGGGTTCCTTTTCCTGTCGGCAGGCTGGTAGCCGGCGTTTTATTGCGTGAATAAAGCAAAGGATAACGCAGGGTTAGCAAATTAACAGTGCAGGAATATGACAATGCGGTAGTCTTGGGTCAAAATACACCCCCAATTTATCCGCCGGGGCAGCCAGCCCCGAGGCACAAATAAACATAAGAAGGAGTCGGCTGTGGCCATTACCGTATCGATTGAGCTGAACCGGGATCTGGAAATTCCGGCAAGCTATGATGAGGTCTTCGAGCTGTTGGCAGACGTTCCCAAATCTGCCAGCCACTTCCCGAAAGTCGATAAGCTGGTGGATCTGGGCGATAACGCCTACCGCTGGGAAATGGAAAAAGTGGGCGTCGACAAACACGCTATTCAATCGGTTTACGCCTGCACATACCACGCTGACAAAGAAGCCGGCAAGATCACCTGGTCGCCCATCAAAGGTGAAGGCAACGGGGTTGTCAGTGGTTCCTGGACCTTGAGTGCCAAGGGCGACAATGCCACCGCAGTGAAATTCCAGACCAGCGCAGAGCTGACCGTTCCCCTGCCGAGCCTGCTCAAGCTGGCCATCAGCCCGGTGATCAAGCACGAGTTCAACAGCCTCGTGGACACCTACATGGCCAACCTGAAAAAAGCGTTCTGAGCTATCAGGGTGATTGATCCGGTTGCGGGACTCCGGTTGAGTTAACAGGTATAATCCGCAAACAACGTTTACGGTAGCAAGCCAGTTTTCAACGGAGTCTCCATGGCCGAACGCAAGGCTCGGGTAGAACGCAATACCCTCGAAACCCAGATTACCGTCGAGATCAACCTCGACGGCACCGGCAAAGCCAATTTCGACACCGGTGTGCCGTTCCTTGAACACATGATGGATCAGATTGCCCGCCACGGCCTGGTGGATCTGGACATTACCTGCAAGGGTGACCTGCACATCGACGATCACCACACCGTGGAAGACATCGGCATCACTTTGGGCCAGGCCTTCAAACAGGCCGTGGGCGACAAAAAAGGCATTCGCCGCTATGGCCACGCCTATGTGCCGCTGGATGAAGCCCTGTCACGCGTGGTCATCGACCTGTCCGGCCGCCCAGGTTTGCTCATGGACGTACCCTACACCCGTGCCAGCGTGGGCGGGTTTGATGTCGACCTGTTCGCTGAGTTCTTCCAGGGCTTCGTGAACCACTCCATGGTGACCCTGCACATCGACAACCTGAAGGGCAAGAACACCCATCACCAGATCGAAACCGTGTTCAAAGCCTTCGGCCGCGCACTGCGCATGGCGATTGAAATGGATGAGTGCATGGCGGGCATCACCCCGTCCACCAAAGGCGCTCTGTAACCGGTCACCGAAAGGAACAGACACACCATGAAGACCGTCGCCATCATCGACTACGGCATGGGCAACCTGCATTCCGCCCGCAAAGCCGTAGAGCACGTGGCCCCGGACTGCACCGTGCTGGTTACAGACGATGCCGCCAAAATCCGCGAAGCCGACCGGGTGATCCTGCCCGGCGTTGGCGCCATCCGCGACTGCATGGCCGAAATGCACCGTTTGGGCGTGGTTGAACTCGTCAAAGAAGTCTCCCGGGACCGCCCGTTCCTCGGCATCTGCGTCGGCATGCAGGCATTGATGGCCCGCAGCGAAGAAAACGGCGGCGTGGAAGGCATTGGCCTGTTCCCGTCTGAAGTCCGCTACTTCGGCGACAACCTCACCGAAAACGGCGAACGCCTGAAAGTGCCCCACATGGGCTGGAACCAGGTGTACCACACGCTGGACCACCCGCTCTGGCACAACATTCCGGACGGCGACCGCTTCTACTTTGTACACAGCTACTACGCCGAAGCCGAGGGCAACGCCGACATGGCCGGCCGCACTCATTATGGTGTCGACCTGGCGGCAGCGGTGGCGAGAGACAACATCTTTGCAGTGCAGTTCCACCCTGAGAAAAGTGCCAGGGCGGGCCTGCAGTTGCTGGAAAACTTCACGAACTGGACTGGAAAAAGCTGAGGGAGAAACTCGTTCGTTGCTGCTCGGATGATTTTGCGGGCAAGAAACGAGTAGCCCGCTGATGCGGGGAGAGCCCTCCGGGACTGTCTGCAGCAAGGATGCTGCAGTCAAGCGTACACGGACGTATTCACAGCGTGTCCCGGAGGGCTCTCCCCGTAGCAGTGGGCGGGCGGCCATCTCCCAGACGGCAAACTCCGAGGAAGAACAAAATGCTGATTATCCCCGCTATCGATCTGAAAGACGGCAAATGCGTAAGACTGCGCCAGGGCCGCATGGAAGACTCCACCGTATTCGGTGACGACCCCGTCGACATGGCCACCAAGTGGGTAGATGCTGGCGCTCGCCGCCTGCACCTGGTTGACCTTAACGGCGCTTTCGCCGGCGAGCCGGTAAACGGTGAGATCGTAAAGGCCATTGCTGTGAAGTACCCGAATCTGCCCATCCAGATCGGCGGCGGCATCCGCTCGGCGGAAACCATTGAAGCCTATCTCAAGGCCGGCGTGCAGTGGGTCATCATCGGTACCAAGGCGGTTAAAGAGCCTGAATTTGTCACCGAAATGTGCAAGGAATTCCCCGGCCACATCATCGTCGGTCTGGACGCCAAAGACGGCCGCGTCGCCACCGACGGCTGGGCCGAAGTCTCCGAAGTCATGGCAGTAGACCTTGCCAAGCGCTTTGCCAACGACGGCGTATCCTCCATTGTTTACACCGATATCGCCCGCGACGGCATGATGCAGGGCGTGAACGTGGAAGCCACCGCCAAGCTGGCAGAGGAAGGTGGCATCCCGGTGATTGCGTCTGGCGGCGTTACCAATATGGATGACCTCAAGCGCCTGGCCACCGTCGCCGACAAAGGCGTGATCGGTGCGATCACCGGCCGTGCTATCTACGAAGGCACTCTGGATGTGGCCGAAGCGCAAGCCTACTGCGACAGCCTGAAAAACTGAGGACAGACAATGGCATTGGCAAAACGCATCATTCCCTGCCTGGACGTCGACAAAGGCCGCGTGGTTAAAGGCGTGAACTTTGTCGATATCCGCGATGCCGGCGATCCGGTGGAAGTGGCCCGCCGCTACAACGAGCAGGGCGCGGACGAGATCACCTTCCTGGACATTACGGCCAGCAGCGAAAGCCGCGACACCACCTACGAAACCGTAGAACGCATGGCGGCGGAAGTGTTCATCCCGCTGACCGTGGGCGGTGGCGTGCGCACCGTCGATGATATCCGCAAACTGCTCAATGCCGGAGCCGACAAGGTCTCCATCAATACGGCCGCAGTCTTCAATCCCGAGTTTGTGCGGGAGGCAGCGGAGCGTTTTGGCCGACAGTGCATTGTGGTGGCCATCGATGCCAAGCGGGTGAGCGCAGAAGGCGAGGAACCGCGCTGGGAAATCTTTACCCACGGCGGTCGCAAGCCAACCGGGCTGGATGCCGTAGAGTGGGCGAAGAAAATGGTTGAGCTGGGGGCAGGGGAGTTGCTGCTGACCAGCATGGACCGTGACGGCACCAAGATCGGCTTTGATCTTGGCCTGACCCGTGCCATCAGCGATGCGGTAGTCGTACCGGTGATTGCTTCAGGTGGTGTCGGTGAGCTACAGCATCTGGCGGATGGTGTTACCCAGGGTGGCGCAGACGCGGTGCTGGCGGCATCCATCTTCCACTTCGGTCAGCACACCATCCCTGAAGCCAAAGCCTTTATGAAGGCTCAGGGCATCGAAGTCCGCGATTAATTGCTGCGTGCATAGGCAGGCCGAATGGCCTGCTTTTCCCCTTCCGCAAACATCTCCCGATTACCGTTACGCATGGCCCAGAGACCACTGACCGTGGCGATGGCAATGCCCTGTTCATCCAGCATCGGCAGGTGCTTCTCCAGATAATCCACGGTGACCTTGTGGGGGTGGCCGATACCAATGGCGGTGCCTTTCTCCCTGGCGGTCTGAATCAGCAGTTTGAACTGTTTGTCGACAAACTCTTCCGTCTGTTCGTGATCGAGAAACACATCGCGCGTCAGGCTCGGGATGTTGTAGGCATCGGCCACACTGCCGGCGATGGAATTGGCAATGGTGCGGCTGTCGACGAAATACACCGGGTAGCGGTCCAGCTCTTTCATGACCCAGTCCATGGGTTCCAGTTGCTGAGTAAGCAGGCTGCCCATGTGATTGTTCACGCCGCTGACAAAGGGAATGGACTGCAGTGCCCGGCGCAGGGTGGTGGTGATGGTCGTCTCGTCCATATCCGGTGTCAGTCCGCCCGGGCCGAGACCGAAGTTGCGGGTGTTGGCCATCGGGGCGTGCAACATGATTTCCTTGGATTGGGCGTGGGCCAGCTTCGCCAGGGGAACTGTATGGCGCCGGTAAGGCAGAAAGGCCAGTGTCAGGGGCTGGTCAAGCCTTGCCAGCCGCTCGCCCTCGAGCCGGTTGTGGCCCATGTCATCAATAATGATGGCAATGGTGGGCTGTTGGGGTTCACCCGGCCCTGACGCAAACGCAGCGACAGGGCTGATGGCCAGAAGCGCCAGCAGCGTGAGGGTAGAGCGTAAGGTCACTGGGCGTTTTCCTGCGGCTTGCTGTCGTTCTTCCGGTTAAGGATATGCATGCCTTTCAGCAGGTTCAGGGCCGACCGCAGCTGATAGTCCCGGTCGGCAGCAGAAGCCTGTGCTTCCGCAGCCTGTTCTCTGGCCTTGCGGGCTTCTTCCTCATTCTCCCCCTCAAGATGACCGCTCAGATCGGCTTCGGTGAAGAATGGTCTGCTGTCGAGTTCTTTCAATTCTGCCGGGCGCACCTCAATGTCCGGCTTGATGCCGGTGGCCTGGATGGAGCGACCATCCGGCGTGAAATAACGAGCGGTGGTCATTTTGATGGCGTGGGTCTCGTCCAGCGGGATGACCGTCTGAACAC
This sequence comes from Marinobacter sp., assembly GCA_029264995.1. Taxonomy (GTDB): domain Bacteria; phylum Pseudomonadota; class Gammaproteobacteria; order Pseudomonadales; family Oleiphilaceae; genus Marinobacter. Next base: position 37,302 of record JAJUKC010000008.1, on the reverse strand, counting down.
TGCCCTTGCCGAAGGACTGGGTGCCCATCACCACGGCACGTTCGTGGTCCTGGAGCGCGCCGGCAAGGATTTCCGAAGCAGAGGCCGAGCCACCGTTGATCAACACCACAATAGGTGTGCCGGCCATGACATCGCCGGGCTTGGCGCTGAAGCGCAGGCGTGAACTCTGGATACGGCCTTCGGTGTAAACAATCAGGCCCTCATTCAACAGGGCATCCGCGGTCTCTACGGCGGCTTGCAACACGCCGCCGGGGTTGTTGCGAAGATCAATGATCAGGCCGTCGAGATCATTGCCGTGTTCTTCTTCCAGATCGCTCAGGGCTTTCAGGAACTGTCGGCCAGTCTCGGCCTGGAATTGCGTGATGCGAACATAGCCGTAGCCGTTGTCGATCATCCGGGATTTAACGCTGGTGACTTTGATCACATCCCGGGTGACATCAATCTCGATGGGCGCACTTTCGCCCTCGCGCATGATGGTCAGAGTAAGCACCGTGCCCGGCTTGCCGCGCATCAGGTTGACCGCTTCTTCCAGAGACATTCCCTTCACCGGCTTTTCGTCCAGCTTGATGATCAGGTCGCCGGCTTGAACGCCGGCTTTCTGGGCCGGAGTGTCGTCGATGGGGGAGATGACTTTGACAAAGCCGTTTTCCATCCCGACTTCAATGCCAAGACCACCGAATTCTCCAGAGGTGCTTTCCTCCAGTTCCTCGTAATCCTTGGGGGCCAGGTAGGTAGAGTGCGGGTCCAGGTCGGACAGCATGCCTTTGATGGCGCTTTCGAGCAGCTGGGTGTCGGAGACATCTTCCACGTAGGCGTCTTTGATGCGGCTGAACACTTCGGTGAACTTGCGCAGATCTTCCAGAGGCAATTGTTCTTCCGGGTCTGGAAGTTTCAGTTCAACCCGCTCGCCACTCTGAATGGAGTCCAGAATCTGCTGGGTCTGAGCGTCCTGATCCTGTGCCAGGGCCAGTCCGGGGGCTGTGAAACAACAGGTGGCAAGAATCATGGTGCGCAATGGCGAGGTCTTGAGTGTACTTCTGGCCCGTTTCATTCACATATCCTGTTTTGTTTCCAATAGTTGGACTGGTTCCTGACCCGGACAGTATGGCGCCCGCAACGCCGTTTGTCAGCCCTGTTATGGCTTGCCCAGCCAGCTCCTGGGGTTCACGGGTTTGCCGTTGCTACGCACCTCGAAATACACGGCCGGGTCCTCAGTGCCGCCGGTGCGCCCGGCCAGGGCAATGGTCTCGCCCGGGCGTACCCAGTCGCCGGGGGTTGTGAACAGGCTGCTGCTATGGCCGTAAAGGGTCATGTAGCCATCGCCATGATCAATGATGGTGATCAGCCCGAACCCCCGAAGCCAGTTGGCAAACACCACCCGGCCATAGTGCACGGCCTTGATTTCGGCTTCTTCGGCGGTGTTCATCAGGATACCGTTGCGGCGCAGTTTGCCATCGGCGTACACGGCGCCGTAATTGCTGACTACCCGCCCTTTTGCGGGCCAGGGCAGTTTGTCGCGGCGGGATTTGAACGGGCTGGATTCATTCGGGGCCGGAATGCTGGCAATGGCCTGCTGCACCTCTTTCAGCAACTGTTCCAGGCGCTGGCGATCGGCTTCCAGGGACTGGCGCTCGCTGCGACGATTCTGGATATCGTCATTCAGGGCGGCCAGTGTTCTGGTCCGGTCCTGTTTGCTTTGAGTTAACTGCTGCTGGCGCTGTTCCAGATCGGCTTCGGTCTTCGCCAGTTCAGTGCGGGTGGCCTGGACGGCGGCGCGGGCGGCTTTCAGTTCCTGAAGGCTGCGCTGGAAAGCCTCCAGGCGGGAGACGGTATTCTTGCTCAGGTATTCGTAGTAGGTGAGGGTGCGGGCAACTTCGCCGGGCTCAATCTCGTTCAGCAGCACTTTCAGAGCCGGCGCGTCGCCTTCCATCCAGGCTGCCCGGATCTGTAGTTTCAGGTTTTCCCGTTGCTGTTCGAGGGTATTGGCCAGTTCGCTTTCCTGGGCGCGAAGCTCGGCCAGGCGTTCCTGCTGTTCCCGGGCCTGCTGCCGAAGAGTGCGGCGTTCCCGGGTCAGGGTGCTGATTCTGCGCTCGGTGGCCGCCAGTTGCTGCTCAAGGGTTGACCGGTCTTCTTCGGCATCGGCCAGCCAGCGGTCGATGTCGGCGATGCGCTCCTTCAGCGCCTCGACCTGTGCGGGCGTCACATCCTGCTGGGCAGCCAAAGGTGCGGCCCCCATCGCGAGGGCCAGCACCACGACGGTCAGTTTACGCAACACGTTGACCGGCGGAGCGATCAGTCGAACTCGACCAGGCTGTGCCCGGTCATTTCCGCAGGCTTTTCGGTACCCATCAGAGCAAGAAGTGTCGGTGCGATATCGCACAGGCTGCCGTCATTCCTGAGTTGTACATTGCGGTGGCCGGTGTACACCAGTGGCACAGGGCCAATGGTGTGGGAGGTGTGTACCTGGCCGGAGTTGGGATCGGTCATCTGTTCGCAGTTGCCGTGGTCGGCGGTAATCAGGGCTTCGCCACCCACCTCATCCAGTGCCTCCACCACACGCTGCACGCACTGATCCAGGCATTCGGCGGCCTTGATGGCGGCGTCCAGCTTGCCGGTATGGCCAACCATATCGCCGTTGGCATAGTTGCAGACGATCAGATCGTACTTGCCGCTCTTGATGGCTTCCACCAGTTTGTCGGTAACCTCCGGTGCGCTCATTTCCGGCTGCAGGTCGTAGGTGGCCACCTTGGGAGACGGCACCAGAATGCGATCTTCACCTTCAAAGGGAGTTTCCAGGCCGCCATTGAAGAAGAAGGTCACGTGGGCGTATTTCTCGGTCTCGGCAATGCGCAGCTGGGTTTTACCTTGCTTCGCCATGTACTCGCCCAGGCCGTTGGTCAGTTGCTCGGGCGGGTAGGCGCAGGAGGTTTTGATGTCGGCGGCATATTCGGTGAGCATCACGAAATCTGCCAGTTCCGGGTGCTTGCGGCGGTCGAAACCGTCGAAGTCTTGCTCTACGAAGGTGCGGGTCATTTCCCGGGCGCGGTCGGCACGGAAGTTCATGAACAACACGGCGTCACCATCATTGATGGTGCCCTCGGGTTCGCCGTCGGCCCGGATATGGGTGGGCTTCACGAATTCGTCGTTCTCACCACGCTCATAGGCCTGTTCCAGCGCAGCCACCGGGTCGTCGCTGATGAACTCGGCTTCGCCCAGGGTCATGGCGTTGTAGGCCGCTTCCACGCGGTCCCAGCGGTTGTCCCGGTCCATGGCAAAGTAACGGCCAACGATGGTGGCTACCCGGCCAACGCCCAGGCTTTTCATCTTCGCCGCGGCTTTCTCCAGGGAGGGGCGGGCACTGCGTGGTGGCATGTCCCGGCCATCCAGGAAGGCGTGGATGTAAACTTCTTTGGCGCCCCGGGCCGCAGCCAGCTCTGCTGCCGCCAGAATATGATCTTCATGGCTGTGGACACCGCCCGGAGACAGCAGGCCCATCAGGTGTACGGCCTTGCCATTGGCAACGGCCTTGTCGATGGCATTACAAAGGGCTTCATTATTCTGGAATTGGCCGTCTTCGAGATCTTTATCGATGCGCGTCAGGCTCTGATACACCACGCGGCCGGCGCCGAGATTCATATGGCCCACTTCGGAGTTGCCCATCTGGCCCTGGGGCAGGCCAACAAACATGCCCGAGGTGTTGATCAGGGTTTTCGGCTGGTTCTGCCAGATCTTGTCCCAGAAGGGGGTGTTGGCGTTGGAAATGGCATTGTCTTCCGCCGGGTCACGGTGGCCCCAGCCGTCGAGAATAATCAGTGCAGTGGGCTTGCGCGTCTCGGTCATCGTGTCGTCCATTTGGTTGCAAAAAGAACAGAATTTGAGTGGGGCAGATTGTAACCGTTTTCATTTACTCAGGCCACGCGCGTTCGCTGAAGCATTGCTCATGATCACGATGTGCTGGCGCTATCATGGCGGGGCGATTGCCTTCTGTGAGCCGGTGTGGGTGTGTATAATCCGGCCAAATCAATTGTCAGGGTAGTTTCATGGACCGCTTGTTTGAATTTGTTGTTAATCACTACATTCTGGTGTCGCTGTTTGTGGCGTTCCTGCTGGCCATTATTGTGCTGGAATCGCGCCGGGGCGGTGCCAAGATCTCGGCCCAGGGCGCGGTCACGCTGATCAACAAGGATGAAGCGGTGGTGTTGGACATCCGCGATCGCAAAGAATTCAACGAAGGCCGCATTACCGGCTCGCTGAACATTCCGCTTAACAGTCTCAAAAGCCGCGTTAACGAGCTGAGCAAGCACAAGGAAAAACAGATTATCGTTGTCGACAAGATGGGCCAGCACGCCGCCATGGCGGTCAAGCAGCTCAATGCCGAGGGCTTCAGTAATGTGGTGCGCCTGAACGGTGGTATTACCGACTGGAAGGCCAGCAATCTGCCCCTGGTGAAAAAGTAACAGGGCTTGATCTGAGTGGCGATCTGACGCACTGTTTCACATTACCATTCGGAACCTCGCAGTAGACTGTTCCGGCAGACGACGACATAACAACGGGCCTGGCCCCATAATACGGAAACGAAAGGACTGATCATGGCTGAGAATCAGCAAGCCGCAGGCAACGACAACCAGAACCAACCACAGTTTGCCCTTCAGCGCATCTATGTGAAGGACCTGTCTTTTGAATCCCCCAACTCTCCGCTGGTTTTCCAGGAGCAGTGGAAGCCCCAGGTGAACCTGGATCTGAACACCTCCCACAACAAGATCAGCGACAACCAGTATGAAGTTGTTCTGTCCCTGACCGTAACGGCCAAGGTGGGTGAGAAGGTGGCGTACATCGTCGAAATCCAACAGGGCGGCGTATTCATGATCTCCGGCATTGAAGGCCCGCAGCTTGGCCAGATGCTCGGCGCCTACTGCCCGACGATTCTGTTCCCCTATGCCCGCGAAGCGATTGACGGCATTGTGAACAAGGGCAGCTTCCCGGCCCTGATGCTGGCTCCGGTTAACTTCGACGCGATCTATGCCCAGGCGCTCAAGCGCAAGCAGGAAGAAGCGGCGGGTGAAGCCAAGGAAGAGCAGACTCACTAAGCGCTGCTGCTCAACGAAAAAAACCGGCTTCGGCCGGTTTTTTTGTGGGTGATTACCCTGGATCGGTCAGATCGAGCCCTCAAACCCAAGTTGCCGCCAGGCCTCATAAACCACCAGGGCGGCGGTGTTGGAAAGGTTGAGGCTGCGGCTTTCCGGGCGCATGGGTACCCGAAGACGGTGTTCGGCGGGCAGCCCGTTGCGTACGTCTTCCGGCAGGCCCCGGGTCTCCGGCCCGAACATCAGGTAGTCACCGTCCCGGAACGCCACCTCGTGGTAATGGCGACTTCCCTTGGTGGTGAGCCCGAACAGCCGCGAAGGCTGCTCGGTGGCCAGAAAGCTGGCGTAATCCGGATGGATCTTTACCGTAGCGTATTCGCTGTAATCCAGACCGGCCCGTCGCATCTGCTTGTCTTCCAGAGAGAATCCCAGGGGTTCAATCAGGTGCAACTGACAGCCGGTGTTGGCGCAGAGCCGGATGATATTGCCGGTGTTCGGCGGTATCTCCGGCTCGTACAGAACCACGTGCAGCATTAACGCTCCACAGCCAGGGCGACACCCATGCCACCGCCAATACACAGCGTGGCCAGGCCTTTCTTGGCATCGCGGCGGGTCATTTCGTGCAGCAGGCTGACCAGAATACGGCAACCAGAAGCGCCAATCGGGTGGCCCAGGGCAATGGCGCCGCCGTTCACGTTTACCTTGGCGGTGTCCCAGCCCAGGTCCCGATTGACGGAAATCGCCTGGGCGGCGAAGGCTTCGTTGGCTTCGATCAGGTCCAGGTCGTCAACAGTCCAGCCCGCCCGCTCCAGGCAGCGCTGGCTGGCCGGAATCGGGCCGGTGCCCATGATGGTAGGGTCCACGCCGGCACTGGCGTGGGCTTTGATGGTTGCCAGCGGGGTCAGGCCCAGCTCTTTCGCCTTGTCTGCGCTGCACACCATCACCACGGCAGCGCCGTCGTTCAGGGAGGAAGCGTTGCCGGCGGTTACCGAGCCGTCTTTCTTGAAGGCCGGACGCAGCTTTCCGAGGCTGTCGCCGGTGACGCCGTCGCGGGGGCATTCGTCCTTGTCCACCACCAGAGGGTCGCCTTTGCGCTGGGGAATGGTGACCGGAACAATCTGGCCGTCAAAGTAGCCGGCCTTTTGCGCAGCGACAGCTTTCTGCTGGGATGCAGCGGCAAACGCATCCTGCTCGTCCCGGGTGATGCCGTATTTCTCGACGATGTTCTCAGCCGTTATACCCATGTGGTAATCGTTGAAGGCATCCCACAGGCCGTCGGTGATCATGGTGTCGATCATGCTCCAGTTGCCCATGCGCTGACCGTTACGGCTGTTGGGCAGTACGTGGGGCGCCTGGCTCATGCTTTCCTGGCCACCGGCCAGAATCATCTCGGCATCGCCGCACTGGATGGCCTGGACCGCCATGTGCACGGCTTTCAGGCCGGAGCCACAGACCTTGTTGATGGTGATGGCGGGCACTGAAGCCGGCAGGCCGGCATTGATGGCAGACTGACGGGCCGGGTTCTGGCCGCAGCCGGCGGTAAGCACCTGGCCGAGGATAACTTCATTGATCTGGTCGCCGGCGACGCCGGTTTCTTCCATCACAGCCTTGATCACGGCCGTACCCAGCTGGTCTGCACGCAGGCTGGACAGGCCACCACCGAAGCTGCCGATAGCGGTACGTTTGGCGGCAACAATAACAACATCACGCATGAGAACTCTCCGTTAGCCTGGGCGCCTGGTTGGGTGGCGCCCGTTTATAAGAATGGCAGGCATTGTAGCGGCAAAGCGGTGGCCGGCCAAAACAACGAAGGTCGGGGTTGTTCTGGTGCCGGTGATCACATATTCAGGCTGCGGCCGCCATCCACCGACAGTATCTGGCCTGTGACAAAGGGCGCATCGCATACCAGGTAGGCAATGGCACCGGCAATGTCGGCCGGGTTACCGGTACGGGCCAGGGGCGTTTTATCGAGAATCGCCTGTTGGTGGGCTTCGTCTACGGCCGAATCGCCTTCCGGCCAGAGGATGGCGCCCGGCGACACGCCATTTACCCGAACATCCGGTGCCAGATCTTTGGCCCAGGAGCGGGTTAGTGCTGCCAGCCCGGCCTTGCTGGCGCAGTACAGGGGGTGGTCCTTCAGTGGCTTCTCACTGTAGATGTCGATCATGTTGACGACACTGCCGGAGGCCGCTTTTAGCGCAGGCAAACACTGCTGAAGCAGGAAGAAGGGGGCTTTCAGGTTGGCGCCCAGTATCGTGTCCCAGTCCTGTTCGGAGGCATCTTCGGTGGGGTTGGGGTAAAACACGGAAGCGTTGTTGACCAGCGCATTCAATTGCCCCCACTGCGCGCAGGCCTGTTCCGCCAGTTGCCGGAGCTGGTTCATGTCGGCGAGATCGGCGTGGTAACACACGGCGGATTCCGGGCGCTGCTGGTTCAGCTTGTCGGCCAGTGCCCGGGCCTGTTGCTGCCGGCCACGGTAATGAATCACAACATTCCAGCCGCGAGCGTGCAGGGTTTCTGCCGTGTGGGCGCCCAGGCGATGGGCTGCGCCAGTGATCAGGGCGACGGGATGGGGCATGGGGTGTCCTTCCTTATTCGGGTGAGTTCAGTGCCTCAGTAATACGGGCCAGCCGCTCGTTCTGGATTGCCTCGCCCAGGGCTTTGCCCTGAATGCCTTTTTGCAGGAATGGGTGAGGGGTTACGCTTTGGCCCCGGCGTGCGGCCAGTTCCAGCTGCTGAACCACATGGGCGCGCTCGTTCTGAAGGGTGCAGGCGAGGGTGCCCAGCAAAACGCCGAAACGATCGGGCCGGCGCCAGAAGTCGGCTTTGTCCAGAAGTTCCATTGTGAGTTCCGGTGTCAGCCGGGCTTCAGGCGAGGCATCGTTCAACTGAGCCATGAACAGGCAGACCAGGTGGGTCAGATCCCGGCAGTCGTTGGGGCTTTTCATGGCTTTAGCTCTGGCAACGGCGTCTGGCTCGGGCACACCACTGAGCAGGGCGGCGTAATGCTGGGCGGTGGAACCCTGTTTGCGGTGGATGCACTGCAGGGCGCTGAGACCCTGGCGGAAAGCCTGTTCATCGGTCAATTCAGGGATCAGCACCTTCAGGGCGCCGAGCTCCCGAAGCACGTCGAAGAACACGCCTGGAGCCTGTTCATGCAATGCCCTTTGGACTTCCTGCCATACCCGCTCTGGCACCAGATCCCCGAGTTCGCCGCTGGCGACCATCTCCCGCATCAGCGCCATGGTTTCGCGGCAGATGCTGAACCCCAATGGCTGGAGGCGCGCGGCGAAGCGGGCGGTGCGAAGGATGCGCAGGGGGTCTTCCGCGAAGGCTTCAGAAACATGCCGAAGCTTTTTCTGTTCCAGATCCGCATGGCCGTTGAATGGGTCTACGAGGTCGCCATGCTCGGTTTCTGCCATGGCGTTTATGGTCAGGTCACGGCGGCGAAGGTCGTCTTCCAGGGAGACATCCGGTGCACTGTAAACGCTGAACCCGTGGTACCCGCGCCCCTGCTTGCGCTCGGTCCGGGCCAGGGCGTATTCCTCGCCGGTGTCCGGGTGCAGGAAAACCGGGAAATCCGCGCCTACCTGTTTGAAGCCTCGCTGGAGCATGTCTTCGGGGGTGGCACCAACCACTACCCAGTCCCGATCTTTAACGCCCAGGCCGAGCAGTTTGTCGCGGACAGCGCCGCCCACCAGATAGGTTTGCATAATGCAGTTTGTTCCTGATTGCCAATTCATCGGTAACCGCGATTATCCGGCCACGACCGGCCAGAGGCAAACAGGCGGAGTGAAATAAGAAAGCCCGAGCTGCGCAGGGCAGACCGGGCTTTTGCGGCCGGAGGAGTCGGCTTAGAAGGAGGTGCCGAGTTCCAGGGCTGCGCCGACATCGGCGCTGCTGTACAGGGCGCCGATATCCACGCGAACACCAATGATATTCAGGCCGAGACCCGCGGTGAACTGAGTATCTTCCTCGATGCCGTCGTTGTCGTCGTTACTGGCCAGGTTGTGGCGAACACCGGCACGCAGCTGGGCGTAACGCCAGGCGTCGAATTCCGCGCCCAGGGCCAGCCACTGGGTATCGTCTTCATACCCGAAGGCTTCTTTCTTGGTCAGGTCCAGTTCGGCAGTTACCACGTGGTAGTCGCTCTTGTGGGCGATGCCGGCGGTGACCATGGGGTTGAGTTCGAGGGTGTATTTTTCTTCGGTCGGATGACTCTGGGCCGAATCCAGTTCCATCGGGATCAGGTTTTTGACGACGACGCCTGCGTTCCACTGGTTTTCAGCACCGAAGGCATAAGCAGCACCGATGTCCAGGTTGAAGCCGCTTTTGTCGGTTTCATACTCATCACCATCGAATTCATCATCCTCAAAGCCGGAGACGGTTTCGGTGTATTGGAAGGTACGAAGCTGTACATACTTAGGTGAAACACCAACCTGAAGCGCATCGCCGTTGTTGAGCTGGAATGTACGGGCAATGCTAATGCCTGCTTCTACTACCGCTGATGCCAAAATTCGCCCTTTGGAGTTAAAGGCTATGTTGCCTTCTTCGTCGCGCTCCACTGTGGGGTCGTCATTTATAATGTCGTCAATTGCCCCCGCGTTGCCTGCTGTAGCGATTCGGTCAAGAAGTACTTTGTCTTCATCCGCGAACTCGCCTCTGACCGTTGCTGTAAGATTTCCATTGGTGAAGAAGCCCACTGCAAGTCTCGAGCTGGGTACCGCAAAGCCTAAACCTAGGCCGACATTGGCTCGCATGGTGTCATTACTGAACGCCGAAAGGCGGTCACCAAGCTCACCAGCGGTTGCTTGAAATTGATTGATGTCGTCTTGTGTTGCTGTCGCTTCGTTAAAGTTATTTACCAAATCATCGAAGTTATCAATCACGTCCTGAATATCATCAACCTGATCAATCACCTCTTCCTCATCGGCCGCCCGCGCATTCACCGATGGCAACATCAGGCCGAAATCGTCTGCCCAGTCATGCTGTTCAGCAGCCATCATGGCCGGGTTGGCGCTTGGTGCCGCAGAGGGGTGAGCAACGGCAACACCGGTGCCACCCATGGCGAAGGAGCGGGCAGACATAAAGGCCTGAGGGCTTGCCAGTGCAGATGTGGTGGCAACAGACAGGCCAATGGCCAGGGACAGTTTGCTGAGGCGGTTTGCTTTCATGGGCAGTCCTGAGTTGGTTTTATTGCATGAACAAATCATTAAGTGTTTGAAAGGTTAGACCAGTTTATTTCGTGACACAGCGCACAACCGGTAACGGTTTGTTCTGTGTGTGTAAACAAAGGCAGCTTTTTGCCGCCTGCATGGGCAAAGAGTTGCGTCGAATCATCGAAAACTTCCAAAGATCATTGGGTTGTCGAAGGTGGCGTGATTCTTTCATGGTTCTGGTGAAAGTGTTTTCCGGAGACAAGATAATGACGTTGCGCTGGATCCTTGTTCCTGTTCTGGCATTTGCCGTGGCCGCCTGTGCGCCGGTAGGCAGCTACCGGAACGATCAGGCCAGGACCGAAACCTTTGAGCCCATTACGGTTCGGGTCAGTGGTTTTGGTACTTATGAGAATGTTCAGGCCGACCGGGTAAATACCCGTAAGCGCTTACTGGCTCGACGGGCTTCACAGCTGGACGCCTACCGGAACCTGGCCGAGCGGGTCTACGGTACCGTGATCTACGGCAGTTCGACGGTGAATGACTTCGTGCTGCAGAACGATAGTTTCCGCACCTATGTGGACAGCTACATTCGCGGCGCCCGGATGGTGGCGGTGAATGAGCATAGCGATGGCGTGGTGGAAACTGTGATGGAGCTGCGCCTGGAGCCAAGGTTCCGGGAATGTGTGGCGAAGGTGGCGGACGATCAGGTGCAGGATGTCTGTGCCATTCCCATGCCCAGGCGGAATGATCGTGTAGGGGATGTTGAGGCCCGTCGCACAGATTCCCTGTACTACCTGGATTAGATCTGTTGATGAACGCCGTGATTGAACCGGTATCGTTCCGGTGGGTTAGATTGCCATGATGAGATCAATGCTTCTGTTCTGGGTGCTGAGCTTGTGTACCGGCCTTGCCCATGGCGCGGTCCTCGAAGGCGTGGGGCATGCCAATATCCGGGAGAATAATCTGGATCAGGCCCGCACCGAGGCGCGCCAGGCCGCGATGCGCGACCTTGCGCTGCAATATCAGGCCAGGGTCAGTACCCGGGACACCATGGAGAACGGTCAGCTTGTGGGCTCCCATACCGAGCTGTCGGCCATGGCCCAGGTTCGCAATGCCACGATCGTGGACGAGTACCGAAGTGGCAATCTGCTGAGGGTGATTGTCCGGGCAGAGATGTCGGATGCCGAAGGCAACGCTGGCAGCTGCAAGGCCGGACAGGCATCCGGTTTACGCAAACGGGTGGCGGTAACCGCGTTCCCGATTACCCGTCCGGAGCAGGGTGGCGGTGCGGCCCTGGATGACGCCGGCGAACAGTTGCCGCGGGAACTGGTGGCTCGCTTGCAACAACAGGGGCAATTGCAGGTGCTGGGGGCGACATCGTTACAGCTGTTCAGCAATCTGCCGGATGCGCCCACGTCTCAGAAAAACCCGGCCAGCAATCAGCTGACGAATGTGGTTCAGCTGGCCCGGGAACTGGGGGCCCAGTTTGTGGTGGCAGGTGTGATTCGGGATATTGGCCTGGCCGACCCCGGTGCCTGGGGCAGTTCGATTCTGGATCGCATGCAGCGCGGTATCGGAATGGCTGACACCACCCGCCGGTTTGAGGCCGAAGTGATGGTGTTTGACGGCTTCAGCGGTTCCCCGGTCTTCCGGCAGCGGTTTGAAACCTCGGCACGGTGGCAGCCGGATGGCAGTGGTACCGGCGGTTTTGCCTCGGCGGGCTTTGAAAGTTCCGAGTGGGGGCAGGCGGTTGAAGGTGTCATTACCGAGATGACCGCCGCCGTTAACAATGCTCTGGCCTGTCAGCCATTCATGGCCCGGATAACCCGTGTGGATGGCAACCGGGTGACTCTTGCCTCCGGCGCAACGGCGGGGCTCCGCCCGGGGGATGAGCTCAATCTGTACCGCAGTCAGCGTTACTTTGATTCATTGGACGGTACACCCGAACTGTCAGATACCGGGGTGACGCTGACACTGGACAACGTGCATCCGGATTTCAGTAACGGGCGAATCCCCACGGAAGGTGGCCTGATCAACGTTCAGCGCGATGACCTGGCCATTATCTGGTAAGTCTCAGGCGGCCTCGGCCGCCGCAATATCCCGGATCTTGCCGACCATGGCCCGCAGGCCGTTGCCCCGGGTCGGGGAAATATGGCGGAACAGATCCAGCTGCTCGAACAGCTCATCGATATCGGTGGCCAGCAGCTCTCGAGGCGTCTTGCCGTTCAGGGCCACCAAAATGATGGCGGCCAGGCCGCGCACAATCATGGCATCGGAATCGATCAGCAGGAACAGTTTGCCGCTATCCTCATCGTACAGGTGAATCAGCCACACCTGACTCTGACAGCCGTGTACATAATTTTCTTCAACCCGCTCATCATCGGGAAAACCTGGCAGCTGTTTGCCCAGGTCGATGATGTAGGCGTAGCGTTCTTCCCAGTCGTCCAGAAACTCAAATGCATCCAGAACGTCTTCAAGGGTGGTGTCTTTGCCCAGGGGGTTGTTCAGAAATTGTTCCTTGCTGGCGGTCATAGCATTCCCAGTTCGAGTTTGGCTTCGTCGGTGAGCATATCGTTGTTCCAGGGCGGATCAAAGGTCAGCTCAACGGTAACCTTGTCCACATTGGGTACATGCTCCACCTTTCGCTTCACATCGTCAGTGATCACCGGGCCCATGCCGCAGCCAGCCGCGGTCAGGGTCATTTTGATGTAAACGTGGTTGCCGTCCTCTGTGCCGTTTTCAATCCGGCATTCGTAAATCAGGCCCAGGTTGACCACGTCCACCGGGATTTCCGGGTCGTAGCAGTTACGCAGCGCTTCCCATACCTGGTTTTCGTTGATGGTGCCGTCTTCCGGGGTCTCGAAGCTGCTTTCCAGCGGCTGCTTGCCCAGGGCATCGGCGTCGTGGCCTTCAATGCGGGCAAGATTGCCGTTGACCGCCACGGTGAAGCTGCCGCCGAGGGACTGGGTAATGGTCACAAAGGTGTCTGACGGAATCATGATTTCCGTGCCGGCAGGTACCAGGCGGGCTTCCACTTCGCGTTTGGTCAGGACGACTTCGCGTTCTTGCATGTTTGATCAGTCCTATCTTTGTGCTTTACGCCACCGTGAAGCTTTCACCACAGCCGCATTCAGCGGTGGCGTTGGGATTGCGGAAGCGGAACAGGGAGTTCACACCCTCGGTGACAAAGTCGATTTCGATGCCGTTCACCAGTGGCAGGTGTTCCTGTTTTACGAACACATCCACGCCGTCGATGGTAAAAATACGATCATCGGATTCCGGTGTTTCTACCCACTGGGTTTCGTACTTGAAGCCGGAGCAGCCGCTCTTTTTGATGGCCAGGCGAATGCCTTTGGCTTCCGGTTTCTTGTCCAGTTGTTTGCGAACGTGTTTGACCGCTGTTGGGGTCATGGTCACGTTCACATCGCTTGGGGTGAAGACTTCAGCTGTCATGTTTCCACCTCCTCAGGCAAACAGGCGCTGGATCTTTTGCAGGCCGGTAAACAGTTTCTCGACCTCCTCCAGCGTATTGTAGAACGCAAACGAAGCCCGGGCTGTACCGGGTACTCCGTAGAAATCCATCAATGGCATGGCGCAATGGTGGCCGGTGCGGATGGCGATGCCTTGCTGGTCCAGCAGGGTGCCAATGTCGCTCGGATGCAGGCCGGCAATCTTGAACGACATCACCGGTACTTTCTGCGTCGCGGTGCCGATGATCTCCATGCCTGGCACGGTTTCGACCAGTTCATTGGCCCGGCGCAGCAAGGCATTCTCGGCCGCTTCCATGGCCTTTCTGTCCAGAGAGTTCAGATAGTCGATAGCGGCACCCAGGCCCACCGCTTCGGCAATAGCCGGGGTACCGGCCTCGAATTTGTAGGGCAGCACATTCCAGGTAGTGCGCTCGAACGAGACCCGTTCGATCATTTCGCCACCGCCCTGGTAAGGTGGCATTTCTTCCAGCAGTTCGGCGCGGCCATAAAGCACGCCAATGCCCGTGGGCCCGAACAGTTTGTGGGAAGAGAATACATAGAAATCACAGCCCAGAGCCTGAACGTCCGGCTGGAAGTGGGGCACCGCCTGGGCGCCGTCCACCAGAGTCAGTACACCTTGTTTTTTCGCCTGTTCGATCAGGGGCGCAATCGGGTTGACGGTGCCCAGCACGTTGGACACGTGGGTGATCGCCAGCACCCGGGTGCGCTCATTCAGCAGGCTGTTGAACGAATCCAGGTCCAGCTCGCCTTGCGGTGTCACCTGAATGGGCACAACCCTGGCACCGGTGCGCTCGGCCACCATCTGCCAGGGCACAATGTTGGCGTGGTGTTCCATGTGGCTGACCAGAATCTCATCGCCGGCTTTCAGGCGTGGGGCCAGGCCGTTGGCCACCAGGTTGATGGCTTCGGTGGTGCCGCGGGTCCAGATGATTTCGCGGGTGCCGGGCGCATTCAGGAATTCGCGCACGGTTTCCCGGGCGCCCTCAAAGGCGGCGGTCGCACGATCACCCAGGGTATGGGCGCCACGGTGCACGTTGGAGTGCATCTCGCGGTAATAGCGATCCATGGCATCCAGCACGGCCTGTGGCTTCTGCGCCGATGCACCGTTGTCCAGATACACCAGAGGCTTCCCGTTGATCTCCTGATGGAGAATCGGGAAGTCGCGGCGAATGGCTTGCACATCAAACGCCATCGACTGGGTGTTGTTTGCCACGGACAGATCAGTCATGCCCCTCAGGCCTCCTGAAAGGTTTGCTCAAAGAAATCACTCAACCGCGCCTGGGCGGTTTCTCGCACGGCTTCCACCGGAATCTGTTGCACCAGCTCGTTAATAAACGCCATGGTGAGCAGAACATTGGCCTGCCGGCGACCGATCCCGCGCGATACCAGGTAGAACACGGAGGTTTCGTCCAGCTGGCCGATGGTGGCGCCGTGCGCGCACTTCACATCGTCGGCGTAGATTTCCAGTTCCGGTTTGGTATCAATCTCTGCCCCGTTGGACAGCAGCAGGTTCTTGTTGTTCATATCCGCGTTGGACTTCTGGGCGTCCTGGTGGATATGAATCCGGCCGTTGAACACGGCATGGGACTGGTCGGCTGCAATATTGCGATAGGTCTCTTCGCTGTTGCAGTGGGCCGCGACATGGTCAATAGACGTGTGGTTGTCGTAGTGCTGTTTGCCCTGGGTAACCACCACGCCATTGAGTTTGGTTTCCGCGCCTTCGCCTTCAAGCCGCACCTGCAGATCGTGCCGGCGCAGGGGGCCGCCAAAACCAACGCAATGGCTCTCGAAGCGCGAGCTGCGTTGTTGCAGTACCCCGGTAGCGCCAATGTGCTGAACATTCTCGCCTTCCATGTTCAGGCGGATGCTGGTGACGTTGGCGCCATCGGCCAGGCTGAACTCAGTTACGGTGTTCACCAGTACCTGGGCGTCACCACTTGAGATGTACTCTTCCACCAGCGTCAGCTGGCTGTTGGCGCCGCTTTCCACAAAAATACGCGGATACGCAGAACCAGAAGCATCGGCATTGGTTTCGTGAATAATGAACAGCGGTTGATCCAGCACGGCACCAGGCTTCAGGCGAATGAACAGGCCATCCTCAAAACGCGCGCCGTTCAGCCGGGCAAACTGGGCCTGGTCGTGATTCAGGGTGCTGCCAAGTTTGGCTGCCAGGGCTTTGGCCTTATCGCTGTCGAGATCGCTGAAGCTTGTGATCTGGATACCATCGAGATCCGGATACTCGCTGGCCTCTGGAATCATCACGCCGTTGATGAAAACCACTTTGTAGCCGGGCACGGCCAGACTGTTGCCGGTCTTGCCTTCGGCCGGCAAGGAAATGGCCATATCGTCGGCCAGCTTCAGGTACTTGCTGGAGTACTTCCAGTTCTCGGTCTTGCGAGTGGGCAGCGGCATATCCACCAGCGCGCTGGCCCGCTCCTTGCGCAGCGCCAGCAACGGCTCCGGCAGGGTTTCCCCGGCCGGGTGCAGGAAGGCGCTGGAAAGCATGGGTACAGATTTCATTCCACGGCCTCCTGATCAGTTGCTGGTGTCGTCGTCTTTGATGCCCAGCCAGCCGTAACCTTTTTCTTCCAGTTCCAGGGCCAGTTCACGACCGCCGGACTTGATGATCTTGCCACCAGCCAGTACGTGCACATAATCCGGAACAATGTGGTTCAGCAAACGCTGGTAGTGAGTGACCATCAGAATGGCGCGGTCTTCCGAGCGCAGAGCATTCACGCCGTCCGAAACCACTTTCAGGGCGTCGATGTCCAGGCCGGAATCGGTTTCGTCCAGAATGGCCAGTTTCGGCTGAAGCAGCAGGGCCTGCATGATCTCGTTACGTTTTTTCTCGCCACCGGAGAAGCCTTCGTTCACGCCGCGTTTCAGGAAGGCCGGGTCCAGATCTACCTGCTTGGAAACTTCCTTGGCCAGTTTCATGAACTCGGCCGCATTCATCTCGTCTTCGCCCTTGTGCTTGCGCATGGCGTTAACGGCGGTGCGCAGGAACTGCAGGTTGCTCACGCCCGGGATTTCCACCGGGTACTGGAAGGCCAGGAAGATGCCTTCGCGGGCGCGTTCTTCGGTTTCCAGATCCAGGAGGTTGTCACCGTTCAGGGTGACTTCGCCCTCGGTGACTTCAAATGCGTCGTTGCCTGCCAGAACCTGTGACAGGGTACTCTTACCGGAACCGTTCGGGCCCATGATGGCGTGAACTTCCCCGGCCTTGATCTCCAGGTTAATGCCCTTGAGGATTTCTTTGCCCTCAACGGAGGCGTGCAGGTTTTTGATACTCAGCATTTGTACGCTTCTCTCTTTTAACCGTCTGAATTCTTGTGCTCACCCTCGCACGGTAACCCTGATCTTGGGTGAGTCAGCCGCCGGGTAGGCCCTTCCGGGATACGCTGTGAATACGTCCCTGTACGCTCGACAAAATCATCCGTGATTTTGACGATCCCGGAAGGGCCTACCCGCCGACTTCCGCGATACTTGTTTCTCGGCCGTCCAAACTATAACGGCATTGTTCCATTTGCTTCGTTCGTGCAGGTGCCCGCCCAGTGTCTGCGGCAGCGAGCCGGGTGGTACTTTCCGGGACCCTCAAAAACATGGATGTTTTTGCGGAGCGTACAGGGACGTATTCACAGCGTGTCCCGGAAAGTACCACCCGGCTTGCTGACCACCACCAAGGCCAGCGGGGCCATATAGATTAGCCCACAGAACCCTCAAGACTAACTTCCAGAAGCTTGCCAGCCTCAACCGCAAACTCCATCGGCAGCTCCTTGAACACCTCTTTACAGAAGCCGTTCACAATCATGGACACCGCCTGCTCCGGGTCGATGCCGCGCTGGCGGCACAGGAACATCTGCTCGTCGCTTACCTTGGAAGTGGTCGCCTCGTGCTCCACGATGGCCGACTTGTTCTTGCTCTCGATGTACGGGAAGGTGTGCGCGCCGCAGCGGTCGCCGATCAGCAGCGAATCACACTGGGTAAAGTTACGCGCGCCCTCTGCGCCCGGGCCGAATTTCACCAGGCCGCGGTAGGCGTTGGAGCTCTTGCCGGCGGAAATACCCTTGGAGATGATGGTGCTCCGGGTGTTCTTGCCAAGATGGATCATCTTGGTGCCGGTATCGGCCTGCTGGTAGTTATGGGTCAGGGCGACGGAATAGAACTCGCCAACGCTGTTCTCGCCCCGCAGTACACAACTCGGGTACTTCCAGGTGACGGCAGAGCCGGTTTCCACCTGGGTCCAGGAAATCTTGGAGTTCTTGCCAATGCAGGCGCCGCGCTTGGTCACAAAGTTATAGATGCCGCCCTTGCCGTTTTCGTCGCCCGGGTACCAGTTCTGTACGGTGGAATATTTGATCTGGGCATCGTCCAATGCCACCAGTTCAACCACAGCCGCGTGCAGCTGGTTCTCGTCGCGCATGGGTGCGGTACAGCCTTCCAGGTAGCTTACGTAGCTGCCTTCGTCGGCGATAATCAGGGTGCGTTCGAACTGGCCGGTGTTGGCGGCGTTGATGCGGAAGTAGGTGGACAGCTCCATAGGGCAGCGCACACCCTTGGGTACGTACACAAAGGTGCCGTCAGAAAACACCGCCGAATTCAGGCCCGCAAAGAAGTTGTCGCCGTGGGGAACCACGGTGCCCAGGTATTTCTGGACCAGCTCGGGGTAGTCACGGACGGCTTCGGAAATCGAGCAGAAGATTACGCCGGCTTTGGCCAGAGGCTCTTTGAAGGTGGTGGCTACGGAAACCGAGTCGAATACTGCGTCCACGGCAACGCCGGCAAGCTTTTCGCGCTCGTGCAGGGGAATGCCCAGCTTTTCGTAGGTTTTCAGCAGCTCCGGATCCACTTCATCCAGGCTTTGCGGCATATCCTCTTTGCGCTTGGGCGCGGAATAATAGGAAATCGAGTTGTAGTCGACTTTCGGGTAGCCGACATGAGCCCAGTTCGGCTCTTCCATTTCCAGCCAGCGACGATAGGCTTTGAGGCGCCATTCCAGCATCCATTCCGGCTCTTTCTTTATGGCGGAAAGGCGGGCAATGACGTCTTCGTTCAGGCCGGGTTCGAACGTGTCGGCTTCGATTTCAGTTACGAAACCGTGTTCGTATTCCCGTTTGATCAGCTCTTTCACCTCGTTGTCGGTGGTCGCCATGATCGTCGCTCCGTAATTCTCTCATCCAGGGCTTGCGCCCTTTGTGTCATCGGCAGCCCTTGGGCTGGCGGATGGGTGTATTCGGTTTGCTGATGTCGCAGTGGTCGCTCTCTCCGTGAGTACGCCCTGCAATCGGTTTTTGGATGACGGGAGGGGCTGTTAGCCGGTTTCCCGTTGCTTCTGGCGAGCGATTATACAATACCAGAGTAAAATAGTCAGGTATTAAATCGGTTGTGTAGGGATTATACCTTAATCGGCCTTTGGGGCACTAAGGGGGCGTACAGATCGCCCCCTCGAGTTTAACAGCGGGTGTTTTCGGGAAAAATCTTGGTCAGATAGGTGAAGTCCAGTTTATCCGGCAAGTTCGCTGGTTTAGGGATTTTAACGATGTGGCCACTGCCTGGTGCGCACTCCATGGCCTCGCCGTGGCGGTTTTCCATGGTGTTGGCGCTGAAACGCAGGTTGCCGGCCGGGGTAATGAGTTCCAGCTGGTCGCCGGGGGCGAATTTGTTTTTTACGTCGATGGTGAGCCATCGGTCATCCGCATTGGCAATGGTGCCTACCACTTGCTGGGTGCCGAGATATGAGGAGCCCTGTTCGTAGGTCTGGTATTCCTGGGGTACGTGCCGACGCAGGAAGCCTTCGGTGTAGCCGCGGTTCGAGAGGGCTTCGAGTTCGTCCATCATGTGCATGTCGAAGGGTTTGCCGGCGAGGGCGTCGTCGATGGCTTTTCGGTACACCTGGGTGGTGCGGGCCACGTAGTAGGTGCTTTTGGTGCGGCCTTCGATTTTCAGGGAGTGAACGCCCATCTTGACCAGTTCCGCCACGTGCTGGACGGCGCGCAGGTCTTTGGAGTTCATGATGTAGGTGCCGTGTTCGTCTTCGTAGGCCGGGATGAAGCCGCCGGGGCGATTGGGTTCTTCCAGCAGGATTTCTTTGGGTTCGTAGGTTTCCACCGCATCTGCGGAGGTGGCGATCAGGTCGCCGGTCTGGTCGTGGCTGTGCTGGACTTCTTTGTAGTTCCAGCGGCAGGCGTTGGTGCAGGCGCCCTGGTTGGCGTCGCGGTGGTTCATGTAGCCGGACAGCAGGCAGCGACCGGAGTAGGCCATGCACAGGGCGCCGTGTACAAACACTTCCAGTTCCATCGCGGGGACTTTTTCGCGGATTTCGCGGATTTCCTCCAGGCCCAGTTCCCGGGACAGGATCACTCGGCTGATGCCCTGGCGGCGCCAGAATTCCACGGTGGCCCAGTTAACAGCGTTGGCCTGAACCGACAGGTGGATGGGCTGATCCGGCCATTTCTCCCTTACCAGCATGATGAGGCCGGGGTCAGACATGATCAGGGCGTCCGGCTTCTGCTCTATGACTGGCGCCAGGTCTCTCAGGTAGCTGCGTACCTTGTTGTTGTGGGGTGCAATGTTGGAGACCAGGTAGAACTGTTTGCCCAGTTCGTGCGCTCGTTCAATGCCGGCGCCCAGGGCTGCAACGTCTTTGAAACTGTTGTTCCTTACTCTCAGCGAATATCTCGGCTGGCCGGCATAGACGGCATCTGCGCCATAGGCGAAGGCGGTTTCAAGGTGTTCGGGGGTGCCGGCGGGAGCAAGCAGTTCCGGGGTGGTCATGGTGTCTCCGGGTATCAACTGAAAAGCGGATGGATGCAGGTAGGGCATTCTGAAAGGCGGCATTGTGCCGCAAATAATCCGATGCGCCATTGATCTTGCTCAAAGGTCGTATTGATTGATTTCGGCTAACATGTGTACGCTGATGGAGTTGGCAGTTTGGGCCAGGACGATAGGCAGGAGGAACCAGCATGGCATCAGAGCCATTAAGGCCTGAAAATTCAAAGCGTTCGCTGAGTATGAGGGTCAGCAAGCTGATCCGGATTCAGTTAGAGCGAGGGAAAGTAGGTGTTGAGACGGTGGCCGGGCAGTTGAATATGAGCCGGTATACGTTGCACAAGAAGTTGCGCCAGGAGGGGCTGACGTTTGCGGCTCTGCTGGAGCAGGTTCGCCGGGAGCAGGCGATCACCTATATGAAAGATAAATCCAAGCCGCTGGTGGAAATTGCCGAGCAGCTCGGATTTTCGGAATTGAGCGCCTTCAGCCGGGCGTTCAAGCGCTGGATGGGAACGCCGCCGGCTGAATACCGCTCGCTTCGCTTGTCCTGATCAGACTTTCTTGAAGATCAGGGTGGCGTTGGTGCCGCCAAAGCCGAAGCTGTTGCTCATTACCAGGTTCAGATTCTGGTTGTCCATGCGTTCACGAACGATCGGGTAGCCTTCGGCGCCTTCGTCCAGGGTCTGGATGTTGGCGGACGGGGCAATAAAGCTCTCCCGCTGCATGATCAGGCTGTAAATGGCCTCATGTACGCCTGCGGCACCCAGTGCGTGGCCACACAGAGGTTTGGTGGAGCTCAGTGGCGGGATCTTGTCGCCAAAGGTTTCCTTGAGCGCTTTCAGTTCGGTTACATCACCTGCCGGCGTGCTGGTGCCGTGGGTGTTGATGTAGTTGATCTCGCCGTCGATGTTGGCCATAGCCTGCTTCATGCATCGAATGGCGCCTTCACCGCTGGGTGCAACCATGTCAGCGCCGTCGGAGGTGGCGCCAAAGCCGACCAGTTCCGCCAGAATGGTGGCACCGCGCGCTTCGGCGTGTTCCAGGGATTCCAGTATCAATGTGCCGCCGCCACCGGAAATCACGAAACCGTCACGGTCGGCGTCATAGGTGCGCGAGGCCTGTTCCGGCGTGTCGTTGTACTTGGTGGACAGCGCCCCCATGGCGTCGAACATCAGGCTCAGGGTCCAGTGGATGTCTTCGCCGCCACCGGCCAGCATCACGTCCTGGCGGCCTAGGGCGATCTGGTCAGCCGCGTGGCCGATGCAGTGTGCGCTGGTGGCGCAGGCAGAGGTGATACCGTAGTTGATACCGGTGATACCAAAGGCGGTGGTGATGGATGCGTTAATGGCGCTACCCATGGTGCGGGGTACCCGGTACGGGCCCACCCGGCGAAGGCCTTTGTCGCGGTGAGTATCGATGGCGTCCAGCAGTTCGACGGTGGAAGCGCCGCCGGTACCGAACACGGCGCCGGTGGTGTTGGCGCGCAGTTGCTCGTCGGTCAGGCCAGCCTGCTCAATGGCCTCTTTCGCCGCCAGGTAGCAGTAACCTGCCGCTGGGCTCATGAAACGCCAGATTTTGCGGTCGATGAGTTCTGACAGATTCAGATCGATCTTGCCTGCAACGTGGCTGCGCAGGCCGTTATCCCGGGCTTCTTCGCTGAAGGCAATGCCGGAGCGGGATTCGCGAAGCGACTGGGCCACTTCTTTCTGGTTGGTTCCAAGGCTGGAGACGATCCCCATGCCGGTAACTACAACGCGACGCATTGTGCTAACTCCTAAAAGTCATCAGTCGATGTGAACAGGCCGACTCGAAGGTCTTTGGCGGTGTAGATTTCTCGCCCGTCCACTTCCATGCGGGCATCCGCAATGGCCATGGTCAGTTTGCGGCGAATCAACCGCTTGATATCCAGATAGTAGGTGACCTTTTTGTTTTCCGGCAAAACCTGTCCGAAAAACTTCACCTCACCAGCGCCCAGGGCGCGACCCTTGCCTTCGCCGCCACTCCAGGCCAGGAAAAAGCCGACCAGCTGCCACATGGCGTCCAGGCCCAGGCATCCAGGCATCACCGGGTCGCCCTCAAAATGCACTTTGAAAAACCAGAGATCCGGGTTGATGTCCAGTTCGGCTACCAGGCTGCCTTTGCCGTATTCGCCGTCATCGGCTCCGATATGAGTGATGCGGTCGACCATCAGCATTTCGTCGATGGGCAGACGCATGGCGCCTGGAAACAGCTGGCCGTGGCCACAGCGGATCAGGTCTTCTTTGTCAAAGTGATCAGGATACATGTTGCCTGTGTCTCTGTTGCAAAATGATTTCTTCTACTTTAGCGCCTGTTCTGTGAACGGCTATTGACCTTTAGTGGATGATTGCCGCCGATAAGTTCCCCGGAACCCGCAGCCAGAGCCGGTTGATGGTCATCAAGGCTATTTTTTGTCCGGTTTGATACTTTCGTCGAATCTGTGAAGTTCGCCATATTAGGGAGGGACTATGTCTGCGGATGAGGAGTTCATCGATGGGCGAATCCGGCTCGCGGCTGGCCGGGTATTGGTTCGTCTGGAACGGGTGCTGGAGCATCCCCCGGAAGTCGTCTGGAACATGCTGACCGATTCGGTGCA
This sequence comes from Marinobacter sp., assembly GCA_029264995.1. Taxonomy (GTDB): domain Bacteria; phylum Pseudomonadota; class Gammaproteobacteria; order Pseudomonadales; family Oleiphilaceae; genus Marinobacter. The sequence continues at coordinate 14,186 of JAJUKC010000008.1, read as the reverse complement.
TCTGGCCAGCTGGCTGGCGGCGGGGTCGCTGGATGCCCGTGAAGGTGGCCGGGTCCAGCTGGATTTCGGCAACAGTGGTATGCCCATTGACTGCACCATTACCGCCTGCCGGCCTCATCGGCTGTTGTCTTATTCCTGGAGTTCTGGCGATGCCCCCGAGCGGCCTCTAACCTGGGAATTGCTGAGAGAAGGGGTATGCACAAGGCTTTGCCTGACCTTGTCGTTACCGGACGATGAGGTGGTGCCCATTGCCTGTGCCGGCTGGGATGCCCATCTCGAGATGCTGATGGCAGCACTGGAAGGCATCAGCATTCACTTTCCGGCTGCCCGGTTCCGTGCGGCCCGCTCCCATTTTGAAAAGCTGCTGAAAGAGAAAATGGCGGCCTGAAGTTCTGCCGCTGAAAACAGAAAGGCCGGCCCGGTTAGTCCCCGGGCCGGCCTTTTCGTACCTGGCACTGGATCAGCCTTCGCGCCCGTCTGGGCGGGGGCTGGCCAGAATGCCGGTATAACGCACCAGGAACAGACCATAGGCCAGCATCCACAGCAGGGTGCTGGTACCAATGCCGGGATGCCAGGGCATCAGATTAAAGGCGGTCAACACCCGAACAACCGCAGCAAGTTGGATGGCCACGAACGCCAGGACCATGCCTTTTGGCAACACCAGCGGGCGGCCGGTGTGGCCCAGCGACACGCGAGCAATCACGCCCAGAATCAGGCAGCCGATGGCGCCGGTACCGGCGGCATGGCTCCAGGCATTGGTTGGCCACCCGGCCACCAGAGAGCCTGCCAGCAGAATCAGGGCAATCGGTACCCAGAGAATGGACAGGTGCAGAATCCAGAGCAGGGGATCTTTGCGCACCAGCCAGCCTTTCCAGTTATACAGGCGCACCAGCATCAAGGCTGCAGCAACCACCGCAATTACGGCGGTGACGGTTTGCCAGCCGGTAACCAGAGATGCCATCAGCAGGATCATGGAAAACAGTGCCGCCATGTCCAGTGCCGGAATCATCTTGACCGCCTCGGCATTGCCACCACGCTGGCGCAGCCATCCGGCTGAGAATGCCGGTGTAATCCGGCCTCCGATGATACTGATCAGGGCCATGGCCATGATCAACGCACCGTAGCTGAACGCCATGTCCAGGCGGGTGACAAAGCCGATCTGCATCAGCCAGAGTAACCCGAGCACCACCAGGATCATCAGCTGTCGTTTCTGGCGGGCCTTCCACACGCGCCAGCCGGCATCAATCATCACCAGGGGCAGAAAAGCCAGATTCACGCCCTGTACCAGCCAGTCCGGCAGGTTGCCGCCAAAGGCCAGTAACAGGCGGCCGGCCAGCCACACGCCCCAGAGTCCTGCGAGCAGTGCACCATGGGTTCGGTTGGTCTGGGTCCAGACGCAGACAGCGGTGAGCAGAAAGCCTGCAATGGCAGCAGAGAGAAAGCCGAACAGCATTTCGTGCTGATGCCAGAACAGGGCGGGCAGAGCCAGTGGCAGCTGAACCATACCGGTGACTTCCAGAACCCAAAGCGGGATGGCAACAATGGCCAGTACCGTCATGGACAGGAAAAAAATCCGGAAAGGATAGGAAAAGAGTTGGCTGAGGCTGGCAGACGCCCGTTCAGGGGAAGTCGGTATGGCCTGCATAGATGTCTCCCATATACATGTATTCTGGGTATATGTTAAACCTTCATGCCAGTATTAACCATACCTGCTTGGGGGTAGTTTGCGTACAATGGCCGCAAATCGTTTGTTAACAAAGGAACTTCCATGACCTCGTACATGATCCTGAAGCACCTGCACATGACCACCGCCTACCTCACCATTACGCTGTTTGCCCTGCGGCTACTGCTGGATGCGGTCGGGCGACCAGGCTGGCGCCAGACGCCGCTGCGGTTCATTCCCCACATTAACGACACCATCTTGCTGGTCGCGGCCATTGCGCTGGTATTTGTGGCCGGTTATGCCTCTGCCATGCCCGGTTGGCTGATCACCAAGATCGTGTTGTTGTTCGGTTACATCATTGCCGGGGTGTTTGCGCTGAAAACCACTGTGGGCAAGCCCGTTCGCATCGTGGCGGCGGTACTTGCCCTGATCCAGGTGAGTGCCATTTTCCATCTGGCCATGGCCAAGCCGTTCTGAATCAGCGTTTCTCGCTGACCTGCTTCGTCAGTTCCTGCAGCTGTTCCTGTACAGCCTGGAGCTGACGGGCAATCTCATCCCGCTCGTCGTGGGCCTTCTGGGCCTGTTTGGCGTTCTGCTCTTCGCTCATCACCTCCAGTATCGCCCCGATCATCATGTTCAGGAACACAAAGGCCGTCAGGAAGATAAAGGTCAGGTAGTACAACCAGCTCATGGGATAGTCTTCCATGGTGGCATACATCACGTCGGTCCAGTCCTCAAAGGTGGCAACCCGGAACAGCGTGAGCATGGCGATGGCGACATCGCCCCAGAGCACTTCATCCACGCTGGCGAAGAACATGGAGCCCATGGCAGCGTAGATGTAGAAGATAATAAACATCAGCAGGGCAATGTAGCCCATGCGTGGAATGGCTTTGAGTAACGAGTTGATCAGAAAGCGCAGCTCGGGCACCACTGATACCAGTCGAAGCACCCGGAAGACCCGCAGTAACCGGCCCAGTAGCACTGCCTCGGAATTGTCCAGAGGGATCAGGCTGCCGATCACCACAATGGTGTCGAACAGGTTCCAGCCGTCCATGAGAAAGCGCCGTTTGAGCGGGCAGGCGGCGAACCGGAACAGGATTTCAATCAGAAAGAACAGCGTGATGGCGTTGTCCATCACCGACAGACTCTGTTCCACCAGAGGTGGCAGATCATAGGTTTTGGCGCCGATGGTCAGGGCAGACAGAATAATGATGGCGATAACAACAGTCTGAAACACCTTGCTCGACTCAATGCGCTTGAGCTGGGCAAAACTGCTGGCGGGATTCATGTCCATGGACATCTCGACGGCTCCGGGAGAATTGAAACGCGGCAATTCTAAAGCTCCGGAGCCGGCGGTGGTAGGTCTGTGGTGTGAGTTTAATCGACCTGGCGGAGGATTTGCTGCCACTCGGCATCACTGACCGGCATGACCGAGAGCCGGCTGCCTTTGCGTACCAGAGGCAGCTCACTGAGCTCCGGCATGGCTTTGAGTGTGTCCAGGGAGATCAGCGCAGGCAGTTTCCGTTCAAACTGCATGTCGACCGCTTGCCAGCGCGGTTTTTCCGGCGTGCTTTTGGCGTCGTAGTAGGGAGACTCCGGGTTGAACTGGCTTGGGTCCGGATAGGCCGCTTTCACAACGCGAACCATACCGGCAATGCCGATGCGCTTGCAGCTGGAGTGATAGATAAAGACCAGATCTCCCACCTGCATCTTCGCCAGGAAGTTGCGGGCCTGGTAATTGCGCACACCGTCCCAGGGAATGACGGCCTCAGGCTTGCGGGCAAAATCATCAATGCCACACTCAGAGGGTTCGGTTTTAACCAGCCATTTTGCCACCGGGGGAGACTCCACTCGATCATTGTCGGGCCAGTATACAAAAAAGCCCAGAAGGCTGGGCATCAAGCACGAAACGGTGTCCAGGGCTTTTATTCGTGTTGGTTGGAACCCTGCCTGGGAGCTCCCGCCGCCGGAGGACGGTTTATGGGATAGAACAGCTGCGGCGAAGCCAGTTCCGGCAGGTCGGTTTGCTCGGTCTGGGCCGCCCATTCCACCCGTTCTGCTTTACGGATAGCGTAGTGCATCCAGGCCAGGGCCGCTGCCACAATAGCGAACATCAGCATGAAGCAGCTTTGCCAGATGCCGGTTATGTCGTTCAGCACGCCAAAGGTGAGCGGCAGAATAAAACCGCCGATGCCCCCAATCATACCCACCACACCGCCCACGGCACCTACATGCATCGGGTAATACACCGGAATGTGTTTGTAGACGGCCGCCTTACCCAGCGACATGAAAAAACCGAGGATAAAGGTGAGCACCACGAACATGGGCAGGCTCATGGCCAGGGTGAAATTAATATCCCCCTCGATGCCATGCACGACATAGCGCGTGGGCGGGTAACTCAGCAGGAAGGTACAGACTACCGAGGCGATAAACGTCCAGTACATCACACGTCGGGCACCGTAGCGGTCAGACAGCCAGCCCCCGAGGATGCGGAACAGGGAAGCCGGGATGGTATAGAGCGCGGCGATCATGCCGGCGGTTTTGATGTCCAGGCCATAAACGCCAATCAGGTAATGGGGTAGCCAGAGAGCCAGGGCAACAAAGGCGCCGAACACAAAAAAATAGTACAGGGCAAAGCGCCACACTCGAAGCTCCCGGAGCGGTGCCATCTGTTCGGCAAACGATTTCTGTTCGGCGCTGCGGCGTTGTTCGGCCAGCGGGTCGGTTTTTGCCAGTAACAGGAAGGCAATGCCCATGATGGCCAGCACCGTGGCGTATATCTGCGCGGTTTTCCCCCAGCCGAAGGCCACCAGCAGAAACGGGGCGCCGAAGTTGGTCACCGCAGACCCGACATTACCGGCGCCGAAAATGCCCAGTGCGGTGCCCTGTTTTGCCGGTTCAAACCAGGCCGCGGTATAGGCCACCCCGACAATGAAAGCGCCGCCCGCCAGGCCCACACCGAGGGCGCCGACCAGCATCATGGCGTAGGTCGTCGCAAAGGTCAGCAGGTAAACACAGGCCGCGGTGGTCAGCATCAGGATGCCGAACACCCAGCGCCCGCCATAACGGTCGGTCCAGATGCCCAGGAATAAACGGCTGATGGAGCCGGTAAGAATCGGCGTGGCCATCAGCAAGCCCAGTTGGGTATCGGACAGCGCCAACTCTTCACTGATGCGAATGCCGATGATGGAAAAGATGGTCCAGACGGCAAAACACAGGGTGAAGGCGAAGGTCGAAAGGCCCAGCGCCCGATACTGCTGAGCTTTGGCGGGCGTGCTCGTCATGGTCTCTCCTGGCCGGAAAATACTCCTCTGAAACCATACCAAAAAGCCGGATTGCCGGGCCGGCGCATTGGAGGTACCTCCTGCTGGGTGCAAAGGGGGTAGGTCAATGGTCACTATCCCGGGAAAGGTGATATTCCGGGGCTTTCTCTGGTGAGGTACGTGGCTTCAGGCTTGATCAAGATCAATTATGGCGACTGACCGCTATGGGGTAATGCTGACCGATATCAACTCGAATGCCTCCGTCTTGGGAGGTGTGATACCGGGAGAGCCACATGAACATCATGATTGCCTACGACGGTTCCCGAAACGCGAAACTGGCGCTGGCCCAGACCATCACCATGTTTCGGCGGCTGGAGCCAAAGATTACGCTGGTTGCGGTGGCAGAAAACCCCCGTGACATCACCTCTGGTAACGAAGACCTGTTCCAGGAAGAAGTGGGCGAGCTGAAACAGCATCTGAAAGAAGCACTGGAACTGTGCGAAAGCGAGCAGGTGAGTGCCGAGAGCCTGATGCTGGAAGGCGACGCCCGCAAGAGCCTGCTGTTCGCCGCCGAGAAAAAAGTGCGGCCGGACATGCTGGTCATCGCCCGCCACAGTCATGAGCCTGATGGCGGCTTCATTGCCCGATCCCTGACCTATTTCGTGGACGAACTGGATTACATGACCTTCGGCAGCGTCAGCTCCTTTCTGGCGCGCCGGATTCAGTGTCCGCTCCTGATTCTGCCCAGCCGCTAATGGCCGGGAATGCCTGTTTCCATTGTCTTAGCCCCGGGAGGCTGAAATGAAAGTCGCTGACGTATTCCGCGTCCGCAATCCGGAGATCAGGGCACTGCATCTGACCTGGATTGCCTTCTTCATTACTTTCTATGTCTGGTTCAACATGGCGCCATTGGCGTCCAGCATGCTCAAAAGCGTGGACTGGTTGACCAAGGACGATCTGCGCCTGTTTGCCATCTGTAACGTGGCGCTGACGATTCCTGCCCGCATTATCGTGGGCATGGCGCTCGACCGCTTCGGCCCTCGCCGGGTGTTTTCGGTGCTGATGGTGGTGATGTCAATTCCGGCACTGGTGTTTGCCTTTGGTGACACCATGGCCCAGTTGCTGGTCAGCCGCCTGGTGCTGAGCTCCATTGGTGCCAGCTTTGTGGTGGGCATTCATATGACCGCTATGTGGTTCAAACCCAAAGACATCGGGTTTGCAGAGGGCTTCTATGCCGGCTGGGGTAACTTTGGTTCTGCTGCGGCAGCCATGTCACTGCCGACCATTGCCATTACCATGTATGGCGGTGAAGACGGCTGGCGCTGGGCCATTGCCCAGAGCGCCATCGTGATGGCGGCCTATGGTGTTTACTACTGGTTTGCGATTACCGATGGCCCTGCCGGTACCGTGCATCGCAAACCCCGCAAGGCAGTGGCGCTGGAAGTCAGCACCTGGGGCGATATGGTTAAGCTGATCCTGTGGACCATTCCGCTGGTGGGCGTACTGGCAATCCTGGTGTGGCGTATTCAGAACATGGGGTACCTGACCGCCACCGGGGCTGCTATCTGTTACGCGGTGATTTTCGCCATTGTTTGTTATCAGATTATCCAGATCCTGCGGGTAAACGTACCCATCCTGAAAAAAGGCGTGCCGGAAGACGACAAATACCCGTTCAACAGTGTCGCCGCCCTGAACAGCACCTACTTCGCCAATTTTGGCGCCGAGCTGGCGGTGGTCTCCATGCTGCCAATGTTCTTCGAAGAGACCTGGAGCCTGAGCGCAACGGCAGCGGGGCTGATTGCGGCCTCTTTCGCCTTCGTGAACTTGATGGCGCGTCCGATGGGCGGCCTGGTATCTGACCGCATGGGGAACCGCCGCTTCGTGATGCTCAGCTACATGTTCGGTATTGCGGTAGGCTTCGGACTGATGGGCCTGCTGGATTCCAACTGGCCGCTGATCGTGGCTGTGGCAATTACTGTGTTCACGTCCTTCTTCGTGCAGGGGGCAGAAGGCGCCACCTTTGGCATCATCCCCTCCATCAAGCGCCGGTTAACCGGCCAGATCTCCGGTATGGCAGGGGCTTATGGCAACGTTGGTGCGGTGGTCTACCTGACCATCTTCACCTTTGTAACCCCGACCCAGTTCTTCTTTATCATCGCAGCAGGGGCTTTTGTCAGTTGGGTACTGTGCATCATGTGGCTGAAGGAACCCGAGAGCGGCTTCTCTGAGGAATACCATGTGTCTTCTGTCGATCTGCAGATCGAAGAAGAAGAGCGCCAGCGGTTGGCCGGCCAGACAGCACGGTAGAACCTTTCCTCCACAAAGGAACTGTGACAACCCGCCGCGGAGTAATCCCGGCGGGTTTTTATTGGCGCCGGAATATGGGGGTAGGATAGACAGCGCTTAAGCGCGGCTTGTCGCGCCCTGTGTCCGGCTGATGGTGAGGTGCATGGTGGGGTAAGGGTGCCGGGATAAGGGCGTAGCGTCGGTCTTGTAAGGTTTGTGGGGTGATGTACATATGGGTAAACGGGGCTTGATGCCCAGAAACAAAAAAAGCCGGCCCTTGCGGGGCCGGCGAGCAGAGGTCCAACGCTTGAATTTCTTGCTGTTACGGGTTCTTGATGTAGGCGTTCTTGCGCAGGTAGAACCACCAGTTAACCACCAGGCAAACCGCATAGAATACGGCAAAGCCATACATGGCCACTTCCGGTGTGCCGGCTTTAATCTGCTGACCCATAACAATCGGTGCGATGAAGGCACCATATGCAGCGACGGCTGAGGTCCAGCCCAGCACCGGGCCTTTCTGCTGCTGGTTAAAGATAAAGCCAATGCTGCGGAAGGTGGAACCGTTACCGATGCCGGAGGCAGCAAACAACACGATGAACAGAATCAGGAACAGCGGGAAGTAAGCGTTAGGGTCAGATGAATTGTAAGCCAGCATCATCACATAGCCAGTCGCAACGGAAGCCACCACCATGATTACAGAGATGATCTGGGTAACAATGGAACCGCCCATCTTATCAGAGATCCAGCCGCCGACGGGGCGAATCAGCGCGCCGACAAAGGGGCCCATCCAGGCCCAGGTCAGGGCGCTTGGCGCATCAGGGTTGGCCACGCGGGTAACGGAGCCGTCTGCTGCCACCTCCATCATATTCCCGAAAATGATGGAAATGGACAGCGGCAGGGCAGCGGAGAAGCCGATGAATGAACCGAACGTCAGAATATACAGCACCGTCATAGACCAGGTGTGCTTGTTGCTGAATATTGCAAACTGGTTCTTGATGTTGGGTTTGATATCGCCCGGAATCATCCGAAGCAGACCAAGGGTAATGATGATGGTCAACGGCAAAGCAATCCACATGCTCATGATGCTCAACGCCCAGACACCGGCTACCGAAGCGACCAGCCCTACGCCGTAAAGTCCAAGAATTTTGCCGAAGGCCGAGATCGGGCTGCCGGGGTTCGGGGTGACCGTCTTCAGGTTGTTCATGCCGAACCAGCCTGCGAACGCGAGGGGAATCAGAAAGACCAGCCAGATGAAGCCGGCGTTCTGGATCCAGGTGTCAGTACCCGCCTCGATACGGCCGATCAGGGTGCCGCTGGCCTTTTCCAACTGCATCGGGTCGCCGGCGATTGCGCCGAATATACCAATGGTCATCACCAGCGGAATCAGAATCTGCATGGTGGTCACGCCGAAGTTGCCCAGGCCCGCATTCATGCCCAGTCCGTAGCCTTGCTTGCTTTTCGGATAGAACGAACTGATGTTGCTCATGGAGCAGGCGAAGTTACCACCACCGATACCGGAAAGCAGCGCGAGCGCCTGGAACACGATGAAGGGGGTATCGGGATTCATCAAGGCGATGCCGGTACCCGCCGCAGGAATCATTAGCAGCGCTGTGGTCAGGAAGACGGTATTGCGTCCACCCGCAATCTTGATCATGAATGACGCAGGGATCCGGAGTGTCGCACCAGCCAGGCCTGCTACGGCAGTCAGATTGAACAGCTGATCTGTGGTAAACGGAAAACCCAGATTCGACATCTGGGTGGTGATCATCCCCCACATCAGCCAGATAGCGAATCCCATCAGCAGGCTGGGGATGGAAATCCACAGGTTGCGGGAGGCGACTTTTTTGCCCTCCCGCTCCCAGAACTCCTCACTTTCGACATCCCAGTGTTCAATGTCAGCGTTGGTTTTTGCCATGGTTAAGCTCCTCGTTTCCTCGACCCGGAGCCACCTGAATCAGTGGCTGTCACGGCGTTGGAGTCATTTTGCAAACGAGGTGGGTATTTCATTCCTGATAAATATCAAGGAAGGTTGTCGGTAAGATGATCTCGCAATTCGGCTCTTTTCCTGAAAGGCTTGGTCGCTTTTAAAAACCTTTTAAAACATAAAGTTATGTTGGTGGTATGCCGTAGGTAGTAGTTGCCTTTCGAGTTGGCGCAGTGGAGGTAGCCAATCATTTCCGGGGGTTATTGCGGGCCGTATGGGGCTTTTGAGCACCTGGATAGAGGGCCAGTACCTGACCGGCGATGCCTCCGAAGGTCAGGGTCCAGCAGCCGGCGGAGAACCACAGTAGCAAGGGTTGTGAGTAAGGCGTGGCCCCCGCCAGGTAGCGGCTGATGGTGGCGGCTGCGACCAGAATCGCGATGGCGATAACTTGCCATGCCGGCGGAAATGTCCGGCGTGCCCGCTGCCAGGCCAGTCGAAGCATCACGCTACCCGACAGTGTCCCCAGCGCTCCAACAACAATCAGGTGTAATGCGGGCAGAACCGGATGCCCGGTCAGCAGGCGTGCGCCTGCGAACGCCGCACCGATGGCCAGCCACAGATAGCCAAGGGCCAGCACCAGCAGGTCGGGCCGGTTGCTACAGTGCCAGAGCTTCCATCGGGCGATCCGGATAACCACCAGCGCACTGGCTGAGACAAGAAGAAGTCCGGCCAGTTGTTCGGTGGCACTGAACAGCATCAACGTCATGGCGATCGGCAGGACGACCAGCAGTGCTCCTTCTATGTGCGGTTGTACCCTGGCTTCCAGGGGGATGCCCCGCTTTTCCAGCGTGCCGGCCACGGCCGGCGCAATAATCCTTCCGCCCATAAAAGTCATCAGTAATAGCAGGCCCACGATGGTGGTTTGGAGCAGGCGGCGGGTGTCTGGCAAAGGCAGGCCGGCTTGTGTCAGAAAGTAGATCAAAGCCATCAGGCAGAGCACGAGAATCAGCGGTCCGGCAATTTTGTTGCGCCATTTCTTGGCGGCCTGAAACCGTGGCACCACGTGCCATGCCAGCAGCAATGCAAAAGCCGGGCTGAGTAACTGTGCGAAGAGCGTTTCGGGTGCCAGCAGCCAGACGAACCGGGCCGCTACCCAGAGCACAAAGAGCGGAACCAGTACGCGCCAGGGTTGAGGCCCAAGTGTGTAACCGGCGATCAGTGCCAGTGCGAAACCAAAAATCAGCTCATGGCCATGGCCGGCGCCAATCAGCCCGGGTGGCCAGCCGGAGCCGGACAGCACCGCGTATATCGACAGCGGAACCACCGCTGCGGCCCAGAGCGATGCCGCCGGAAAGAACAACCAGAACGTATGGATGGGCTTCAGGGGCCTGGTGATCATCGTCCGCTCTCCGGAAGTGGATGAGACTTGCTCAAAGTCATCTGGTGACCTTGAAGCTCATGTGGTGCTCCACTAAAAGTGAGATTAAGAAAGCATGATACAGGTGGATACCATGACAATGACACAACTCCTGAGCCTGCCGTTCTCCGCGAATGGTGTCTGGCGCGAACTCAAGGGAATGAACCTCTCCATCCCGTTTCTGGCCTGGGTGATTGTGGTGCCCATGTCGTTTCTGCCACCGGTGTTGTTGTATTACGCCGGAACTCACTACGGTGACAGTTTCATTAACGGGTTTGCGGATAAGGAATGGCGCTTTATAACCACCATTCTGTTTCTGGCAGAGCTGTTGACCTTCTTCGTAATGGGGTGGCTGATCAAGGCGGTACTTGATGGTCATCAGCTACAGATTGAGTACCCGGATGCTTACCTGCTGGCCGCCATTGCACCACTGCCGCTGTGGCTGTCGTCCCTGGCGCTGCTGGTTCCGGCGCTGGCGGTGAGCGTCATCGCCGTGTTTGCAGGTATGTTTTTGTCCTGTGCGCTTATCTACCAGGGGGTTCGTTCCTTGTGCCAGCGTACGGAGAATGATGTGGTGGCCATGTCGGCCACCTACACGGTGATGGCCGCCTCGCTGTTGGCCTGGGGTATCCTGATGGCGATGGTCTGGGCGTTCTAGACGCTGTGCGGCAATACACCAAAATAAATGGCGCTGAAGTGACAGGCGCTGCCGCCAATCACGAACAGGTGCCAGACGGCGTGCATGTAAGGAATGCGGTCGGCCAGGTAAAACGCAACGCCGGCGGTGTAGACAATGCCGCCGGCGATGGTCAGTTGCAGGGCGGTTTCACTGAGGTTGGCCACCAGGTCGGATGACGCGAAGGTGATCAGCCAGCCCATGGCAATGTAGATACCTACCCGTGCCAGCTTGAAACGGTTTTTGAAGATCACCTTCAGTACCACGCCGGTCAGCGCCAGGGACCAGATAACGGCAAATAGGGTCCAGCCGGTGGTGCCACGCATGTTGACCAGCAGAAAAGGTGTGTAGGTACCGGCAATCAGCAGGAAAATGGCGCAGTGATCCAGGGTCTTGAAGGCCGTTTTCAGGCGCGGATGGCGGGCGCCGTGATAAAGCGCGGACGCCATGTACAACAGAATCAGTGAGGCACCGAACACGCTGAAGCTGACAATCTTCCAGACATCCCCCAGTTGGCTGGCGCCTGCGATCAGGGCGACCGTCCCTACCACACTCAGCAGGGCTCCAATACCGTGGGTGGCGCTGTTAATCCACTCTTCTATCCTGTGATGAACGGAATCTGGCTGAATGTGGCTGTGCGTCATGGTCTGGGTAGTGCCTTATGGGAAATTGCGGTCCAACGAGAGTATAGGGTATTTCAGCGTACAGGTGTACGCAAATTATGGCGCATGAACATTCTGTGACTTCGTTCAGAAAAACTGAAAGACCTGCCGGAAAACTTCCGTTTTTGTCTTGCCAACAGAGCAGTTAGGCTTTGAATCATTGAACGCACACACAGGAGATTGTTGCGATGGCGAAAGTTCTTGTTCTTTATTACTCCATGTACGGTCACATTGAGACCATGGCCAATACGGTGGCCGAAGGCGCTCGCGGTGTTAGTGGGGCCGATGTTGTTGTTAAGCGTGTTCCGGAGACCATGGCCGATGAAGCCTTTCTGAATGCCGGTGGCAAGGCTGATCAGGGCGCCCCGGTGGCAGACCCGAAAGAACTGGCAGACTACGACGCCATTATCTTCGGTACCCCGACCCGCTTCGGCAACATGGCCGGCCAGATGCGCACGTTCCTGGACCAGACCGGCGGCCTCTGGGCTGAGGGCAAGCTCCATGGCAAGGTCGGTAGTGTCTTTACCTCCACCGGCACGGGCGGTGGTCAGGAACAGACTATTACCTCCTTCTGGACCACTCTTGCTCATCACGGCATGGTGCTGGTGCCGCTGGGTTACGGCATACCGGAATTCTTCGATATTTCAGAAGTGAACGGCGGCACGCCCTATGGCGCCTCGACCATTGCCGGCGGTGATGGCAGTCGGCAGCCCAGTGAGAAAGAGCTGGCCATTGCCCGTTTCCAGGGCAAGCACGTGGCGGAACTGGCGATCAAGCTGCACGGTTAATCGCAGCAGGACCTTAACTCAGGTATTGGCGGCGGACGAAGTTCCGCCGCTTTTTTATGGGTTCTTGCTCTGGTTGGCAAAGGCGGTCTTGAGGCGGGAGAAGGTGGCGGGCACCACACCCAGCCAGGAAGCGAGCTGGTTGTCCGGCACCCGCTTGACCAGCTCCGGATATTCCTCCAGCAGCAGCTGGTAGCGTTCCCGGGCCGACATGGTGTGTTTTCGGTATTCCCGCATGCTGGTCAGTTCTGCGATTTCCTCTGTCAGTACCAGGGCAAACTTGTGCCATTGGCCATCGCCGTAGCTTTGGATGGCCGAACGGAACGCCGAAAAATCAGCTACCCACAGGGTGGCAGGCAGAACACTGGTCAGGCATAAGGTATTGCGAACCGTGCGGCTGCGACCAAAGACCGGCCAGATCAGGTCACCCTCTGAAAAGAAATGATGGACGGCGACCTTGCCGGCCGGGGATTCCCGGAACAATCGGAGGATGCCGTACTGAACCAGATAGACATTGCCCCAGGGACGGTCGTGTTTTTCCAGCGGGGTTTCCGGGTCGACCCGTTGTTGCTGAAACAGGCTGGCGAGATGACTGAGAAACCGGGCCTCCGGATTGTCCTGGTTTTCGTTCAGGCAGATTCCGAAGGCGTGGCTCAGGCCATTCAGGAGTGCCACTTCGGCAGGTGCGACACTGTAGTGAATCAGATCATCACTGTCGCTACCCAGCAGGCATGGTGCGGAGGCCACGGGCGGCCTGAAACTGCTGTTCATATCTTGACCCCGGCTGCATTAGCTTAGGTCAATTATCCTACCATGAAAGCTACATTCGAAATGACTTAAACCATTAAGCCTATGTTACTCAGTCGATAAGGGTCAGTGGCTGGTGCCTTCCTCGTAGTTGATCTTGTTCCAGACGTTGTACTTGCCGGACGGCTTGTTCATCGGAATGCGCTTTTCCTCTTCCAGGGTGTCTGCGTCATAGACAATGATGGCGCCTTCGTTGTCCCAGATGCTCAGCAGCAGCTTCTCGCCATGGCGGTCGAATTCCACGTGCGCGGCCACTTTTCCCGGCTCCGGCTGAAGAGTTTTGACGATCTCCAGGGTCTGCTTGTCGATAATGTGCACCTTGTCGGCGTTGGGGCCGAAGAACACATCTGCCCAGGCGTAACGGGAATTTTCGTGACTGCGCATGAAAAACCCGGGACCTTCGGTTTTCAGAGTCTTGATCACTTCCCAGGTGTCCATGTCGATAATGGAGATGGCGCCGGCCCGGAAGTGGGGGGTAGCCATTACCCGACGACCTTGGTACTCCCAGGTAATTCCGGAACCCAGGTGAGGCATGCCGGGCAGCGGCAGTTCAGCCGTGGTTTTGCCGGTATCCAGGTCGATCACTACGCCGTGCTTGCCATCCCGTGCAGCGCCGATCAGGTGCTGGTAGCCCGGGTCGAAGAAGAAGTCGTCCAGCAGGGTGTCGGTGGCCATTCGGCGCACCTTTGCCTCGCGGTTTTCG
>JAJUKC010000131.1 GCA_029264995.1 Marinobacter sp. | reverse complement strand
GTTCCCAGCGGTAGTATTCCGGGTCGCAGGTGGCCAGTTCGCGGCTCCAGTCGTAGCCAAACCCCAGCTGCTTGAGCTGGTTCTTCATGTAATCAATGTTGGAGCGAGTCCACTTGGCCGGTGCAGACTTGTTGGCAATCGCGGCGTTTTCCGCAGGCAGGCCGAAGGCGTCCCAGCCCATGGGCTGCATCACGTTCTTGCCCTGCATGCGCTGATAACGGGAAATGACGTCGCCGATGGTGTAGTTGCGAACGTGGCCCATGTGCAGCTTGCCGCTGGGGTAGGGGAACATGGACAGGCAGTAGTACTTGGGCTTGCCCGGCTCTTCCTTGACCTTGAAGGTCTCGTTGGTTTCCCAGAAAGTGCGGGCGGTCTGTTCTACTTCACGTGGGTTGTATTGTTCGTCCATTCCTGCCATTGCCAAAAGTACCCTGTGTGAAAAGGATGTTCGAGAAAAGGCCGAACATTCTAACGCACACGCGGCTTAACAGGTAGTCTGCCAATTCTGCGGGTTTGTGCCAGACTGAGAGTATGGTGAAAGGTGCAGATAAGGAGCCCAAATGAGCGAGCCAGAACGCAGTCACCTCTCCGGAAAAGCCCTTGAGGTTTACGACCGAATGCTTGAGCGGGTACAGACACGCCTGCATGAGCTACAGGAAACGTCGTTGCAGACGCTGGAGGAAGAAGTTCAGAAAGCGATAGAAGTGGAATACGAGGTCGAGGAAATGACCCGGGAAGAAGCAGATTTGCTCGGGGCGTATCTTCAGCGGGATCTGGAGCACCTGTTGCATTTCGTGGAGGAGACCGGGGAAGGCCTGGGAGAATGGCTGCAACTGGATATTGCGTTACTGGAACACACCCTGGCAGACCGGCTGCTCTCGGTGGCCGATCAGACCCTGGTTGACACTCTGGAACTAAAGCAGAAGCTGGAGAATCAGGACGTCAGCCACTACATCTCCGGTGAAGTGGCCACGGCGGGTATGTTCCGGTGCATGAACTGCAGCCACATGCTGTGTCTGACCAAGACCAGCCACCTGCATCCCTGCGAGGCCTGTGGCTCCCATTACTTTGAGCGGGTTACCAGCCGCTGGCCACCGAAGGAAGCCTGAAGCCATCGACTTGAGCCTGCAAGCCATTTGAGCAGCAGGCTCAAGGCGCTCAGTTTTTCGGTATCACCCGTTCGCGAATGAATACAATCAGGATGACCGCCAGCGTCAGCACCGGCCAGGATCCTGTTTGCATGTAGGGTGTGCTCCCGGTTGCCGTAAATACCTCACCGGTCAGTACCGCGCGCTCGAACTGTGGGATGCGCTCGGTAATCTCGCCCTTGTGATTGATGATCGCAGTGACGCCGTTGTTGGTGCCTCGCAGCATATAGCGGCCGGTTTCCAGGGCTCGCATACGGGCAATCTGCAGGTGTTGCAGCGGCCCGATGGAATCACCGAACCAGCCGTCGTTACTGATCGTCAGCAGCAGATCGGTGTTGCGGGCATTAAAGGCCACGAAATCGGGGTAGGCCACTTCATAGCAGATGTAAGGGGTGATTTTCATGCCATTGGCGGCCAGCGGCGCTTGCTGCTCTGGCCCCGGCGTGAAGCTGCTCATGGGCAGGTCAAAGAAACCGATCAGTCCCCGCAGGAGACCTTGAAGTGGCACATATTCGCCAAAGGGCACCAGCTTCTGTTTGTGGTACATGCCGTCGCCATTGCCGATGGCCATAATGCTGTTGTGGAAGGTGTAGTCTTCAATCTGGCCGCTGTAGCCATACCAGGGGATGCCGGTGATCAGCGTGCTGTTTTCCCCCAATTGTTCGCGGATATGGTCAATGACCTTGCCAGCCTGATCCTGGGGAATCGGGATGGCTGTTTCTGGCCAGAGGATCAGGTCGGTTTGCCAGTGCGCTTCGGTCATGCCCAGATAAGCGACAATCTGATCCCGCAGGAAATCAGGATCCCACTTGATCTGTTGCGGTATGTTGCCCTGCATCGCCGCAAAGCTGACGGGTTCTTCGCTGAGCTCGGTCCAGTCAGCTTTGTTCATGGCAGGGGCTATAAACCAGGGTAGCAGGGTTGCTACCAGGACTGCTCCGGCGGCCACCTGCCTGCCAAGCTTGACCAGCCACCAGGCGCCGTAAGCAGCCACGGCAGTGACGGTGATCCAGAAGGTAATGCCATGCACGCCAGTCAGCGGCGCCAGCCCGGCCAGGGGGCCGTCGGTGTGGGCGGTGCCCAGATACAGCCATGGAAAACCGGTCAGCAGCCAGCCACGCAACCAGTCACCCAATATCCAGATGGCGGGGAACAGCAAGAGTCGCCGTGGTGCGCTGTCCTTGGCAAGTTTGCCCCAGAACCAGAAGGCCAGCCCATGGAACAGGGCCAGCCCGGCAATGAACAGAACCATGAGTACGATGGCCAGGGGCACCGAGGTATTACCGTGTTCACTGATGCTGACATAAATCCAGCTGGCGCCAGAGGCGAACAGGCCAAGCCCGACCAGCCAGCCGGAGCGGAACAGCTTGTCCGGCGCCTGATGCACGGTGACCAGCAGGATCAGAAACACCGACAAGGGCCCCAGCCACCACAGATAGAATGGCGAGAAGGTCAGTGTTTGCAGAGCGCCTGCAATCACAAGGATTGCGGCGCCCAGCCATTTTCGGGTGGTGAACGGGAATTTCAGCGGCGGGTGCTGTGGATCATGACTCACTGCGGGTTACCTGCAACAGACGGATGACTCGGTTATCGGCGTTGGCAATAGTAAACTGCAAGCCGCCGAATTCAACCGTTTCGCCCCGTCTGGGCAGGTGTCCAAATTCTTTCAGTACCAGGCCGCCAATGGTATCGAACTCTTCTTCATCCATGTCTGTCTCGAAGAATTCGTTGAAATCATCGATGGGCGTCACGGCCTTCACCGCAAAGGTCCCGTCGCCCCGGGCCTTGATATGGGTTTCCTCATCGAAGTCATGCTCGTCTTCGATTTCACCGACGATCTGTTCCAGCACGTCTTCGATGGTAATAAGGCCGGCGGTTCCGCCGTACTCGTCCACCACAATGGCCATGTGATTGCGGTTTTCCTTGAACTCCTTGAGCAGCTGGTTCAAACGCTTGCTTTCGGGAACAAAGGTGGGTGGCCGCAGGATTTCGCGGATACGGTTCCAGTTCAGATCGTTGTTGAGGGCAAGAGGAAGCAGGTCTTTCGCCAGCAGTACCCCGATGACGTCATCCTGGCTCTCGCCGATGACCGGAAAGCGGCTATGGGCGGAGGATATAATCTCGGGCAGGAATTCTTTGGGTTCCTGAGAGGCCTTTACGGTGATCATCTGGGAGCGGGGGATCATGATTTCGTCCACCCGCATGTCGATCACCTGCATGGCGCCTTCAATGATGCTCATGGAGTCAGCATCAATAATGCTCTGGGATTCAGCATCCCGCAGGATTTCCAGCACGTCCTCGACGGACTCAGGCCCGCTGGAAAAGGCCTGTGATATACGCTCCAGCCAGGACTTGTTGCCCTGACTGCGACTCGACTGATCGTCGCTCATGAGTCTGGTTCCGTTTCCTCTGCTTCGTAAGGGTTAGCAAATCCGAGCTGCGCCAGCAGCCGGATCTCGAGGGCTTCCATGACCTCGGCTTCATTATCTTCAATATGGTCGTAGCCCTGAAGGTGCAACATACCGTGCACCACCATATGAGCCCAGTGGGCTACAGGCTCTTTATGCTGTTCCTGCGCCTCTTTTTCAACAACCGGTGCGCAAATAACCAGATCTCCGGCCAAT
>JAJUKC010000126.1 GCA_029264995.1 Marinobacter sp. | reverse complement strand
GTCTGCCTCTGGCCGTTACGTGATGGTTATCGGCCGTGACGCCCTGATCAACATGATCGACCTGTGGATGGAAGAGCCGCAAACCGTAGCCAAGATCAAGGTTGGTATGGAAGCGCGTTCTGTCGAGACCTCCAAGTACAAGGGCTGGGAAGACAAGTACGCCATTGCCGGCACCTACTGGCCGCCCCAGTTCGTGATCATGGACGGCGACACCCTGGAGCCGAAGAAGATCGTGAGCACCCGGGGCATGACCGTGAGCACCCAGGAATACCATCCTGAGCCACGGGTCGCTGCCATTGTCGCCTCCCACGCCCACCCGGAATTCATCGTCAACGTGAAAGAAACCGGCAAGATCATGCTAGTGAACTACGAAGACATGGAGAACATGAACATCACCTCCATTGATGCCGCGGAATACCTGCACGATGGCGGCTGGGATGCCAGCATGCGTTACTTCCTGACGGCGGCCAACAACTCCAACAAGATTGCGGTTGTGGATGCCCAGGATCGTAACCTGGAGGCGATTGTTGACGTTGGCAAGATTCCGCATCCGGGACGTGGCGCCAACTTTGTTGACCCCGAGCATGGTCCGGTCTGGGCGACCTCTCACCTGGGTGATCAGACCATCCAGATGATCGGTACCGACCCGGAAGGCCACCCGGACAAAGCCTGGAAAGTCGTTCGCACGGTGGATGGCCAGGGTGGCGGCTCACTGTTCGTGAAGACCCATCCGAAGTCCAAGAACCTGTGGGTAGACACCGCCCTGAACCCGGCTGAAGCCGTAAGCCAGAGCGTTGCCGTATTCGACATCAACAACTTCGATGCCGGCTACGAAGTGCTGCCGATTGCCGAGTGGGCCGAGCTGGGCGAAGGTCCCAAGCGTGTGGTTCAGCCGGAATACAACAAGGCGGGCGATGAAGTGTGGTTCTCTGTCTGGAACACCCAGGACAAGAAATCCGCCATCGTTGTGGTCGACGACAAGACACGCAAGCTGAAGAAGGTGATCAAGGGCGACTACATGGTCACCCCGACCGGTAAGTTCAACACTTACAACACCCAGCACGACGTGTACTGATCCCGGCCCCGGCCCGGAGGAGCAACCTGATGAGACTGGATGCGGCAGACAGACAACTGATCGACAGTTACCAGCGTAACCTGCCGGTCTGCGAACGCCCCTACGAGGAAATGGCCCGGACACTGGGCCTGACCGAGGAAGAGGTTATCCAGAGACTGTCTGCCCTGCAGGAACAGCAGGTGCTCAGCCGGGTCGGCCCGGTGTTTGAACACAGTCAGGCGGGCGCCAGCCTGCTGGCTGCCGTGGCCGCGCCAGAAGAACAAATGGATCTGGTGGCGGCCCGGATCAACCGTGCCCCGGGCGTGAATCATAACTACGCCCGGGAGCACACCTACAACCTCTGGTTCGTGATGACCGCTCCGGATGAAGACACTCTGGAGGAACGGCTGGACGAGCTGGAACACCAGTTGAAGCTGCCGATGCTGAGACTGCCAATGGTCGAGGGTTACCATATCGACCTGGGCTTTGACATCGACTGGGAGGCATTACCATGAACCTGCCTGCCACCGGCCCGAACTACAGTTATCTGTTTGATACCGGATCCATGAGTGCCTGGGGCCTGCTGAGGTTGCGCGAGCAGCTGGAAAACGGCCTGCCCCTGACACCTCGCCCCTATCAGACCCTGGCCGAACGCACCGGGCTGTCCGAACAACAGGTTATGAACGCTGTCAGCCAGTGGCAACAGCAGGGGCTGATCAAACGCCTGGGGCTGGTGGTCAAGCACCGCACCCTGGGCTATCGCGCCAACGCTATGGTGGTCTGGAACGTGCCGGACGACCGGGTTTCAACACTGGGCGAGGCCATGGCAGCCGCCGCCTGTGTCACCCTCTGTTATCAGCGCCCAAGGCGCCTGCCAGACTGGCCCTACAACCTGTTCTGCATGATCCATGGTGTCAGTCGCGAACGGGTTCTGAACCAGCTTGCGAGCCTGATTGAGCAACACGAGCTGAACGATGTGGACCATGCCATCCTGTTCAGCAACAAAGCCTACCTGCAGCGCGGAGGCCGTTATGTCAGCAATTGCTGAGCGTTCAAAGTCATCGGACGACAAGCCGACGCTACCCGAATTCACGCCCCTGGAACGCGCCATCATCAATCGCCTGCAGTACGGCCTGCCGCTCACGCCAGCACCCTACAAAGACGTGGCCGATGAACTGGGCGTATCAGAAGTCACGCTGTTGCAGCACCTGAAGGCCTTGCTGGACAATGGCACGCTGACCCGCTTTGGGCCCATGTTCCATGCCGGGGAAATGGGCGGCGGCCTGACGCTCGCAGCCATGCGGATTCCGGAAGCGGATTTCAGCAGGGTGACCGAGCAGGTGAACAGCTTTCCCGAGGTGGCCCACAACTACCGCCGCGAGCATGAACTGAACATGTGGTTTGTTCTGGCCACAGAAACCCCGGAAGGCATTATCGAAACCATCCAGCGCATTGAGTCTCTCACTGGCTACCCGGTTTACAACATGCCCAAGGAGCAGGAGTTCCATGTCCACCTTCACTTCGAAGTCTGACTCTGTGCTGAGTGCGCGAGACCGCGAACTCATTGTCGCCACCCAGTCCGGACTGCCCCTGGTTTCCGACCCCTGGGCCGAATTGGGCAAACAACTGGATATGCCCGCCGATGAAGTGCTGACACGTTTTCAGAGGATGCAGGCGACCGGTGTTATCCGCCGGGTAGCGGCGGTACCCGACCATTACCGTCTGGGGTTTCGCTTCAACGGCATGACCGTTTGGGATGTAAGCGACGATGCGATTGCCGAACTGGGCGAGAAAATCGGCTGCCTGCCCTTTGTCAGCCACTGCTACCGGCGCCCCCGGCACTTGCCCTACTGGAGCTACAACCTGTTTGCCATGGTTCACGGGGTCAGCCGGGACGAGGTGGAGCACAAGGCAGCACAGATCCGCGAGGTACTCGGCGATGCCTGCACCGGACACACCATCCTGTACAGCTCCGCCATCCTGAAAAAAACCGGATTACGATTGAAAAAACAAACAGATAAGCAGTAGCACGTACCCCCTGAAGTACTCCATCAAAGGTATGGATACCCAGCGCCCGCAGGGGGATAGTTAGAAGGGCAGAGAGCCGGTAAAGGCCCGCCCGGAGAGGCAAGAAAGCCACTCCCGATGAGAGAGAAAAACTATGTTTCGCATGACCCGCTACATCAAAAGCCTGATGAATCCGGCACCGGTACGCCCGGTCCCCAAACCCAGCGGCCCGGTGGTGATCTGGAACCTGATTCGCCGTTGCAACCTCACCTGCAAACACTGCTATTCGATTTCAGCGGACATCGACTTCAAAGGCGAACTGACCACCCAGGAAGTCTACAAGGTAATGGACGACCTCAAAGCCTTCGGCGTACCGGTACTCATCCTCTCCGGCGGCGAACCGCTGATGCGCCCGGACATCTTTGATATTTCCCACCGGGCCAAAGCCATGGGCTTCTACGTGGGCCTGTCCACCAATGGCACCCTGATTACCGAAGACAACATCAGCAAAATCGCCGAAGTGGGCTACGACTACGTAGGCATCAGTATCGACGGCCTGGAAGCCACCCACGACGAATTCCGCCAGAAAAAAGGCGCCTTCAAAGAGTCCATGCACGCCGTAGCCCTGTGCAAGCAAGCCGGCATCAAGGTGGGCCTGCGCTTCACCCTGACCCAGGATAACTACCCGGAACTGCCGGCCATGCTGGAGATGCTGGACGAGCACCAGATCGACAAGTTCTATCTGTCGCACCTGAACTACTCCGGCCGCGGCGGCCGCAACAAGAAGCGCGACGCCTGGTACGACATGACCCGCGACGCCATGAACCTGCTGTTCAACCACTGCCACGACGAACTCAAGCGCGGCATCGAGCGGGAATACGTC